>DASXCH010000087.1:0-26102 GCA_036491275.1 Caulobacteraceae bacterium
CGGGAAACAGGGAGGGCTCCAAGCGGCCAAGGACGAGGTTGGCATCGGTGACCGTCGCCGGCCCACCGCGGCCATAGCAAGCCGGCCCCGGAACGGCTCCGGCGCTCTTCGGGCCCACGCGCGCGCGCAGGCCGTCGAAATGGAGAATCGAGCCGCCCCCCGCCGCTACGGTCTCCACGTCCAGCATCGGCGCCCGGAGACGCACGCCCGCCACCCGCGAGATATCGCGCCGCTCGAGCCGGCCGGCGTAGCGACAAACGTCGGTCGACGTGCCTCCCATGTCGAAGCCGAGGACGGCGCCCGCGCCGGCCGCCTCCGCAATTCCCGCCGTGCCAACGACTCCACCGGCCGGGCCGGAGACCACAGCGTCGCGTCCGCGGAAGGCGCCGGCTCGGGCAAGGCCGCCGCCGGAGGTCATGAAAGTCAGGTCGACCCTGGGCAGGGCGGCAGCGAGTATGTCGGCGTAGGCGCGCAAGGGCGGGGTGAGGTAGGCATCTACGACGCAGGTCTCGGCCCGCTCGACGAACTTCGGCAACGGCGAGACCTCGCTGCTGACGGCGACGTAGGCGAAACCCGCGGCGCAGGCGAGGGCGGCGGCGCGGGCTTCGTGCGCCGGATTGAGGTCGCTGTGAACAAAGGCGACGGCGGCGCTTTCGAAGCCGTCGCGCACCGCCTTGGCCAGCAGCGGCGCCAGCGCGGCCTCATCTAGCGGTGTGAGGACCGATCCATCGGCCGCCAGACGCTCATCGGCCTCGATGACGCCGGCATAGAGCGGTGCGGGCCTTTCGATGACGAGGTCGAAAAGGCGGGGCCTGGCCTGGTCGCCGATCAGGAGCGCGTCGGCGAAGCCGCGCGTGACAACGAACAGGGTCCTAGCGCCGGCCCGCTCGAGAAGGGCGTTGGTGGCGACCGTCGTGCCGACCCGGACCTCGGCGACCCGATGGGCGGGAAACGACTCTTCTGGCGAGAGATCCAGCAGCCGGCGCATGGCCGCCACCGCAGCATCGTCATAGACCGACGAGGCCGAGGGCAGCTTGAGCGTGTGGGTTGAACCGTCAGGCGCAAGGCCGATGATGTCGGTGAAGGTGCCGCCGCGATCGATCCAGAAACGCCAGTGGCCTTCCGCGCGTTGGTGCATTGCGCCTTTTTCATTGGCGTACGGCGCGGCGGCGTGTTGGTTGGTGGAACTCAAAGCGTGGCCGTTCTGCAAGAGATCGCAATTACAGGCGCAGAAACGGTTGACGGACGCCGAATGCAAGCCAAGTTAGCCAGAACCTCTTCAAGGAGGAGGGTGTCGAGATGGCCGTGATGACGCAAAGGCCCTGGTCGCCGAGACCGACGTTTGGCGGGGCGTTTGGCGCCGTCGGCGCCCTGCTCGCCTGGACGGTGGCGGCCCTCGCGGGCCTTGTGATCGCCGCCGTCGTGACCGTGGCGCTCGTCTTCGCCGGCGTGATCGGCGCGGCGGTGCTGGCCTTCGCCCGCGCCTGGCCCAAGCGAGGACCGGCCCCGGCCGAGGATGACGTCATCGAAGCGCGCCACGTCGGCGGCCACACCTGGGTGGCCTACGGCTTCGATCACCGCGGCTGATCCGAACCTGACGCGACGGCGCCGTTGCGCCTGGCGCGCCTGCCTCTACCATCGGCCGGCGATCAATGCTGATCAGGGAGGATGCGATGCTGGCGCTAGTGGCGACGATCAGGACTCAGCCCGGCAAGGGCGCTGCCTTTGAGGCCGTGTTTCTGAGACTGGCCGCCGCGGTGCGCCAGAATGAACCCGGCAATCAAGTCTATCAGCTCACCCGCAGCCGGACCGAGGCCGACACCTACAAGGTTCTGGAAATCTACAAGGACGATGAGGCGGTCGCTGCCCACCGGGCCGCTGACCATTTCCGCGAGATCGGCCGCGAGATGGGCCCGTTCATGGCCGGGCGGCCCGACGTCGAAATCCTGGACGGGGTCGTCTAGACCCGCGGCGCGACTTACTGGCAGGCGACCTTGGCCGGCAGGTAGCGTTGCTGACTGGCGTCCCAGCGCCAGCCGTCGCAATTGTAGCCTGGAGGCGCGGCTGCGCCCGCGGGTGGCGGCGGTCCGTAGGCGTCCGCGGGATCGTCATAATCGTCATAATAGTCGTCCCAGTAGGGGACGATGTCGTAACCGCCAACAAATCCGACGTCCCAGAAGAACGGGTCATAGAAGGCGAAGAAGGGAAAGAACCCGAAGAAGTGGTGATGATCAAAACCGCCGCGCCAGCCTCCGCCGCGCCAGCCTCCGCCGCGCCAACCACCGCTCGCCCAGGCGCCCCTGGTCCCACCGAAGCGGGCGCCGGAGAAGTGCCCGCCGGAGAAATGCCCGCCAGAAAAATGCGCCCCGGCATGGCCGCCGCTGAAATGAGCCCCGCCGCCGCCGAAGTGGGGCGCCGCCACAACTGGCCCAGCCAGCAGCGCGCCCGCGCCGGCTATGGCCGAGATACTCGCCGGAATTTTCAATTTCATCGTCCTTGAGACTCCCCAGAGCCGGAGCGCACACGCGCTCCAGCATCCGCTTATATCCGCCCAACAAACTGAACACAGGCTGAACCGCCAGCCTCGGCGAAAATGCTCAGGCGTTGAAGTTAAGCCTCAAGCCCGGCCTCGGCCAGCGACACTTGTAGAGCTTGCCTGTTCCCGAGCAGGTTATCCAGGCGTCCTTCATGTCCTTGCCGCCGAAGCAGATGTTGGTGACCAGGACGTCGGGGAAGGCGAAGTGCTCGGTCGATCCGTCCGGGTCGAAGGCGGTGATCCCGCCGTTGATGATGGTCGCGACGCAGACCTTGCCGCCTGCTTCCACCGCCAGACTGTCGAGCAACTGATAGCCTGGGAGGTTGCAGATGACGCGGCCGGGCGCGAATCCAGGCCCCGGTCCTACTTCGCCTGGCCCGGCGAGGTCAAAGCCCCACAGCCGGCCGAGCAATGTGTCGGCGACGTAGACGGTCTTCTCGTCGGGCGACAGGCCGACGCCATTGGGCGAGATGAGATGGTCGCGGGCGCGGACGACTTTCGAGCCGTCGGTTGTGGCGTAGTAGAGGCCGCCCGTATCCCGCCCTGTCGGCGTGCCGCGGCCATGGTCGGTGAACCACAGGCCACCCTCGCGGTCGAACACCAGGTCGTTGGGTCCGAAGAACGGCCGCCCATCACAGCTTTCGTAGATGGTCTCGGTCTTCCCCGTGGCGAGTTCGACGCGCTGGATATAGCCGCCCATGTGACTCTCCGGCGTCGGCCCCGGGATGTTGAGGCCGTTCTGCTTGATGAACTCGAAGGACCCGCCGTTGTTGGTGATCCATACCGCGCCGTCAGGGCCGATAGCCGCGCCGTTCGGTCCGCCGCCCACATCCGCCACCGTCGATGTCCGACCGTCAGGAGTCACCCGCGTCAGCAGACCGGATTCGATCTCGACGAGGATAACCGAGCCATCGGCCATGGCGATCGGGCCTTCGGGAAAGCCCAGTCCCTCGGCGACCTGTTGAATCTTCATGGGTAAGCCTCCGCACTTTCTTGTGGTTTGGAGGCACTATAACCGGCGTTCGAGAACCCGGAAGATGAAGTTGTGGTCGTCTCCCTCGCTGGCGGCGTAGGCCTCGCGGCGCGTTTCGCGCCAGGCGGTCTCATCGAACGGCGGGAAGAAAACGTCACCCTTCGGCGCCGCCTCAACCTCGGTGAGATAGATCCGGCGGGCCTTCGGCAGGGCCAGGGTGAAGAGCGCTGCGCCGCCAATGACGCACGCCTCTTCGACGCCATCCTCGCTCGCCTGCTCGCGTCCCATTTCGGAAGCCTCGGCGAAATCCTCGCAGACAACGGCGCCGGGCGGGGCAAAGGAACCGTCGCGGGAAAGGACGATATTGGTTCGGCCGGGCAGCGGCCGGCGCGGGAGACTGTCCCAGGTCCTGCGGCCCATGATCACCGGCTTGCCCATGGTGAGGCTACGAAACAGGGCCATGTCCGACTTCAGCCGCCATGGGAGGGCGCCTCCGGCGCCGATGACGCCGTTCTTGGCTCGCGCCACCGGGCCCAGGGTGAGGAAGGCCATCAGACGGCGATCGGCGCCCGGATCAAGGGATGGGCGCGATAGCCCTCGAGCGCCACATGCTCCGCTTCCAGTTCGAACAGCCGCGCCTCCGGCGCAAGGCGCAGACTCGGGAACGGATAGGGCGTCCGCGTCAGCTGCAGCCGCGTCTGGTCGAGGTGGTTGAGATAGAGGTGCGCGTCGCCGAGCGTGATCACAAGATCGCCGACCTCGAGGCCGGTTTCGCGGGCCATCAGATGGGTGAGCAGGGCGTAGCTGGCGATATTGAAAGGGACGCCCAGAAAGACATCCGCCGAGCGCTGGTAGAGCTGGCAGGACAGGCGACCTTCCCCGACATGGAACTGGAACAGGCAATGACAGGGCGGCAGGGCCATGTCGTCGATGTCGGCGGGATTCCAGGCCGAAACCATATGCCGCCGGCTGGCGGGATTTTCCTTCAGGCTTTTCACCACGCTGGCGATCTGGTCGACCACCCGGCCGTCCGGCGCGGTCCAGGAGCGCCACTGCTTGCCATAGACCGGGCCGAGTTCGCCGTCCGCGTCGGCCCACTCGTCCCAGATGGTGCAGCCCCTGTCCTGCAGCCAGCGCACGTTGGTCTCGCCGCGCAGGAACCAAGCGAGTTCGAGGACGACCGACTTGAAATGCACCTTCTTGGTGGTGAGCAGGGGAAAGCCCTTTGTCAGGTCGAAGCGGAATTGCCGACCAAAGACCCCGAGCGTCCCCACGCCGGTGCGGTCGGCGCGCTTCTGCCCGTCCCGCAGGATCTCGGCGAGAAGGTCGAGATAGGCCTGTTCGGGGTGTTCGGCGATAATGGTGTTCAGTTCGGCGCTCATGCTGACCTGAAAATAGGATGACTCGCCCTCGTCAGCGACCCGCGCGGGCCCGTCGGTCCACAGACCGGCCGGCTTATCCCCGTTCGTCTTGACGCGGGCGCGAAAAATCCTAACGAGACGGCCTTCCCAGAACGGGTTTGCCGCCGAAGGCCCGTTCCCGCCCGCCCGGAGATGACTTCATGCGCGTCTATTATGATCGCGACGCCGACCTCGCCCGCCTGCTGGACAAGAAGATCGCCATCGTCGGCTATGGCTCTCAGGGTCATGCCCACGCGCTCAACCTGCGGGATTCCGGCGTCAGGCAGGTCGCCGTGGCGCTTCGCGAAGGTTCGGCCTCCGCGGCCAAGGCCAAGGCCGAAAAGCTCCAGGTCATGAGTGTCGCGGAGGCGGCCGCCTGGGCCGATCTCGTCATGGTGCTGGCCCCTGACGAGCATCAGCGCGCCATCTACCAGCACGAAATCGCCCCGCATCTGAGGGACGGTGCGGCCCTGCTGTTCGCCCATGGACTGAACATTCACTTCGGCCTGATCGAACCCAAGGCGAGCGTCGATGTGCTGATGGTCGCCCCCAAGGGCCCCGGTCATACGGTGCGGAGCGAATATCTGCGCGGCGGCGGGGTCCCGTGCCTCATCGCCGTGGCCCAGAACGCCACCGGAAACGCACTCGATCTTGGCCTCGCCTATGCCTCTGCGATCGGGGGCGGCCGCTCCGGCGTCATCGAGACGACCTTCCGCGAGGAATGCGAGACCGATCTTTTCGGCGAGCAGTCTGTGCTGTGCGGCGGCCTGGTCGAACTTATCCGCGCCGGTTTCGAAACCCTGGTCGAAGCGGGCTACGCGCCGGAAATGGCCTATTTCGAGTGCCTGCACGAGGTGAAGCTGATCGTCGATCTGATCTACGAAGGCGGCATCGCCAACATGAACTACTCGATCAGCAACACCGCCGAATATGGCGAATACGTCACCGGCCCTCGCATTGTGACCGCGGCCACCAAGGCCGAGATGAAGCGGGTGCTGGACGACATCCAGTCCGGCCGCTTCGTCAAGGATTTCATGGCCGAGAACCAGACCGGTCTTGCCTCATTCAAGGCCTCGCGCCGGCGCAACGCCGAGCACCCGATCGAAGAGGTCGGCGCCCGCTTGCGGGCCATGATGCCGTGGATCGCCAAGAACAAGCTGGTGGACCAGGCGAAGAACTGAGCTTCGCCTTGCCCGCATGTGCAAGACGTGGCATGGCGGCCGGGTCGACGTGGGAGCGACCTCGAGATGACGGACCTCAGATAGCCGATCTCGCCGCATGACCGGGCGATCGCTTGGTCATCTTCCCACACCTCTCAGGCGACACAACCAATGGCGTACCTCGCCAACAACGCGGTCAACCGCGTCAACCTGCACTATGGTGTCCAGGCCTTGGCCCAGGCCTCGGGCGGCGCCTTTTACGTCGTTTTCTTGCTGCGCGCCGGCCTGTCGATTCCGCAGACCTTCGTCGTCTTGGCGTCGATCTTTTTAGGCCGACTCGTCTTCCGGCCGATCCTTGTGCCGCTCGCCAAACGATTCGGGCTCAAAGCCATGCTCATCGCCGGCGCGATCGGCATGGGTCTGCAGTATCCCGTGCTCGGACAGGTTCGCGGCGTGGGGCCAATGCTCTGGGTCTTGATCTCCGTCGCGGCCCTGGGCGACCTGCTCTACTGGCCGAGCTTCAACGCCTATTTCGCCACCGTCGGCGACGCCGATCATCGGGGCCATCAGGTCGGCGTTCGCGAGGCCCTGGCCGCAATCGCAGGGGTAGTCGCGCCGCTTCTGGCCGCGCTCGCCCTCATAACGGTGGGGCCGGGGGTCACCTTTTCGGCCGTGGGCCTCATCCAGGCGCTGTCCGCATTGCCTCTGCTCGGCGCGCCGAATGTTCCAGTGAGGCCTGCGGCGCCGGGCGCCTATCGTGCGGCCCGCACCGTCGCCGTGTTCTACGCGACCGACGGCTGGTTCGACGCAAGCTTGATGTCGGCCTGGCAGATAGCACTCTACGTCACGCTGAAGGACAGTATTCCGGCCTATGGCGGGGCCATGGCGCTGGCGGGCGTGGCCGGGGCGGCGTGCGGGCTCTTCATCGGCCCGCGGATCGACGCCGGCCGAGGCCGGACGGCAGTGACGGCGGCCTACGTCCTGGCGGCGGCAATTCTCGTCAGCCGCGCTGCCAGCCTGGGCGCTCCGTGGCTGGCGGCGGGCGCCAACGCTTTGGGCGCCCTCCTGATCCCGATTATCTCGCCGACGATCGGAGGCGCGGTCTACAACGAAGCGGCCGCATCGCCCTGCGCCCTGCGCTTCCAGGTGATGAGCGAGGCCGGCTGGGACATCGGCTACCTGAGCGCCTGTCTCATCGCCGCGGCCATGACCTCGCTAGGCGCCGGTCTTTGGGCGACGATCCTGCTCGGGCTTCCGGCAGTCGGTGTTGGCGCGATGGTGCTGTGGCGACTCTATGCGAAGCCAGCCTAGAGCCAGCAGAGCGTCGCTTCGCCGCGCAGGATGGCGTCCGCCTCGGGGGTATGCTTGGCGCCGTTGCGCGAATGCAGCACCAGCGCGGGCAGCAGCTTCAACGGCGCCCGACCGCCACGCACGGCGCGGACGAGAACGCGGCTTGCCGGTGCGTCGGCGAAGGGATGGACAGGGCGCGCCTGGAACGATCCGGCGCGGCCGGAAAGCAGCGCCAGCAAGTCGGTCAGGCGGTCTGCGCGGTGGATGAGAACAATGCTTCCGCCTTCGCGCACAGCCTTGGTGACGAACTCGGTCCAGGCCTGGAGGCCATCCTCGGCGATCCACGCGCCGCGCTTTGCCGGCGCCGGGCCGCGCAGCGCTGCCGGATCGTCGAAGAATGGAGGATTTGCCAAAGCCCTGTCGAAGGCCCCCGCGTGGACGCCCGGCCGCGCCGAAACCTCTCCCGCCTCGACTCTCACGTGATCTTGAAGGCCGTTGAGTTCGATATTCTCGCGCGCCAGATCGACCGAGGCCGGATCACGCTCCACGCCCAGAAATTGGGCGCCCGGCGCCCGAAATGCGGCCTGCAGCATCACCGCGCCGACGCCACAGCCGGCATCGAGAACGCGCTCGCCGCCTTGCGCATTGCAGGCGGCGGCGAGCAGTGCCGCGTCGAGTCCGGCGCGGTAGCCGACCGCGGGCTGGCGCAGCCTAAGTCGCCCGCCCAGCAGTCGATCTTCCGTGTTCTCGGCGGCCATCTCCTTTGGCTTGTCTCCCTGGCTCGGCTTGACCATGCCCTATCGCGCCAGCATTGTCGCACTGCAACGGCGGACGGAGCGCTGGAGCGACGCGTCTCCGAGGAGTCTTAGCGAGTTGGACGCTGTCAGAGCCGTGATGGACCGCCCGGCGTTGGGGCTGGACGCGCTGATCGCGCACGCTGCGCCGGATATGGTCAGGGTCGACGCCCTGATCGCCCAGCGGATGCAGAGCCCGGTGGCCGTTATCCCGGCGCTGGCCGATCACCTGATCAACGCCGGCGGCAAGCGGTTGCGTCCGCTGCTGACCGTCGCCGCCTCGCGCGCCGCCGGCGGCCACGACGAGAACGCCCTGAAACTGGCGGCGGCAGTGGAGTTCATCCACACGGCCACCCTGCTGCATGACGATGTGGTCGACGCATCGCAGCTGCGCCGCGGGCAGACTGCCGCTCACCTCATCTGGGGCGCGCCGCCCGCGGTGCTGGTGGGCGATTTCCTGTTCGCGCGCGCATTCGAATTGATGGTCGAGACTGGCCGCATGCGGGCGCTGGAGATTCTGGCCCGCGCCTCGCGGGTGATCGCCGAGGGCGAGGTGCTGCAGATGAGCCGCGCCCACGACCTCGACCTCGATCAGGCGACCTATCTCGAGATCATCACCGCCAAGACCGCCGCTCTCTTCGCGGCCGCGGCCGAGGCAGGGGCGGAGTCCGCTGGCGCCTCCGACGTCAGAGCCCAGGCGCTCCACGACTATGGCCACAACCTCGGTCTCGCGTTCCAGTTGACTGACGACGCCCTGGACTACGGCGGCGCCACGGAAATGCTCGGCAAGAATGCCGGCGACGACTTCCGTGAAGGCAAGGCGACCTTGCCGCTGATATTGGCAGCCGAACGTGCGCCAGCGAGCGATCGGGCCTTCTTCGAGCGGTCGGTGGGTCGTCGCGAGCAGACGCCGGACGATTTCCGCCGGGCTCGGGAGTTCATCCTCGCCTGCGGCGCGCTGGACGCCACGCTCTCTCTCGCTGCCGACTATGCCGCACGCGCCAAACGCGCCCTTTCCGGGTTCGCCGCCAGCGACTGGCGCGATGGATTAGATGCGCTTGCCGACTTCGCGGTCAGCCGCCGGACCTGATGCCAAGCTTCAAGTGATCACGGGAACTTGATTTAACGCGAGGGCAGTCTAAACCTGCGCCTTGCGGCCGGCGATCTCCGCCCGCCGTCAACTCCAAGGTGGGGACGACAAACATGAAAATTCGGCCCAGTCACGTGGCCCTCGCCGCTCTCGCGGCGCTCTCGCTGGCCGCTTGCTCCAAGCCGGCCGCGCCAGCGGATAACACGGCTGCCGCTTCCGCAGACAACAGTGCGATGAACGCTTCGGCCAATACGACGATGAACGCAACGACCGAAAACAGCGCCGCGACCAACACCGGCCAATAAGTTCGGCTTTTCAGGCGGGGCGCCCCGGTTGGGGAGGCCCCGCCGCACTTCTCGGGGCGGCGCCTTTCGCCGCCCGATCGCCTTGAAGCCAGTTTCACTGGGGCCGGATCATATTCTCCGGCCGCACCCATTCGTCGAACTCATCCTCGGTCACATAGCCGCCCTTCACCGCCTCCTGGCGGAGGGTTGTGCCGTTCTTGTGTGCCAACTTGGCGATCTTGGCGGCGTCGTCGTAGCCGATGTGCGGGGTAAGGGCCGTAACCAGCATAAGCGACCGCGCCAGATTGGCCGATATGTTGTCGAGCCTGGGCTCGATGCCGACCACGCAATGCTCGGTGAAGCTCTTGGAAGCGTCGGCCAGAAGCCGCGCGGACTGCAGGAAATTGTAGGCCATCACCGGATTGAAGACGTTGAGCTCGAACTGGCCGGAGGCGCCGGCAAAGGTGATCGAAGTCTGATTGCCCATCACCTGGACGCAGACCATGGTCAGCGCCTCGCACTGGGTGGGATTGACCTTGCCGGGCATGATCGATGAGCCAGGCTCGTTCTCCGGGAGCGAAAGCTCGCCGAGACCCGAACGGGGTCCGCTGGCGAGATTGCGGATGTCATTGGCGATCTTGAACAGGCTCGCTGCCACCGTGTTCATGGCTCCGTGACTGAAGACCATGGCGTCGTGAGCTGCCAGGGCCTCGAACTTGTTCGGCGCCGAGGTGAAAGGCAGACCGGTGATCTTTGCGATCTTCGTCGCCACCTGCTCGGCGAAGCCCGCCGGCGCATTGAGGCCGGTGCCCACGGCGGTGCCGCCCTGGGCCAGTTGCATCAGCATCGGCAGGCTCATCTCGAGCCGGGCGATGCCGTTTTCCACCTGCTGGACATAGCCGCTGAATTCCTGGCCGAGCGTGAGCGGCGTTGCGTCCTGGGTGTGGGTGCGGCCGATCTTTATGATGTCGGCCCAGGCGTCTGACTTGGCGGCAAGGGCGTTCCTGAGGGTCTGAAGAGCTGGGATCAGGCGATGGACCACCTCCTCGGCCGCGGCCACATGCATGGCGCTGGGATAGGTATCGTTGGAGGATTGGCTGAGATTGACGTGATCGTTGGGATGGACCGGGCTCTTGGAGCCCATCGACCCGCCGAGGATCTCGATCGCCCGGTTGGAGATAACCTCGTTGGCGTTCATGTTTGATTGGGTGCCGGAGCCGGTCTGCCACACCGCAAGGGGGAAGTGGCTGTCAAGCTTCCCCTCCATGACCTCCGTCGCGGCCTCGACGATGGCGGCGCCGAGCTTGGGATCGAGCTTGCCGAGCGCCATGTTGGTTTCGGCCGCGGCCCGCTTGACGATCCCCAGAGCCCTGACGACCGGCGCCGGCTGCTTCTCCCAGCCGATCTTGAAATTCTGCAGGCTGCGCTGGGTCTGGGCGCCCCAATAGCGGTCGGCTGGAACCTCTATCGGCCCGAAACTGTCGGTCTCGGTTCGGACGGCGGTCATGGCGGGCTCCGGCTCAGGCTCAAGGCGGCGCGGGTTTAGCCCACCGAAGGCGCCAGAGGCTAGGCTGGCGGCGAAAAGGCAGGGCTGTGGAATCGGACGCCGTCGCTGACCTGCGGTTCGGACGGCGGGCTCATCTGCTCCATCTTTTCACGCCTGGCGACGCAACGGCGGGTGCGGCCGGCAAGATCGACAAAGTCGGCCGAGTCCGGCAGGCTCTCGAGCACGCAGGCGTCGAAGAACGGATACTCATCGCTCTCGCCGCAGCCAAAGGAGGATCGGTCGCGACGCGCCGCGGTGAGGACCAGGCGACGGGATCCGCGGAGGGCAGGGACGAACACCCCCGAGAAGCAGGCCGATATGATGACGATCGTCGGCCTTTTGCCACAGGCGCCGCCGACAAGGCGGGCCAGGGTCCGCGGTGGCAGCAGCTTGTCGCCGAGCACCGCCCCGTCCGGGGAGCCGTGCGATGTCAGGTAGACCAGACAGCCATCCGGCGCCCGGCTTGCGAGCCGCTTCAGCCCGGCAGCGATGTCGGCAAGCCGGGCGGGACCTGGTCGGGTGTCCGGATGGCGGTCGGGCTCGACCGAAAACTCGGCGACATTCGCGTTGGAGAAGCCTCGACGCTCGAGGGCGCGACCAAGGTCGCGACGCGCGTTGTCGAACGCCTCGGTCGATTTATCGACGTGCGCCGCGCGGTCGTCGCCGGAGATGATCACCGCCGCCCATCGGGAAAATCCCTGAGGGGCTGCGCTGGCCGACGAGATGGCGAACATGGCCGCGGCAAAGCCGGCGGCGAGTGCGGCCATCGGCCCGCGGATCCTCACCTGTAGCTGGCGAAGGGCGTCGGCAATGCGGTGGCGGTCGCCTTGGCGATCAGAAGCCCCTCCGGGTCATAGAGTTCGCCCTCGGTGAAGGCAATGGTCTTGCCCCAGCGCAGGACCCGACCAATCCCACGCAATGGTCCCGGCCTTGCCGGCCGCAGGAAACTCACCTTCAACTCCAAAGTCGGCGCCGCGGCGGTCAGTCCGGACACCATCACGCAAGCGGTGCTCATCACCTCATCGAGCATACCAACCAGGAACCCGCCCTGGATGAGCTTCATTGGATTGGCCATCAACTCGGCTCTGGCCAGGAATTCGGCCTCGACGGTCATCGCGGCCTGGTCGACAGCCAGAATTCTGAATCCCAGGGTCTCGGTGCTGGGCGCCCGCGTTTTGGTTCGGGTAAATCGCTCCAGGATCTCGGCGTCGGTCAGCGCCGCGCTAGCGGGCGCTTGTGCGTGGCTCATTTCTTACGGAACTGATCGAGCGAGACGACCTTCGGACCCCCCTCGGCCGCGAGTTCAGGCTTTTGTTCGGCCGTTGGCTCCGGCCGAGCATCGGGGGGCGTCGGGGCGAACTGCAGAAGATACTGGACGCTCGGGTCATAGAACCGGGTCATCGCGGCATAGGGGATGGCCAAGCTTTTGGGCTGACCACTGAATTGCAGTGTCACCGAGAACGAGTCCGGACCTGGCGAAAGGTCCCAGAACTGGTTCTGAAGGACGATGGTCATCTCTTCCGGATAGCGCGAGATCAACTCCTCGGGGATCAGTGTGCCCGGGTAGTCGGTCCGGAAGCTAATGTAGAAGTGATGGTCTCCGGGCAGGCCGCGCGTCGTGGCGGCGCGTTCAAGGGACGCACGCACCACCTGTCGCAGCGCCTCCTGCTGGAGTGCGGCGTAACCGATCAGATCCTTGGGCTTCTCATCGCGTGCCACGATGCGAACCTAGCGCCCGCCGGAGCCGTGGCATAGACCTTCTGCGATCGATCGGGCGTCAAAACTCGTCCGTTTCATCCCTGGATCGCAATCCGCGCCAGGAGGCGGGCGAGATCGGCCTGGCGACCGACGCCCGTCTTCTCGAAGACCCGGGCCAATTGGGCGCGAACCGTGTTGAAACTGACACCCAGCCGCTCAGCGGCTTTGCGCGGCGATTCCCCGCCGCCTACCGCCGCCGCCACCCGCGCCTCGGCCGCGGTCAGGCCAAAGAGGCTCATGAGCTTGCCTTCGGCCACCGGCCTGAGGGTGGCGAAGTCGCAAATTCTCACCATGGCCAAGGGCGGGGTCTCGAACGCCGAGCTGCGGCGAGGACCAAGCGGCGTCACAGTGAGCGACAGCGGCGGTTGACCGGGTCCAGCCGTGAGGGCCATGGCGCCGCCGTGGTGGGATTCGCCTTCGATGGCGCTGGCGATCAGCCCCTCCAGGGGTCGGATCTGGTCGGAATCGCGCGCCCGAATCCGTCCGCCAACCATCGCAACGCCCCGCTCCGCCGCCACGAGGTGCCGCGCCGGCTCATTTGTGTGCGCAACCCGGCCATCAGCTTCCACCAGGAAGATCGCGTCTGCGAGCGTGTCGAGGGCTGCCGCAAGATCGTCGCGCGCCGAATTCACCGGCGACAGGGCCATGCTGACATCAAAGGCGCGGATAAGGGCGCCGTGCCAGTGCGCCATGGCCTGAAACGCCGTCGTTCCGAACTGCGGCCGGCGGCGGCTCCGCACCAGGTTCACCCCGGCGTGATTCACGCCGTGGACCCCAAGGCCGATCATCAGAACCGAGTGCATGTCGAAGGGCCGGAAGATTCCCTGATAGAAATCAGTCCGCTCGAATTCGGCTTTGGATAGGAATTGTTCGTCGTGACGGATGGCCGGGCGAAAGGCCGCCAACTGTTCCTTGAGCGTGTCGGCAATCTGCAGTGGATTCTTGCGGGCGAATTCCCCGAAGTACAGGGGTCGAGCGTCCGGATCGATGCCGACAATGACGCTCGAGCCGCTTCCATCCGCGAGGCTCTGGTAAACGAGGGCGGCCCCGTCTGCACCCGCAGCCTGAGCCAGTCCGGTCAGGACATCGGTCCAAAGGCCGAAATCCAAGGCGCTCGCCTCGATGGTCTCGCCGAGTCTGTCGTGGATGGCCGTCAGGGCGGACGCCCCCTGCGACAGGTCCAGCCCCCCGGACCCCTCCGTCGCCTAATCCATCTGCACGATGCGAGCCTGCATTCAAGTCGTTAAGCAACGCCACGGGTGCGGCCAATCGCTCCAGTCCGCTGCGCCCCACGAGGAGCCGAAAGCATGACGCGCGCCGGTTCGGTGCAATCCCAAGTCATTCGATCCTGTTTTCGGCACTCCGGCGATCCATCTGGAATCGCTCAACAAATAGCGCCGCCGCCCCATTAGGGGATACGCCTCGGGAGCGCCGCCAATGGCGCTCCCGTTTTCTTTTGCCCGGCGCGATTTTCAGAGCCCAGAAAGTGGCGAACTTCTGTTGGCAGGCGCTCCCGGAGTCCTGCATTTGGTTACGGGAGCGCCAGTCAGGGAGGAAGGTGGGGAGCTTCTGTTGGCAGGCGCTCCCCGGGCCCCGCCTGACGCTGCTAAGACATCAGGACTTCAGTGTTCGAATACGACCGCGTCGCATTAAGCGGCGAGGGCGTACTCTGGAGCGAAGTTATCGTTCGCAGTTAGTTTATCGGCCCGAAACGGTGAGCCACGCCGAGAGAAAGCAACGCCTTTAGACGTCTGTCGATGCTGATCGGCCCCAAGGCCAAGCCCGCCGATAACGCAGGCGCCGGAGTAAGGAATTGGTGGAGCCGCCGGGAATCGCACCCGGGTCCAGTCCGCTTATTTCGCGCGCGTTTATCTCCATAGTCCGGACAAGTCCGAACCCCTCAAAGATAAGACGCCTGACCGCCGGTGGGAAGGGCGCTGTGCAGTTCGCCTCCGTCAGAAAGCTTAACCTTGCACGACAGCGGCCGTGTTACGCCCCCGGTTCATTGGGGGTTCATGGCCCAACTGGTGTTCTGAGCAAGCTGCAGAGGGACCCCTGAGGAGACCAGACAATGAAGAGTCTTAAGCGCACAATTCTCGCCGCGGCGGCCGCCCTGACGGCGGCAGGCGGCGCCTCGGCGGGCGTCATGCCAACGCTCGCGGCTAACGACGCAGTCGGGACGACGCCCCGCCTGATTGTCGGCGTCTATGATCCCGCCCAGCCGGTTCAGCTCGAAAATGCCGCGTGGTTCTGGGGCGGAAACAACTATTGCTGGTATCCGGCCGCGTGGCACGGGCCAGGCTACTATTGGTGCGGTTACGCTTGGCGTCGGGGGTTTGGCTGGGGCGGCCCAATCGGCTGGCACGGCTGGCGCGGCGGCGGCTGGCGCGGCGGTCACGGCGGCTGGCGCGGTGGCCACGGCGGATGGCATGGCGGCCACGGCGGCTGGCATGGCAGTCACGGCGGTCGCCGTCATTAAGACCGACTAGGCTTGGGAGATTGGGCGCTGGGGCGACTCCGGCGCCCTTTCCTGATCTGGCTGGAGATCACGTTCGGCCACCGATCTGGAACAAAGCCCGCCGCGTGCGCTTTATGGCGAAGGCTACTCGGTCCAATGAAGGAACTTCATCGATGACTCGCCTCAAAATTGCGATCGCCTCCGGACTAGGAGCGATTGGCCTCGCCTTTGGCGCTGCAGCGGCTCCGTCTGTCCCTGCGGCCAACCAGGCGCCGTCGGCTCAGCTGTCCTATGGGGTCTATAATCCGGCCGAGCCTTTGACGCTCGAAAAGGCCCAGTGGTTCTTCGGCGGCTACAACTATTGCTGGTACGTCGACGGCTGGCACGGCCCTGGCTTCTACTGGTGCGGCTACGCTTGGCGTCGCGGCTTCGGCTGGGGCGGCGGCTACGGCTGGCGCGGCTGGGGCGGCGGATACGCTAACGGCTATCGCGGCGGTGGCGGCTATCGCGGCGGTGGCGGCTATCGCGGCGGAGTGGTTCGCGGCGGTGGTGGTTATCGCGGCGGGGCGGTTCGCGGCGGTGGCGGTCATGGCGGTGGCGGTCACGGCGGCGGACATGGCGGTGGCGGTCATGGCGGTGGTCATGGCGGTCACGGCGGCGGTCGTCCGCACTAGGCTTGATCGCCAAAGCGCGTCGCCTGGGCTCATTCCAGGCACGCGCGGCTCGCGAAGCGTGAATGGTGGTGGGTTTGACGCCAACGGGCGCCTTCGCTTCGTGAGCCGCCGAGGTCGGTGGTCGGTCGCAGGCTAGTCTTTCCAGGCAACCCGGATCCCTGGAGAGATCATGAAAAACCTCATCTAGGCCGCCCGACCGATCCTCATCGACATGCTGTCGACGATCCTGTTCGCGGCCCTGTTCGGCCTGACCAACAATCCTTACCTCGCCACCGGCGCGGCGGTGGCTTTCGGCGCCGGCCCGGTGTGATTCGCGAAGCTACGCGGCAAGCCGATCCCCGGCATGCAATGGGCGAGCCTCGGCCTGGTGATCGTCCTGGGCGGCGCGACCGTGCTCACGGGCGATCCACGTTTCGTGATGATCAAGCAGACCATCGCCTATCCGACAGTCGGCGCGGCCATGCTTCAGCGTGGCTGGATGGACCGCTACATCCCGCCGGCGGCCCATGACTTGATCCCCGAGCGCCTGATTGTCGTCTTCGGCTATGGCTGGTCGGGTCTGATGTTCCTGACTGCGGGCCTCAATGTCTTCTTCGCCCTCGCGCTCGGCCACAAGGCCTGGCTGGAATTCGTCGGCGACTTTCCGCTGGCTTCGAAGCTCAGTCTCTTCGCCATCCAGTATGGGGTCTTCCGGGCGGTGGCGATCCGCAGCCGCCGGGCGCAAGAGTTGGCGACCATGGCCGAAGTCCAGCTCGCCTGATGTGGCCATCCCGGCGCCGACCAATTGGGTGTAGTCTGGTGGCGGGAGGTTCGCCATGGACATCGCCCAGCCCGCGCCGGCCGGCTTCGAGCTTGCGCGGCACGTCGAACAGATTCACCGCGATGGCTACACCATCGTCGAAGGCGTTCTGAACGGCGCCGGCGTTTCGGCTTTCCGCGCTGGTGTGGCGCCCTATCTAGGCCGCTGGCGTGGCCGGAACCCGTTTGAGGGCCATTCGACCGAACGCATTTACACTCTGGTCGGACGCGGCAAGGTGTTCGAGGAGATCGCGGCCGATCCACGCATCCTGGCGATTGTCGGCGCGTTTCTTCGGCCGGGATTCCTCCTCTCGGCCAGCCACGCCATCGTCATCCATCCAGGGGAGGCGGCTCAGAGCCTGCACTTCGACGACGGCTTCTACCCGTTCGAGCGGCCCCGCCCACCGCTCGGGATCAGCGTCATCGGCGCGGTCGATCCCTTCACCTTTGAGAATGGCGCGACCCTGGCCCTTCCCGGGAGCCACACCTGGTCGCCGTCGGAAATCACATCGGCAAGAGAGGCGATCGCCCGCGGCAAGGGGCCAAAGCTCGTTCCGCTGGAGATGCCGGCCGGAGCGGCGGCGGTGTTCGCCGGCACGCTGGTCCACGGCGCAGGGGCCAACCTCAGCGACGCGCCGAGGATGGGGTACACCAGCCAGTATTGCGAGCCATGGGCGAGGACGCAGGAGAACTGGTTCCTCGGCATCCCGCGCGAGCGGATCGCGGCCATGACGCCGGCGTTGCAGGCGCTGCTTGGCTACAGCCTGACGAACCAATTCATGGGCGAGATCTCCGGTTCGCATCCGGCCAAGGCCCTGGCGCCGGACTGGATCCCGCCCATCGTCCGGCAGGAGCTCGACGTGGAAAATCAAACCGAAGAATAGGCCTTGACCCCGCCCTAAGGGCCGGCCTCACAGGCTTGCGGCGTCGAAACGAAAAAGGTCACCGATCCATGTCGGCGCCGAATACCCAAAGCTGGCGTCACTACAGTCCGGCGGAGGTCACGCGTCTTCTGGGCGTCAGCCCGAAGGCCCTTCGGCTCTATGAGTCGCGGGGCCTCATCAAGACGGTGCGGACAGCCAATGGCTGGCGGGCGTTTGGTCGCGCCGAGATCGAACGGTTGCACCTCGTTCTGGCGCTGAAGGCCCTGCGCCTGCCGCTCTCGCGAATCGGCGAACTGCTCGCCGCCGGTCGGGTCGGCCTGGCGGAGGTCCTGGCTGTCCACGAACGGGCGCTGATCGCAGATGCGGCCAAAGCCGAGCGGGCGCTCAAGCTCGTGCGCGAAGCCCGATCCCGCCTGGCCCGCGGCGAGACCCTTTCGGTCGACGACATCGCAACCCTCGCCAAGGAGACACCCATGTCGTTCAAATCAGGACAGAAAGAGCTCGGCGCCTTGCTCGAGCCCCACGTCAGAGCCCACTTCAGCGACGCTGATATCGCCGCCACCCAAGCGCGCGACTTCGATCAGGAGGAGGTCGGAAGGGAATGGGACGCGCTGATTGCCGAGGCCCGCGCCCTGATGGCGGCCGACGACTGGCAGAGTCCCAGAGCGAAGGATCTCGGCCGTCGCTGGAAGGCGGAAATGGCCAAGTTCACCCAAGGCGACCAGGCGGTGGCCGACAAGGTCTATGGTGTCTGGCAAGACGCCATGGCCGATCCCAGGGCCGCGCCGCAACTGCCGCTCGATCCGGCGATCTTCGCCTTCGTGGGCAAGATCTTCGCGGCGGGCTGACCCGCCAGGCCTGAGGTGGGGTTCTTCTAGAGCCTCACCTCTCCCCGCTCGATGGAGAGCACGCCGGTGCGGGAGACTTCGAGGAGCCCGATGGGCCGCATCAGATCGACGAACTTGTCGATTTTCCCTGGCGCGCCGCTGATTTCGAAGATGAAGCTCTCCGAATTGGTGTCGATCACGCGGGCGCGGAAAATGTCGGCCAGGGCCCGCGCCTCGATGCGATCGGCGCCCACGCCGCCCACCTTGACCAGCGCCAGTTCGCGCTCGACGCCGTTGGGATCGCGCGTGACGTTCTGCACATGCCGGGTTGAGACCATCTTCTCCAGCTGAGCCTCGATCTGGGCCAGCACATGCGGTGTGCCACGGGTAACGATGGTGATGCGGCTGGTGTGGGCGTTTCGGTCGGTCTCGGCGACCGTCAAGCTTTCGATGTTGTAGCCGCGGGCCGCGAACAGGCCGACCACCCGGTGCAACACGCCCGGCTCGTTGTCGACCAGCACGGCGAAGGTGGCCAGATCCTCGGCCTCCTCCGCATGGCCCATGTCATAGGCGCTGGCCGGCGCCTCTTCAGTCTGTTCGCTCACACCAGCCTCCGTCCGGCGTCGTCGATGGCGCCTTCGAGGACGTCCTCGCCGAGCAGCATCTCGTTGTGCGCCTTGCCGGAGGGGATCATCGGGAAGCAGTTCTCGGCCCGCTCGACCCGGCAGTCGAGGACCACAGGCAGGGGCGTATCGATCATCTCCTCGATGAGTCCGTCGAGTTCGTCCGGATGACTGGCGCGCAGGCCCATCGCCCCGTAGGCCTCGGCCAGCTTTACGAAATCCGGCAGGCTGGCAGAATAGGAGTGGCTATAGCGCTCTCCATGCAGCAGCTGCTGCCACTGGCGGACCATGCCCATCCATTCGTTGTTGAGGATGAAGACCTTGATCGGCAGGTCATGCTGGATCGCCGTGGACATCTCCTGGAAGGTCATCTGCACGCTGGCGTCGCCAGCGATATCGATGACCAGGCTCTTTGGGTGCGCCGCCTGGACGCCGATCGCCGCCGGCAGGCCGTAGCCCATGGTGCCGAGCCCGCCGGAGGTCATCCAGCGTCGGGGCTGGGTGAAGCGGAAGTACTGCGCCGCCCACATCTGGTGCTGACCGACCTCGGTCGTGACATAGACGTCGCGGCCGCGGGTAAGGGCGAACAGGCGCTCGATCGCGTACTGCGGCTTGATGACGTCCTTGGACGGACGATAGGCGAAGCCTCGCTTGGCCCGCCAGAGATCGATCTGCTCCCACCAGGGTTTCAGGCGATCGGGCGCCGCGCGTTCGCGCTTCACGGCTTTGACCAGGGCCTCAAGCGCCTCTCCGGCGTCGGCCTGTACCCGCACGTCGGCGCGGACCACCTTGCCGATCGAGGAGGGGTCGATGTCGATGTGGATCTTCTTCGAGCCTGGCGAGAAAGCGTCGAGGCGCCCAGTCACCCGGTCGTCGAAGCGCGCGCCTACGGCGACCATCACATCGCAATCATGCATGGCGTTGTTGGACTCGAAGGCGCCGTGCATGCCCACCATGCCCAGCCACGCCGGGTCATCGGCCGAAAAAGCTCCCAGGCCCATGAGGGTCGAGGTGACCGGGGCGCCGGTGACGCGAGCGAGTTCCCGCAGCGCCGCGCAGGCGTCCAGTCCGGAATTGATCACGCCGCCGCCGGTATAGAAAACTGGCCGTCTGGCGTTGGCGATGAGATGGGCGGCCTCGGCGATGGCGCGCGGATCGGGCGCGGTCCTTGGCCGGTAATCGTGCAGGGGTTTGGCCTCTGCCGGCCCGCGATAGGGGGCGCTGGCGAACTGCACGTCCTTGGGCACGTCGATCACAACCGGGCCCGGCCGCCCCGAGGCGGCGATGCGGAACGCCTCGTGCATGATCCGGGGAAGGTCGGCGACGTCCTTCACCAGATAATTGTGCTTGGTGCACGAGCGGGTGATGCCGACCGTGTCGCATTCCTGGAAGGCGTCGGTGCCGATGAGGTGCGTCGGCACCTGGCCGGTGATCACCACCAAGGGGATCGAATCCATCAGGGCATCGACGATGCCCGTGACGGCGTTGGTCGCGCCGGGCCCGGAGGTCACCACGACCACGCCGACCTTGCCGGTGGAGCGCGCGTAGCCCTCGGCGGCATGGGTTGCCCCTTGCTCGTGACGGACGAGGATGTGGCGCAGGCGCGGTTCGTGGAACAGGGCGTCGTAGATCGGCAGAACGGCGCCGCCCGGGTAGCCGAAAAGTTCGGTGACGCCTTGGTCGACCAGAGCGCGGACCACGATCTGGGCGCCGCTGAGGATCTCTTCGGCCTGTTCTGTCGGGGCTATGTGGACGGTCATGGTCGGGGACTCTTATGGGCGGAAGGTCACTGGGGATTGAGGGCAAAGAAAAAGGCCCGCGAGGGGCCTGGATTTGCGACCGACAGCGAAGCGGAAGGGCGTCAGCCCCCCGCCGCGATCGGCCGCCCGCTAATAAGTACGAGTGCGCGCCCGCGCATCGACATGCTCCGGATTTCTGCCGCGCCGGTGATGCCATTGCGCGCGATCCCGGTCAAGGCGCGGCCTCGCGCAAGATCTTGCCGGCAGGGTCCCTTGACGCCGAGCCGAACACTCTTGATTGGCTGTGGCACGACGAACGCGGGAGGACCCATGGGCAAGGTCTATGAAGCGCTGGATGATCGGCTGGTCGGGTTCATACGCCGCCAGAAGCTATTCTTCGTGGCCACCGCGCCGCTCTCGGCAGAGGGCCGGGTGAACCTGTCGCCCAAGGGATACGACAGCCTCGCGATCCTGGATTCTCACACCCTGGCCTGGATCGACCTGGGCGGTTCAGGCATCGAGACCCTGGCCCACCTCAAGGAGAACGGCCGGATTACACTGATGTTTTGCGCCTTTGAGGGAGCAGCGAACATCCTGCGGCTTTACGGTCGCGGAGAAGCGGTCGCCTTCGATCACCCGCGTTTCATCGAGCTGATGGAGCTGTTTCCGAGATTCACCCGCGCCAGAGCCGTGATCCTCGTCCATATCGAGCGGGTGGCGGACAGTTGCGGCTGGGGCGTGCCCTTCTTCGAATACGGGGGAGACCGAGACCAGCTGGCGAGGTGGGTGGATGCTCGCCCCCTCGAGGAATGGAAAACGAGGCGGTTCGAGACCAATGGCGCCTCGATCGACGGCCTGCCTGGGCTCACGCACACGAATCCTAAGCAGACTTCAGGATATTCGCGATCGCGTTCGAGCCGGCGCGAGCGTCCGCCCTTGGCCAATCGGCCGCCTGATGGTTGAACCAGGCAACCTGGCGCTTGGCGTAGCGGCGCGTCTCGGCTTTGGCTTCGGCGAGCGCGTCGCCCTGAGACAGGCGACCAGTCAGTTCGGCGGCAAAGGATTGCACTCCCAGCGCCTTCATCGCCGGCAGGCGCGGATCGAGCCCGCGCGCCATCAGCGCCGCCACTTCCGCGCGGGCGCCGTTGGCGATCATGGCGTCCAGCCGCGCCTCGATACGAGCGTAGAGTTCCGGGCGGGGGAGAGTGAGGACGACGCCCGACCAGGCCCCGGGGGCAAGCCGCGGCGCAGTGTCGGCCTGCCAGTCAGACAGCGTCCGGCCAGTGGCTGTATGAACCTCCAGCGCCCGGGTCAGTCGCTGCCGGTCGGCGGAGGCGATGCGGCGGGCGGCGGCCGGGTCGAACGCCCGCAATCGCTGGCGGAACTCGGCCTCGCCGAGTTGGTCATAGTTGGTCTGGATTGTGGCCCGCACCTTGGCCGGTACGGGCGGAATGGCGGCCAACCCCTTCGTAAGGGCCCTAAAATAAAGTCCTGTGCCGCCGACGACGATAGCTGTCCGACTGCGGCCCGCGATCTCGTCGAGAATCGATAGGGCGGCGGTCAGCCAGCGGCCCACCGACCAGGCCTCGGCGGCATTGGCGACGCCGAATAGATGATGCGGCGCCGCGGCTTCCTCAGCCAGCGAAGGTCGGGCGGTCAGGACCCGGAGATCCGAATAGAGCTGCATGGAATCGGCGTTGACGATTTCGCCGCCCATGTCCGTGGCCAGCGCCAGGGCCAGCGCCGACTTGCCGCAAGCTGTCGGCCCCGCGACCAGCCAGACAGACGCCGAGTTCATCCTCGCCCATTGGGATCGAATCGAACCTTCGGTGATGGACACACGTCCGCCCGCGTGACGCTGGTCGACTGCAGGCGGGTCGTCCAACACTCATCGAAGACGGAACAATAGCAGGACCGATAGGTGAGCTGTTTCAGGGCGTCGTCGAACCGGGAGACCAGCCGGGGATCGGCGACATGACTTCGCAGCCGAAACGCGACGAGTTCCTCGCCAGGCCGCACCACCTGTTCATCTGCAGCCGAGGTTACATAGGCGTTCTGGACCTGCCGCCTCGCCTCCGCCGGGTCGGCCGAGAGGCCGCAGCAACGGCGCAGAAGATCGTCAGGATTCGTCACTGCGATCCCATGATAGAAGACCGGGAAGGACTTCACCTTCGCCGGCCCGACGCCGCCGTTGGAGAAACCGAACTCCAGGTCGTGGTCCGCGCCCCACGCGTTCGACACCGCCGGACGCAGGAAGGGCCAGGAATTGGCCGCCACCAGATCGCGCTCAGCCCTGCCGTGTTCGATGGCTACGTAGAGCGAGACGCCGGAGATGAAGACCGCCGAGATCGCCAGCACCAGATCCAGACGCGCCTGCCCGGTCTTGCGTGGATGGGCGTGCGGTCCCTCGGGGCCGGCATGCAGCGGCGGCTCAGTCATGGTCCCTCCGGCCCGCCCTTATCATGGACATCGGGTTCGGGAACATTTCGTCCGTTCCGGCAGTCTTGACGGGTGATCGACAGCGAACAAGCGCGAGGATACGACTGCCGCCGTGCGGAACAACGCAAGGCCAGTTCCAATATTGCGCGCGGCGTTCGCCGCCCTGGCCTTCATCGCCCTCGTCGTGCTCGTCCTTTTACCGCCCGGCTACATGGTCGGCGGCGCCGACAAATCCGGACCGGTCCGCATCGTCATCTGCACCGGACATGGGCCGGTGGAAGCCGCCGTCGATCTCGGCAAGACGCCGCCGACGAAGAATGGCAAGGCGAGCACCCCCTGCGCGCTCTCCGCGCATGGTTCCGCCGCGCCGATTTCGGTCCCGCCTCGAATCGCGGCGGGTTGGCCGCTCGAAACTGCGCTGATCACCTTTCCCGTCTCTCGGTCCTTCATCGGTCGAGGCCTTGCCGCCCTGCCGCCGGCCAGAGCACCTCCCATCTCCCTGACCTGATCCTTCGCTGGCGCGGAGACTTTCTCCGCGCCCGATCCGTCACGGCGGCGCTGCGCCGCACTGGGAGACCTGAGATGACCAGACTTTCGCGATGGCGTGCTGGCGCCGCCTCCGCTTTCATCAGTTTGGCGCCGTCGGCGTCGCTGGCCTGCGCCTGCGGCTGCGGCGTCTTCGACGTCGGCGGCGGCGCCTTCATGCCGGAATCGACCGGCTCGGGCTTCACCGCCTGGGTTCGCTACAGCTTCATGGACCAGAACCAGAATTGGGAAGGCGACCACAGTGCGCCGTCCTCCGACAACCTGGATAAGGAAATCCGCACCAGTTTCATCACCGTGGGCGGCCAGTATGCCATCAATTCCAAATGGTCGGTCTCGGCCGAGCTGCCATTCTACGACCGGACTTACCGATCGACAGATGATGGCACGGTCTCGGGTGCGGCCGGCTCGATCTACCGCGCCCACATCAATGCGCCGGGCGATCTGCAGCTCTCAGCCGTGTACACCGGCCTTGCCTCCGACATGTCCACCGGTATCGGATTCGGCCTCAAGCTGCCCACCGGCGTCTGGCACAGCCCGCTCGGACGCCTGGGCGGGGAAGAACTCGATCGTGACACCCTGCCTGGAACGGGCACGACAGACGCCATGATCGAGGGCTACCACTTCGGATCCCTCGACAAGGCGCAACGTCTCAACTGGTTCGTGCAGGCCAGGTTCGACGCGCCTTTCGCCTCGCGCGCCGGCTATCGACCGGGCAATGAACTCGACGCCGCGGTGGGCGTGACCTACGCCCTCGGCCGACTGGGACCATTCGACAAGGTGGCCCCCATGCTCCAATTGATCGAAAGCTATCGCACTCATGACACAGGGCCCCAGGCCGACCCGTCCAATTCCGGCTACGAGCGGCTTTTGTTCTCTCCCGGGATCGAGGTTCGAATGAGGCGGGTGCGGCTCTCCGCCGACGTGGAGATTCCGTTCTATCAGCACGTCAATGCCGCCCCGAGCCTCGAGATCGAACAGAACAGCGGTCAACTCGTCGCCCCGGCGCTGATCAAGGTGTCGATGGCCTACGACTTCTGAGCCTTTGACCTCGGCCCCGGAAGGGGTGCTAGAAATGGCGTCAGCGGGGTCGGGGGGAGATCGATGAACGCCAATGCGCGCCAAGGGATTGTCGGCCTGGCCCTGCTTGTCGCGACCTCTCTGGTGAGCGTCCCCGCCCATGCCGAGACGTCTGCATCTCAGACACTGCACACGATCCTGGCCGACTACGACGCCTTTTATAATCGCGAGGATCCCATCGGCGCCGGACAACGCGGCGATCTGGCGGCCAAGGCCCTGTGGCCGGACGATTCGCCGGCCGAGGAAGCCTATCGCCATAAGATGGACCTGGAGTTCAAGCATCGGCTGGACTCCGTGCCGGCGTCGATTCTGACCGGCGAGGACGCGCTGAACCGCCAGCTCCTCGACGCGAGGCTCAAGATCGACATCGAGGGCGATGCGTTCGACGAGGAGCGCATCCCCTTCACCAATGACGAGGGATTCTTCGTCGCGCCGGCCTATGTGTCCTCGGATACGGCGATCCACAACGAGGCCGAGGCAAAGGCGTGGCTCGCCCGCGTTGGCGCCCTTGACCGCTATTACCAGACCCAGACGGACAACATGCGCCGCGGGCTGGCCAGTGGCTTCGTCAGCCCACGGATCACCGCGACGACGGCGGCGCGGGCGACCCGCGCTGCGGCCGACCTTCCGGCCGAGCAGAGCCCGCTCCTGGGGCCATTCGACAAGCTGCCAACGGCGATGCAGGGCGAGCGCGACGCTCTGCGTGCCGAGGCGCTGGAACTGATCCGCGCCCGGGTCAAGCCGGCCGAGGTCAGGCTCGCCGACTTCTTCCAGAACGAATACCTGCCCAAATCGCGCGAGGGCCTTGGCGCATCGGAGCTGCCGAACGGCCGCGCCTACTACGCCTACCGGGTGCGGCGCGAGACCACCAGCGACATGACGCCGGACGAGATCTTCGCCCTCGGCCAATCCGAGATCGCCCGCATCCGCGGCGAGATGGCCAAGGAAATCGCGGCCAGCGGCTTTACCGGCACGTTCCAGGAGTTCCTGTCCAAGCTGCGCAGCGACCCGCAGTTCTACGTCACGACCCGGGAGGCGCTGATGGAGAAGGCGAGCCGGCTCGCCAAGCGCGTGGACGGCCAGCTTCCGGCCTTCTTCGGCAAGCTCCCGCGACTTTCCTATGGCGTCGTCGAGGTGCCGCGGGCCATCGAGGACGGCTACACCTCCGGGCGGTATGACGAAGGAAGCCCCGAGGCGGGCGTCGCC
>DASXCH010000088.1:0-12258 GCA_036491275.1 Caulobacteraceae bacterium
CGACGGTCTGGATGCCCTCGTGGCGATAGCCGCCTTCGAGTTCGATCCGGAGGTGACCGTTGATGCGATAGCCAAGGCGTACGAACCCTGCGAAATCCGGATTGGTCGTGTGGATGTCCGCGCCTGCGCTCTCGCCCGGAAAGACACCGTCGAACGTCGCCGTGTGATGGCCGCCGGCGTCGATAGCGCCATACCAACCCGGATGGGTCGAGGTGTAGTCGCTGTCGTCCTGCGCAAACGCCGCCGGCGCCGCCAACAGCGAGACCAGTGCCGCGCCAGCCAACAGTTTGAACTTCATTTCGATCCCCTTTTTACCGTCCGGATCGACCTCTCAGTCTGACCACGGCGCCCGTTTTGCATAAGGACCGCCAGATTACTCGGCGGCGAACACACTTCCTAGAACATTTCGCCGACCATGCATACAAGCATGGCCTTCAGACATTGATGATTCATTTGGACTTCTCCCCCTCCTATGGGCGGCGGATAAACAATCTCTGAACGTCCGCCCACCCGATGAAACCGGGCGTCGCCCACGCGTCACCGACCGGTTCTGGACAGTGGCGCTTGAGACGCAAATGCGCATGGCCCAATCTGGTTCCGCATGACTTCGAGCCGCAAAATGACAGCCGTCGCCGTTGGATCGCCGAAAGCGGCGGAAATCGCCATCACGGCGCTGCAACCCGAGCAGTGGAAAGCGTTTGCGGAGACGCTCGAACCTGCGGCGAGGGCCGCCGCGACCCTGGCCGGATTTTCCGGTGATGCTCGCCAATTCCTGCTCCTCGGCGATGACGAAGGACGGCTTTCAAGGGTGCTCTTCGGCTTGGGCGCCGATCCCAAGGCGGAGATTTTCCGCGATCTCGCCGGACGCCTGCCGGCCGGCGCCTACAGGCTGGAACAGACGCCCGATAGCCTGACTGGCGAAGCCGTTGCGGTCGCTTTCGAACTCGGCGCTTATCGGTTCGACCGTTACCGAAAAGCCACAGCTTCACCACAACTGGCGCCTCCCGCCCGCGCCGATGCGGACGAGATCGTCCACAGCTCGCACGCCCTCCACCTCGCGCGGGATATGATCAACACCGGCGCCAACGACATGGGGCCGTTGCAGGTCGAGACAATCGCCCGTGAGATCGCAGAGGCTCATCGCGCCCGCATCGAAGTGACGATCGGGGGCGCGCTTATCGAGGCCGGCTATCCCGCCGTGCACGCCGTCGGGCGGGCGGCCGCGCCCCACCGCGCACCCAGGATGATTGAGATCTCATGGGAAGGGCCCGGGTCGGTCGCGACGACTCCCCTGATTGCCGTGGTCGGAAAGGGTGTGGTGTTCGATTCGGGCGGTCTCGACATAAAGCCCACTGCCGGGATGCGGCAGATGAAGAAAGACATGGGGGGCGCGGCGCACGCCCTGGCGCTTGGGCGGATGATCATGGCCGCAAAGTTGCCGGTGCGGCTTGCGGTGCTCATCCCGGTCGTGGAAAACGTCATTTCCGGCGACGCCATGCGGCCGGGGGATGTGATTGCGTCACGCAAGGGCCTCTCGATCGAGGTCGGCAACACAGACGCCGAAGGGCGGCTGATCCTCGCTGACGCCCTGACCAGGGCCGCAGAGCTGGAGCCGGACCTGACGATCGACTTGGCGACCCTTACCGGCGCAGCGCGGGTGGCGCTGGGGCCCGACTTGCCGCCGTTCTACACCGACGACGAGCCCCTGGCCGGCGAGATCCTCGCCGCATCGACGGCCGTCGGCGACCCGGTCTGGCGAATGCCCCTATGGCGCGGCTACGACACGGCCATCGACAGTGATGTCGCCGACGTGACCAACGAACCGGGCGCCTGGGCCCAGGCCGGCTCAATCACCGCCGCCCTTTTTCTTCGCCGCTTCGCCCCCACCAGCGGCGCCTGGGTCCATTTCGACATCTTCGCCTGGAATCCGCGCAGCCGGCCCGGCTGGCCCAAAGGTGCAGAGGTCCAGGCCATCCGCACGCTCTATGCGCTCATCCGGAACCGCTGCGCGTGAGTTTCGATCCGCGAACAACCCTTGCCTACAATGGCGCAGCCGATTCCCGGCTGCAGGGCATCCTGGCGGCCGACCGATTCGCGGCTGTGTCACCCCAGCAGCTTGTCTCACCGGTTGCGGCCATCCGCTCGACGCCACAGGCGGATAGCGAGCAGGTCAATCAGATCCTCTTCGGCGAGCGGTTCGACGTGCTCGAGACGAAGGGGATGTTCGCCTTCGGCCAAGCGGCCCGCGACGGCTACGTAGGCTGGGTCGAGGTCGTCCAGCTGTCAGACACAATCGCGACCCCGACCCACTGGGTCTGCGCGCCTTCCACCCTGGCGTTCGCCGAAGCCTCGATCAAGACCGCTTCCCGCGGTCCGATTCCCTTGAACGCCCTGGTGACGATCGACGAGGAGACTGAGACCTTGGCGCGAGATCCGCGCCTTGGCTGGATTCCCAGATCACACCTGCTGCCTATCGGGAAACTATTGGCCGACACTGCAGCCGCGGCGCTGACCTTCCTAGGCTCGCCCTATCTGTGGGGTGGACGAGGCGGAGGGGGCATAGACTGTTCGGGCCTCGTGCAGCAGGCGCTGCTGGCCTGCGGCCAAACCTGCCCACGCGATTCCGATCAACAGGAGGACATCGGCGAGCCGGCACCGGAGGCCGCGCTCGTCCGCGGCGATCTGGTTTTCTGGAACGGCCACGTCGCGATGATGATCGATGCGAAGCGCATGGTTCACGCAAACGCCTTTCATATGGCGGTCGCGGTCGAGCCTTTGGCAAAGGCCTGCGGGCGGATTTCGGAGCGCGGCGGCGGTGATCCGATCGCCTTCCGGCGTCCGCGGATCTAGGCGGAGAAAACCTGCGAATCGTCGCCGAAGGCCTTGAACTCCAGGGCGTTACCAGACGGATCGGCGACGAACAGGGTTGATTGTTCTCCCGGTTGGCCAGCGAATCGCGTCGTTGGCTCGACAAGGAAGCGGACGCCCTTTTCAGTTAGGCGGTCGGCCAGCGTCCGCCAGTCGTCCGGCGAGAGGATCAGACCGAAATGGCGCACGGGCGCCGCCTCGCCATCGACGAGGTTGGTCCGGGGCGAGATGTTCTCCGCGGTAAGGTGCGCGACGATCTGGTGGCCGTGGAAATCGAAGTCGACCCAGTCACTTGCCGAACGGCCCTCGGGACAGCCAAGGACGCCGCCGTAGAAGGCGCGAGCCTCCGCCAGATCGCGTACGGGAAAGGCGAGATGGAACCTGGGGCGGGTCATGCAACTAGCTAAACCGGCCGCGCCCCGGACACAAAGCCGCCCTGGACTTGGCCACAGCCGCGGGCCAATGGTCCCCCGGCCCTATCGGACGAGCGGAGCGCCCTATGAACGCCATCACCTTCGACGCGGAAACCTGGACTGCCGCCGGCGAGGCCGGACTGGCG
Source organism: Caulobacteraceae bacterium (assembly GCA_036491275.1). Lineage (GTDB taxonomy): Bacteria > Pseudomonadota > Alphaproteobacteria > Caulobacterales > Caulobacteraceae > Acaudatibacter. The sequence continues at coordinate 3,428 of DASXCH010000088.1, forward strand.
ACCGCGATCGAACTCCGACGCGCGATCCACGCCGAACCCGAGCTGGGACTCGATCTGCCCAAGACAACCGCCAAGGTGAAGGCGGCTCTGGACGGCCTGCCCCTGGAGATCCACGAAGGCCCCTCGACCACCGGGGTGATGGCGGTGCTGCGTGGGCCAGCCAATGGCCGTACCGTTCTGCTGCGCGGCGACATGGACGCCCTTCCCCTCACCGAGGACACCGGCCTGCCGTTCGCCTCCCAGCACGAGGGAGCGATGCATGCCTGTGGCCACGACACGCACGTGGCCATGCTGGCCGGGGCCGCCCGCGCGCTTTGCGAGCGCCGAGACGGTCTGGCCGGAACGGTGTTGTTCATGTTCCAGCCAGGCGAAGAGGGCTGGCACGGCGCCAGGCATATGATCGAGGACGGCCTTCTGGATCCGCTTCCCGATGCAGCCTTCGCCCTGCATATCTCGCCGAACATGCCGCGGGGCGTGTTCGCCGGCAGGGCAGGGCCGCTGCTGGCGGCTTCCGATACCCTGAGGGTGCGGGTGATCGGCGCCGGCGGCCACGCCTCGATGCCACACGACGCTCATGACCCCATTCCGGTGCTTTGCGAGATCGTCACCGCCCTGCAGGCCTTTGTCACCCGCCGTGTGCCGGCGTTCGAACCGACGGTGATCACGATCGCCCACATCCAGGCCGGCACCACCAGCAACGTCATTCCTGAGGACGGACGGCTGTTAGGCACCATCCGAACCTTTTCCGAGCGGACGCGCAAGACTGTCCATGAAGGGGTGAGACGGGTGGCAGAGCACATCGCTGCGGCGCACGACATGAAATGCGACGTACAGGTTGAGTACGGCTTCCCGGTGACGGTCAACGACGGCCGCGTCGTCGACTTGGCGGCGCGAACCGCCCGAGCCTTGTTCGGCGACGACGCCTGGTTGACCATGCCCAATCCTTTGATGGGAGCAGAGGACTTTTCCTACGTTTTGGAGAAGGTACCTGGTGCCATGGCCTTCCTTGGAGCTTCGCCGGAAGGCGGGGACTACCGCACCTGCTGCGCCCTGCATTCCAATCGCATGGTGCTGGACGAGACGGTGATGGCTCGCGGCATCGCCATGCATTGCGCCATGGCCGAGGCAGCACTTACCGACGACCTGGAGCTATAGACGTTTGTTGATCGCCACCCTGGCTGCCCTGGCCCTCCTTCAGGAATCTGTTCCAACAGCCCCTTCGGACACAGCGCCGCCGCCAGCCGCAGCGACACCCGAGCCGTCGACTGACTCACCACCGGACGGCGATCTTTCGGCTGTTCCGCCATTGCCCACCGGAGCCCTGGCCCCTGTCGGACGCGACGACGCGGGGGAGACTTACCTTGTGGTCGACCACGCCCAAAAGACAGGCGGAATGGCCGACTATTGGACTTTCGAGGTGTTCATTCCGCCGATACAGCTCCGGTCCGGCAAGGCGGTCATTCAAGGTCTTTCCCACCATCAGGCGGATTGCCAGGCGAGGACTGACCAAACGATCGCCTCGGCCGGCTACGATGAGGTTGGGTCGCCAATCGTGGCCTTGGCCGCGGCGCCGCCCCAGCCGTTGTCTCCTGATAGCGCCTATGCCCTCATCGCAGATCGCGTTTGCAACGGCGACCAATCTCCGATGGCCGGCAAGGTTAAAGGTCACGCAGCCGCCGTCGCGGCGGCGACTTCGACGCTTCAGGCGCCCGCCGCCCAGGCGCACTAGGCGTGTCGGCCCCCGCGCGCTAAACGGCCTCGGAAAGGCCTTCCAGTCGGATTCCGGCGCCGCCTTTCCTTCGCTGCGGAGAGGCACGTGGGCAATGTGACGGTGATCGGCGCCCAGTGGGGCGACGAGGGCAAAGGCCGGGTGATTGACTGGCTCGCTGGCCGCGCCGACGTGGTCGTCCGCTTTCAGGGCGGCAACAACGCCGGCCACACGATCGTCGTCGGCAACACCGTTTACAAGCTGTCGCTGCTGCCATCCGGCCTCGTCCAGGGAAAGCTGTCGGTGATTGGCAATGGCGTGGTTGTCGATCCCTGGGCGCTGGCCGCTGAGATCGAGTCCGGCCGTGCGCAGGGCCTTGAGATCACCCCCGACCTTCTCGTTCTGGCTGACAATGCCTGCCTGGTCCTGCCCCTGCATCGCGATCTTGACGCCGCTCGCGAGGCGCGCGCCGGTGCCGGCAAGATCGGCACGACTGGCCGCGGCATCGGTCCGGCCTATGAAGATAAGGTGGGTCGGCGGGCGATCCGCGTCGCTGATCTTGCCGATCCAGCCGCCCTGCCGGTCAAGATAGAGCGCCTCCTGGCCCACCATGCCGCCTTGCGCGAAGGCCTGGAGTTGAAGCCGGTCGCCCCGACAAACCTGATGGCTGAACTCCTCGCCGTGGCGCCCAGAGTCCTGCCTTTCGCCAGACCGGCCTGGCGGGTGCTGGACGAGACCGTTCGCGCCGGCAAGTCTGTGCTGTTCGAAGGCGCGCAGGCGACCCTGCTCGACGTCGACCATGGCACCTACCCCTTTGTCACCTCGTCCAATACCGTAGCCGGGCAGGCGGCGGCCGGAGCCGGCGTCGGCCCAAAGGCGGTGGGACGGGTTCTGGGCATCCTCAAGGCCTATTCCACCCGCGTCGGCGAAGGGCCCTATCCAACCGAGCAGACCAATGACATCGGTCGAAGGCTGGGTGAGCGTGGGAATGAGTTCGGTACGGTTACCGGCCGGCCGCGACGCTGCGGCTGGTTCGACGCGGTTTTGGCGCGCCAATCCATTGTTCTTGGCGGTGTCGAAGGCATCGCGCTTACGAAGCTCGACGTGCTCGACGGATTCGAGACGTTGAGGGTGTGCGTCGCCTATGAGCTTGGCGGGAAGCGCGTCGACTATCTGCCCGCCGGTCTCACAGACCAGGCCCAGGTCACGCCGATTTATGAGAACCAGCCCGGCTGGAGCCAGGCGACGCGTGGGGCCCGCAACTGGTCGGACCTCCCCGAAACCGCCCAGGCCTATGTGCGAAGGCTGGAGGCTCTTGTCGGCGTCCCGGTGATGTTGCTGACGACCAGCCCCGACCGCGACGATCTCATTCTACTTAAGGATCCGTTCGAGGACTGATCTTCGCCTCGCGCTCCAACACCAGATCGAGCAGACGCTCCATGCCGTGGTCGGCGATCCCCTCTGCTCTGAGGTGCTCCACGAGGTCGACCAGATAGTCGACATTGCGTCCCGAGAGGCCGCTCGCGCCGGCAATAAGCTCGGCCTGGGTCTCGAGACTGAGGTTTCCAGCCCACTGCGGATGGTTACGATCGGAAAGGAAGGTCAGCGCGCTTACGTGCCTTCGGTCGTCGAGCCGCGTGGACGCGTAGTGTTCGACGTAAGTCTCGGTCGGCTGCTCGCGCTCCATGAGATAGGCGTAGGTGTGCGGCCAAAGGTCTTCGGCCACCCTGTAGGCCGCGCCCGCCACCGAGCCGCCATGGGCGAGCCCAAGGACGAGGCCCTTGCGCGACGGCGTGCCGCGATGGTGAACCGAATAGATGCAGAAGGCCCGCCGACGGCCATGGTGGACGGCCCGGCGACGTTCTAGGAAGGCGAACCCCGGCCGCCACATGAGCGAGCCATAGCCGAACACCCACCTTTCCGTGACCTCGCCCACCAAAGCTCCTCAACCTCACGGCCCGGGCCGGCCCCGGCGGCTCGGTCTTTACGGTCCCTTCGCGGCCCTGGCCATTGCGCTCATCGGCTGGGGCGCGGGCTGGCTGTGGACGAAAGGACGGATCGAACGCGATCTCGACGCAACGGCGGCGCGCATGAAAGCCGCCGGCGGCGCCTTCGCTTGGTCGGCGCGGCGGATCAGGGGCTATCCGTTTCGCTTCGACATCGACTTCAGCGGTCTGACTTGGCGGAGCCCGGACGGCTGGGGTGTCTCGACGCCGGAGCTTCGCAGCGAGACCTCGGTGTTCGCCTTCGGACACTGGATCGCCTATGCGCCGGAGGGCGTGAGCCTTATCCGGCCCAAAGGCGGCGCGGTCAGGATCGCGGCCCAGATCCTGCGCGCCTCGGTCTCGGATGCCGCCCAACGTCCGCCGACCTTTTCGCTGGAAGGCCAGAACCTGAGCTTCACGCCGGCGACGGGCGCCGCATCCTATCCTCTCGCCAGCGCCGGGCAGCTGCACCTCCACACCCGCGCAGGCCCGAACGATCAGGGCGCCTTCCTCATCGAACTCGACGAAGCCAGAGCCACGCCTGGGAGCAAACTCGCGGCCGTGGCCGCCGGCGCCCCAGTGAGCCTCGCCGCCGAAATCATCTATGACCACGCCAGCGCCATGAGCGGCCTCAGCTGGACTCCGGCGATGAAATCCTGGGCCATCGCCGGCGGCAAACTACGGGTCCGCCGATTTCATTTCCAGGCCGGCTCATTTGCGATCCACGGTCATGGCGCGGGGCTGACCCTCGATCCAAATGGACGCCTCGCCGGCGAACTCGGTGTGGTCGCGACCTGGGGCGAGGCGGCGCTATCCGAGCTTGCAAGCTCAGGCGTGATGAGGTCCGACGCCGCCCGTTCGGCAGTGCGCGCGCTTCAGACTGGCCAGACGGGCGGGGGCCAAGCGGTTCTTACCTTCCGAGTTGGCCGCATGCTGCTGGGTCCGGTGGCTCTGGGTCGCTCGCCCAAGGTTTATTGACGTCGTTCGGCGCCGCCTCCATAGGCGCGGGGCCATGACCGCCCCTGCCCATAGTCCGCCGCCAAGGATGCGGCCCGAAGGCAAGGCCGGCGTTCTCGACATAACCCCCTACAAGCCGGGCAAGGCGACCGCCGACGGAGTGGAAAATCCAGTCAAGCTTTCGGCAAACGAAAACATCCTTGGCTGCAGTGAAGCGGCAAGAGCCGTTTACATCGAAGCTGCGGATAACCTGTCCCTATACCCCGACGGCCGCGGTCAGGTTCTGCGTAAGGCGGTGGCTGAAGCCTACCGTCTGGAGCCCGAGCGGCTTATTCTCGGCTGCGGCACCGACGAGATCTTCGCCCTTCTCAATCAGGCGTTCCTCACGCCTGGCGATAACATCGTCCAGGGCGAGTATGGCTTCGGCGCCTACGGCATCGGAGCCCGCGCCAATCAGGCGGAGGTGAAGACCGCGCCCGAGCCGGGCCTGCGCATTGATGTCGACGCCCTGCTTGAGGTGGCGAACGAACGCACGCGCCTCGTCTTCATCGCCAATCCGGCCAACCCGACGGGCACCTTCGTCAGCGGCGCCGAGATCCGCCGGCTACACGAACGCCTGCGACCCGACGTGCTGCTGGTATTGGACGGCGCCTACGCCGAGTTCAACAGCGACCCCACGTTCGACGATGGCCTGGATCTTGCCCGGGGGGCCGAGAACATCGTCGTCACCCACACCTTTTCCAAGATCCATGGCCTGGCTTCTCTCAGGGTCGGCTGGGCCTACGCCCCCACCCAGGTCGCCGACGCGGTCGACCGCATCCGCCTGCCATTCAACACCTCGATCGCCGGCCAACTGGCGGCCGTTGCGGCGCTCCAGGACATGGAATTCCAGCAGCGCTCGCTAGCGCACGTCGAGCGCTGGCGACCTTGGCTCACCCAGCAGATCGGCGGCCTTGGCCTGGAGGTGACGCCGTCGGCGGCCAACTTCGTGCTGATCGGTTTTCCCGCGACTCCCGGCAAGACGGCGGCCGAGGCGGAGGCTTTCCTTGCCCGCCGCGGCTACATCCTGCGCGGCGTCGCCAACTATGGCCTTCCCGACCACCTGCGCCTGACCATTGGCCTAGAGGAGCACAACCGGGCCGTAGTCGACGCCCTAAACGATTTCCTGAACCCATGAACGAGTTGCTCTTCAACCGCATGGCGGTAATCGGGGCGGGCCTGATTGGCTCGTCGATAATCCGGGCGGCAAGAGCCCGTTATGTCGTGGCCGAGGTCGCCGTCGCCGACGCCAGCGTCGAGGTTCTGGACAGGGTTCGCACCCTTGGCCTCGCCGAGATCGTCACCTCAGATCCGATTGAGGCCGTACGGGGCGCCGACCTCATCGTCCTGGCCGTCCCGCCCCTGGCGATCGTCGAGGTCGTCAGCCGCATCGCGGACGCTGTCGAACCCGGCGCCATTGTCACCGATGTCGGCTCAGTCAAAGGTGCGGTCGCCGGAGCCTTCGCTACCGCCCTTCCCGAGACCGTTTTTGGTATCCCCGGCCACCCCATCGCCGGCACCGAGCAGTCTGGTCCCGACGCCGGCTACGCTACGCTCTTCGCCCATCGCTGGACGATCCTCACGCCTCAGGCCCGGAAGGACGCCGGCTATCAAGCAGCCGTGGAAAAGCTCAGCCGCTTCTGGGAGGCGCTGGGCGCCGAGGTCGAGCTGATGGACGAGCGCCACCACGACCTGGTTCTCGCCGTGACGTCACACCTGCCGCACCTCATCGCCTACAACATCGTCGGCACCGCCGCCGACCTCGAGCAGGTGACTCGGGGTGAGGTGATCAAATACTCGGCCGGCGGCTTTCGTGACTTCACCCGCATCGCCGCGTCCGACCCCACCATGTGGCGCGACGTCTTCCTGGCCAACAAGGACGCGGTGCTGGAGATCCTTGGTCGATTCACGGAGGACCTTCAGGCCCTCTCGCGCGCCATCCGCTGGGGCGAAGGCGACAAGCTGTTCGAACTCTTCACCCGCACCCGCGAGATCCGTCGCGGCGTGATTGACGCCGGCCAGGAAACGCCGGAGCCTGACTTCGGACGCCATCACGACGAAGCCTGAGATGGACGGCTGGATAGCCAAGGGCGGATTAAGAGCGGTAAGCCGCGAGCGGCTCCGCGCGCTCAGCCGGAAATCGGATCTGGCGGGCGCTTTGCAGACCGCGAGCCACGTCGGCGCCATTGCGGTCACCACCTCCAGCCTTCTCGTGGTCGTCCCCCTCGCGCCGTGGATCTTTATCCCGCTGTTCCTCGCCCAGGGAATCCTGATCAATTGCCTCTACGCCGGCCAGCACGAACTCAGCCACTGGACCGCCTACCGCACTAAGGCCCTCAACGACCTGGTCGGCCATCCCTTCGGATTCGCCACCCTGAACCCGTTCCTCACCGACCGCTGGGTCCATTTCGCCCATCATCGCGCCACGCATGATCCGGAACGCGATCCGGAGATCATGGGGACGGGTCCCTACACGCTCTCGAGCTATATTCTGGATCTGACCGGCGTCAGCTTCTGGTATCGGCGCGTGACGGGCATCGTTCGCGCAGCGGCGGGGCGGGACCTTGAATCGTGTTACTGGCTGGACTCGCGCCAGCGCCGCATCGTCATTCGCGAATCCCGTGTCCACGTCGCCCTGTGGGTGGTGATCGCCGGCGCCTCGTTGATGCTGCGAACCTGGCTTGCAGTCGAGCTGTGGATCGGGCCGATGCTGCTGACCAAGTGGTTCCACCAGCTGCAGAACATGGGCGAACACACCGGCCTGCCGCACGATCCGGACATCTTCCTCAACACCCGCACGCTCAGGGGACCTGCGGCAATACGCTGGCTGGTGTGGAACATGAGCTGGCACACTGCGCATCACTGTTTTCCCGGTGTGCCTTTCTACGCCTTGCCCAGGCTCGACGCTGAAATCCGCGTCGGACTTGGGCGAGCAATCCCCACGAGAGGCTATATAGAAGCTCAGAGAGATATTTTTTCCGGGCTGTTGGCGAAGGCATGAGCGAGCCTGATCAATTCCCTTCAGGCCACGGGCCCTGGGGTCCGGAACAGCCGCCGGCGTCGCCGCCACCGCGTCTGAGCATTCGGCCGGGCGCTTTCATTTGGCTCGGGCTGTTGGCCGCAGCCGGCCTTCTTGTCTTTCTTCTCTCGATCCTCGTTCCCGGTCAGGCGCCGGGCGGCCAGGACGACTTCGCGGTGATGCGCTTGCTAGGTTTGGCGGCCCTGGTTTCCAGTGGACTGCTCACCGTACGCCGAATCGACCTTGGCAGAGCGGTCCGATGGGCGGCTGTATGGCTAGCGATCATCATTCTGCTCGTCATCGGCTACGCCGACCGCACTGATTTCATCGACATCGGCGACAAGCTGCGAGCCGCCCTCTTCCCCGCCTTCGCCGTCAGCCGTTCACCTCGCGAGATGGTGGTCGGCCGCAGCGACGGAGGCGCCTTTTTCGTGATGGCCGAGGTCAACGGCTCGCCGGTCCGATTCCTGATCGACACCGGCTCCAGTGAGATCGTACTGAGCCCTGCCGACGCGGCCCGCGCGCACGTCAACGGCGCGGGCGCCACGCTGCCGAGCGAAACCGCTAATGGCGTGGGCTATGGCGCGGTCGCGACTGTCGACAGCCTGACGGTAGGCCCGATCCGAATGAGAGACGTGCCGGTGGCCGTCAACCGGGCGCCGATGAGCGAGTCCCTGCTCGGCATGTCGTTCCTCAGGCGCCTCGAGTCCTTCGAGGTCCGCGGCGACGAGATGATCCTGAAAGGCAAAGGCTCGACATAAAGGCCGGCAGGCGTCCAAGTTGGCGGAAGGATCGAGGAGGACGCCATGCTCAAGTGGAAGATCGGCGCGGTGACGGTGACCCGGATCGTCGAGATGGAAATGCCCATCGCCTACAGCGAGAAGCACCCTTTCCTCGCCGAGGCGACGCCAGCGGCCCTTCGCGCCCACCCCTGGCTCTATCCGAACTATGTTGATGACCAGGACCGGATGCTGCTTTCCATCCACGCCCTTTTGGTCGAAGCGCCGGGCCTGAGGCTGGTGGTCGATACCTGCGTCGGCAACGACAAGCCCCGCAGCCTGCTGCGCGGCCAGGCGCTCTCGACCGATTTCCTGAAGGACTTGGAGGCCGTGGGCTGGACCCG
>DASXCH010000089.1:0-8246 GCA_036491275.1 Caulobacteraceae bacterium
CGCCTCGCTGCTCGCTCGGCGTCCGGGACGAGCGGAGTTCATTTTTGCGTGCCTCAGGCGCGGAAGCGTGGAGCGTATGAACGGAGCGCCGGCGTCCCGGCGGCAACCGCCCTGGCCGGCGAGACGCCGGCGCTCCGAGACAAACTCCGGTCATCCTGAAGGCCGGGCGAGTCTGTCCGACGCCCGCGCGCCCTTGGCCGGAAGCCGCAGGCGCGAGCGGGCTGGATGACCCTCCTCGGCGCAAGCGCCTTGTCGGGCGTGAGGCCTTCAGGACCCAGGCTTTTTATGACGAGCTCAGCCTTACGATAAAACTCCCGGGTCCCGGATCTCGCCACTACGCGCGGCTCGTCCAGGATGAACGGGGATGTGGGGCTTTCGCGACCTGAAGTTCGCCGCAGACGCGCGAAAACATCAAATCTGCGCCATCCGCGCAATCTGCGGATCCTCTAAGGCAGCGCCGGGACGCCGAAAGCGTAGGGATGACCCCAGAGGACGAGCGCCCAGAGGATGACGGCGAGGGCGATGCGCCACCAGCCGATCTCGGAGAGGCTGAGCTTCTGGTGGCCGGCGAGGATGGCGGCGAAGGGAACGGACGAGGTCTGGGCGGCGAAGGCGTTCCAGCGCTCGCCGAGCTTGCGCTCGCGCTTGGCGTCGATGCTGGGCGGCCCCAGGACCGACAGGATGAAGAAGGCGCCGAAGAGGACGATGGCCGGTTGCGATCCGTCCACCATCAGGTGGCCGGCCGACCACAGGGCCACGCCCCAAAGGAAGGGGTGGCGGGTGATGCGGACCATGCCGCGCACAGCGTCCGCCTTGTCGAGCACGCCCTCCTGGCGAATGCTGGTGGGGTTCGGGGTGAGGATGCCCGGCACGATCAGCAGGAAGGCCAGGAGCTGGAGGAGGATCTGGATGTCGCGCGTCACCGGCGTCACCGACCAGTAGGGCGCGGCGGCGATGCTGGCCCTGGCCGGCCCGAAGACCATGATCAGCCAGACGAGACAGGCGACCTCCGCCAGTGAGAAGAGGCCCATGTAGGGCCCCTCGCCGATGGCGCCGGTGAGCGCGTCGCGCACGCGGGTGCCTGAGACGAGGAGATGGATGAGGACGAAGACCGCGGCGGCGGCGACCAGCATGGTCATGGCGAACGCCTTTCGATGTGAGTCGAGGGAACCTACGCCTGTCTCAGACGGAGAGGGAGGGGCGACGGCGAAGCTCGAGGCGATCGAGCGCCGCGCGTGAGCGGCTTCGTCGAATAGGGCGCGTCTAGTCGAAAACGGCGACCAGGTCGGGACCAAGCCTTCGGCCGCGCTGGATGTCTCGCGCCGCCAGGAAAGCGTTGAACATCAGCACCGACGCCGAGATCCACAGGAAGAGCAGCCCGAAATTGTAGATCTTCGAGGCCACCGACGGGCCATGTGGATCCAAGAGGAAGATGAAGTAGGCCAGGGCGAGGATGCTGAAGACACAATAGGCCAAGAGGACCACGGCGGCTGTCCGGCTGGCGAATGCCAGAAGCCAGAGGCTGACGAGCAGGAAGATCCCGACCAACGCCCAGTCGAAGATGAGAGAGGAGTAATTATTCAGATTGATCAGTATGTTCCTGCCGAGAAGCTCCAGAAAGGGGACGAGGAAAATCACCGTCGCCCACCGGATCGTCTTCACAGGTGTCATATCGAACCGCTCCCCCGCCGCGCTCACTTGAGCGGCCGCGTCGGCTAACATAGCCCTAACTATCACTCTTGGGGATGGCCGAGACGACCATCATCTTGGCCGATTGCGACGCGATTTCCTTGGAACGCTTTCTTTGGAACGCCCTCTTTGGAACGGTCAGGGGCGGCGCGACGTTTGGCCGGAGGCTCGTCGCGGCCAAGATTCGCGCGGCGCCCCGGCGCGATCGGCGCAGAGAGGAGCAGACAGATGAGACTTCCTTACATCGCGCTCGCGGCTTTCCTGGTCCTGGGCGCCTGCTCGCAGAAAACCCAGGAGCACGCCGATGCGGCGGCGAACCAGGCGACCGCGGCGGCGGTCTCCGCCGCCCACGACACCGAAGCGGATGCAAAGGTGGCGGCAGCGAAGGCCAAGGTCGCCGCGGACGAAGCGGAACGCAAGGCAAAGGCCGGAGCGGACGCGGCGTCGAACACGAAATAGAACAAAGTCGGGGGGCCGGCCTGTTCAGCCAGCCCCGACCTGGCGGCCGCTACTTGTGGCAGACCTTATCCATCGGGATGCAGCCGTCGCCGCAGGGCTTGCCCTTGGAGCAATGAGGCGGGGCGCCGGCGACCTTGGCCGCCCTGCGCTCATCGGATCGCGCGCGCTTCGAGGCGGCGGCCGCGATGCCGGCGTCCTTCTTCGCGGCGCCCTTGTCCGCCGCGGTGGTTTTGGCGGCGGCGGACTGCTCCGCATTGGCGGCCTTGTTCTCCGCGGCCTGACGCGCCTTGGCGACCTTGTCCGCCGCCGCCATGCGCGCCTTGTGGGCCTTGTTCGCAGCCTCCTTGTCGGCGTTGGCGACCGCGGTCGCCGCGTTCGCCTTGACAGCGGCGTTCTTCCCGGCCGCCACCGCCGACGGGCACTGGATGAACTTGCCGTGAGCGTCCTTGCACGACTTGGCGTCGGCGACGCTGGCGAACGCCAAAGCCGCGATGGCGGTGAGAATCAGAGTGTTGCGCATGATCGGCCCTCCTGCCGATGAGCCGAACGTGCAGAGAGCCCAAACGGTTGCGCTTGGCGGTCCTCAATCTATGAGTGGGTTGACCGGTCCGCGCGCGGCGTGGGGCTGTGAGCCGCTCGCTAATCCCTCAGCTCGACCACCACCGGTACGTGGTCGGATGGCTTTTCGCGGGCGCGCACGTCGCGGTGGATGATGACGCTCTCCAGATGGTCGGCAGCCTGGGGCGAGAGCAGGGCGTGGTCGATGCGGATGCCGTAGTTCCTCTGCCAGGCGCCGGCCTGATAGTCCCAGAAGGTGTAGCCGCCCGGGGCGCCGTCGGCGGCCTGATAGGCGTCGGTGAGGCCCAGCCACTTCAGGCGGCGCCAGGCGGCGCGCGTCTGCGGTTGGAAGAGGGCGTCGCCGGCCCAGGACGCCGGATCGTCGGCGTCCTCGGGCCCCGGGATGACGTTGTAGTCGCCGGCCAGGACCAGGCGCTCCTCCAGCGACAGCAGCTCGCCCGCGTGACGGGCCAGGCGCTCCATCCACGCCAGCTTGTAGGCGAACTTCTCGGTCCCGATCGGATTGCCGTTGGGAAGATAGATGGCGGCCACGCGCGCCGGGCGGGGACCGGAAACGACCGCCTCGAGATAGCGGGCGTGGTCGTCGCCGTCATCGCCCGGCAGGCCCTTGCGGACATCCTCGAGCGGGGTCTTCGAGACGATGGCGACGCCGTTGTAGGATTTCTGGCCGTGGACGGCGCAGTTGTAGCCGAGGGCCTCGAACTCGGCCGCCGGGAACTTCTCGTCGACACACTTGATCTCCTGCAGGCAGGCGACGTCGGGGGCGGCCTCGCGGAACCAGCCGAGCACGGTCTCGAGCCGGGCGTTGATCGAATTGACGTTCCAGGTGGCGACGCGCATCGGTCGAGCCTAGGCGGCCGCGGGTTTTTGGGCCAGAGCCGCAACCCACCATTCGCCTTCCCGCCCCACCCGATTGTCGGCCGATCGCCGGCATTCGATCACCGCAAGCCCGGCGCCGACGAGCAGGTCCCGCAATATCGGTTGGGTAAGATCGGTGAACCAGCGGCCGTTGGCAAAGCGCTGGTCCGTTCCCTCCCTGAATGGTCCCTCCCTGAATGTTCCCTCCTTGAATGACGCGTAGAAGACGCCGCCAGCCTTGAGCGCCCGTGCGATACGGCCGAAGGCTGCCGGCAAATCCGCGCGGGGCAAGTGGAGCAGCGAGGCGCAGGCCCAGACGCCGTCGAACTCGGCCTCCCACGTAATGTCGGCGTGGGTCATGTGGAGGACGTCAAGGCCCGTGTTGCGGCTGGCGAGCCGAGCCAGCCCGGCTGAGCCGTCATAGGCAACGACCTGGCGACCGGCGCGCCGGAAAGCCAGGACGTCCCGGCCTGCGCCGCAACCGGCGTCAAGCACGACGCCCGCTGAAGGCACGTGAGCCAGAAACCGTGCGTGGTCGTCGGCCATGCCGGGGCCAAACGAAGCGTCGGCGAAATCTTCGGCATTGGCGTCGTACCAGCCGATGGACGACGTCGCCGTGTTCACGCCCGGAACGTCAGATCGAGAAGGAGACGCCGCAGCCGCAGCTGGTGCGGGCGTTGGGATTGCGCACGCGGAACTCGGTGGCGGCGAGTTCGTCGACGAAGTCGATCTCCGAGCCCTTGAGGAGGGCGAGCGAGACCACGTCGATGACGGCCCGGGCGCCGTCGCGCTCGATGACGAGATCGTCGTCCTCGGCCGCGTCGACGAGATCGAGGCGGTACTGGAAGCCGGAACAGCCGCCGGCGTCGACCGAAACGCGCAGCATGAGCGGCCGGCCCTCGCGCGCGGCGATGGCCTTGAGGCGCTTCGCGGCGGCCTCGGAAAGAGCGACGGGGGTCTGGGTTAGCGTATCGGGCATGGCTTTGGCGTTACAGTTCCGCGCTCTATATGAGGCCTCCGCGGCGGGGGCGCAAACCATCGGACCATGACAACACCCGCTTTCGCGCGCGCGCCCTACGCCGAGGATCCCGCCAGGAGCCGCGGACGATGGCGCGACGAGGCGGCCAGCCTCACGCGCTCTGCCTTCGCCCGTGACCGCGACCGGATCATCCACACCTCGGCCTTCCGCCGTCTGAAGGAGAAGTCGCAGGTGTTCGTCGCCCATGAAGGCGACTACTTCCGCACCCGGCTCACCCACTCCCTCGAGGTCTCGCAGGTCGCCCGGTCTCTGGCTGCGGCCCTGAAACTGGATGTCGACCTCGCCGAGGCCCTGGCGCTCGGCCACGACCTTGGCCATCCGCCGTTCGGCCACGCCGGCGAGGAGGAGCTGGAGCGGGCCATGGCCCCGTGGGGCGGCTTCGACCATAACGCCCAGACCTTCCGGGTGCTGACGAGCCTGGAGCGGCGCTATCCGGCGTTCGACGGCCTGAACCTCACCTGGGAGACCCTCGAGGGCGTGGTCAAGCACAACGGACCGGTGACGGCGGCGCTCGACCGGCCGGCCTGGAGCGAGCTGGTCGATTTCAATGCGGCCTGGGACCTGAGGCTCGATTCCTGGCCATCGGCGGAGGCCCAGGCGGCGGCGATCGCCGACGACATCGCCTACAACAACCACGACGTCGACGACGGCCTCGACGCGCGCCTGTTCACCCTGGACGAGCTCCGCGGGGTGCCGCTGATCGGACCGATCCTCGGGGCCGTCATGGCCGAATATCCGGCGCTGGATGCGCGGATGACGCGGCTGGAGGCCGTTCGCCGGATGATCGGAGCCATGGTCGAGGACGTCCTGACCGAGACCCGGGCCAGGGTGGCGGCTTCGGGCGTCGACAGCCCGGCCGCCGTGCGGGAGCTGGGGCGGGCGATCGTCGCCTTCTCCGAGCCGATGGCGGAGGACCTGGCCCGGCTGCGGGCCTTCCTCTACGAGCGCATGTACCGGCACTGGCGGGTCAATCGCAGCCGCAGCCAGGCGCGGCGGATCCTCGCCGAGATGTTCGCCCTTTTCCTCGACGAGCCGGATGTCCTGCCGGCAGAGTGGTACGCGCGGCTGAAGGAGCGCGACGAGGCCGGGCGGGCGCGGGTGATCTGCGACTACATCGCCGGCATGACCGACCGCTTCGCCATCGAGGAGCACCGCCGGCTGTTCAATCTCGAACTCTGGGGGTCGGGGATCCGAGGTTAGGTTCATCCGCAGATTACGCAGATGACCGAGATTGATGGCGCAGATCGGTCGCCGCCCTAGCTCCACCGTCATCCCGCACGGAGCCCTCGGGTCCGGCCGCAGGCCGGCCCGAGGATAAACTCCGCGGAGATGCGGGACCCAGGCGCCGGCAAGCAACCGCGCTCCTCCGCGCCTAGGTCCCGGGTTGCGCCGCCTCGCTGCTTGCCCGGATGACGTGAGGTATGATTGCGCGCCGAAGGCGCGCGAAAGAACAATCTGCGTAATCCGTGTGACCTGCAGATGACAAGATATCTGTGGCCGTCTGTGGATACCAATTCCCGGTCCGCTCGCGCTCCTTCTCGCGGATTTCAAGCTTGGCTGTGCGGCGGAATGTCGCGGGTTGAGAATATTTGCGCGACCAGAAGTCCTCCAGGGCATGATTTCAGCCCTGCGGTCACGCCTGATTCCCGAGCAGAATCCTGTGGATAGCTCCCGGGAACGGGCACGGTGACGGACCTGACGAATCACCGCCTTTGCTAGGCTGCCGTTAACGATTCGTTTGCCGTGCGAGCGGAGAGTCCGCGCGCCCTTTTCTGGAGCCTTCATGTCCACCACCCGCCGGGACTACGACCCGACCGAGCGGCCCCTGGCGTTCGACGGTCGCGATGCCGCGCCGCCGAGGCGTGGGCCGGCGCCCGTGACCCTGGTGGTCAGCCTGTTGCTGCTCGTCGGCCTGGGCGGAGGCGTCTTCTATCTCTACCGCGGCGGGGTGCGTGCGCCGAGCGGACCGCCGGCCCCGGTGGGCGTGCCGATCCGTGACGTGCGGGTGGCCGCTCCGCCGCAGCCGCAGCAGCCCGATCCGGCCGCCGGCCTGTCGATCTACAAGGATCAACCGACGACAACGACGACCCAGGCCGCGCCAACCTTCGTCGCCCCGCCCGAGCAGCCGACCCCACGGCCGGCGCCCGGCCAGGAGGTGCTCGTGGCGCCCACGGCAGGCCCGATCGCCGCCGCCCCGGCCGACGTCCCGCAGGCCAAGCCAGTGAAGACCGCCTCGATCGATTCGCTCCTGGCGACCCAGCCGGCGACGGCGCCCGCCAAGCCCGCGATCGCCTCAGCCAAGCCGGCGACAGCGACCGCCAAAACCGCGACTGCCGACAAGTCGGGCAAGGTCGACAAGGTTTCCGGCTTCGTCGTCCAGATCGGCGCCTTCTCGAGCGAAACCCTGGCCAACAAGAGCTGGGACGGCGCCGCCGGCGTCGCGCCGGGCGCCATGGCCGGCAAGGGCAAGCACATCGCCCCGATGAGCAAGGACGGCGCCACCCTCTACCGGGTGGCGATCACCGGCTTTTCCAACCGCGCCGACGCCCAGGCCCTGTGCGCCAAGCTCACCGCCGCCGGCAGAACCTGCTTCGTAAGGTGAGCAGGTTTCTCGAGTGACCTTGGCGGCCATCTTCGGCTGCGCCGGACCGGCGCTCTCCAAGACCGAGGCGGCCTTCTTCCGCGACGTCGATCCCTGGGGGTTCATCCTCTTCGGGCGCAATATCGAAACGCCCGACCAGGTCAGACGGCTGACGAGCGACCTGCGCGCCTGCGTCGGTAGAGCCGACGCGCCGGTGCTGATCGACCAGGAAGGCGGACGGGTGGCGCGTCTCAAGCCGCCGCACTGGCCGCGCTATCCGGCTGGCGCCGCGTACGGCCGCCTGGCGGCGACCGATCCCGCCCACGCCGGCGAGATGGCCTGGCTGGGCGGCCGGCTCATTGCCCATGATCTTCATGCCCTCGGGATCAATGTCGACTGTGCCCCGGTGCTGGACGTTCCCCAGCCGGGCGCCCACGACGTGATCGGCGACCGCGCCCTGGGCGAAACGCCGGGGCTGGTGGCGCGCCTGGCGCGCCGCTTCGCATTTGGCCTCACGGCGGGCGCGGTGGCGCCGGTGATCAAGCACATCCCGGGCCATGGCCGGGCCATGGCGGACAGCCACGAGACCCTGCCGGTTACCGACTCGTCGGTAGAGGACCTGGAATCAGTCGATTTCGCGCCTTTCCGGGCCTTGGCCGACCAGCCGATGGCGATGGCCGCGCACGTGGTCTACCGCGCCCTCGATCCGAAGCGGCCGGCGACCATCTCGGCCAGGGTGATCGGCGGGACGATCCGCGGCCGGATGGGCTTTTCCGGCCTGCTGATGACCGACGATCTTTCCATGAAGGCGCTCGGCGGAACGTTCGCGGAGCGGACGAAAGCGGCGCTGGGGGCCGGCTGCGACCTCGTCCTCCATTGCAACGGCGACCCCGACGAGATGGCGGCCGTCGCCGGGGCCGCACGCAGCCTGGAGGGTGCTTCCGCCGAACGCGCCCGGAGGGCCCTGGCGCGGGTGGCGGGCGGACCCGAATCATTCGACCAAGAGGACGGTCGCCGCCGGTTCGATTCGGCGTTCGGGGC
>DASXCH010000090.1:0-2801 GCA_036491275.1 Caulobacteraceae bacterium
TCTGCGCCGTCGCCGGGGTGGCCCTCGTCTCCTACCTCCTCGTCCATCACTGAGACCCCGCGAGCCCTAGGCTTTCGTTTCCGGCGTCTGCCGGGCGAACCCCGAACGGTGCGATGCGCGGTCGACTGGCGATCCGATGCGGGACGCCGCCTCTCGCGGCGACGCCGGCTTCGATGCGTCCTTAGGACACATCCCTGGATCGCCTGCCCTGGGGTACGGACCTCGGGTGGAGTTTCGCCAATGGCCAGGGGGGCCTGGCCGTATCGATGCGCCGCGGATCCAGCAGATCGCAGACGGGTGTGGCTCGTAGCGACCGACATTCAACATCGGAAGACCCGAACGCGGTCTGTCCCCCGGACAGCTCGACCTCATCGGCTGCGCGGCCGATGACGCCCCTTGAGACCAAGGCGGGGGCGGATACGAAAGCCTCGGACCGGATGAACCGACCGCCGGCTAAGGCGCCGGAACCAGGCGCCGGCTCAGGGTTCCTGCGCGGCGGCGGTGAAGCAGGCGTCTTGATACGCGACCATGATTGGGCCGCGACCCCGCTTGGGCCGCTGGACGCCTGGCCGCAGTCGCTGCGAACTGCGCTGCGGCTGCTCCTCAACGCCCGCTATCCTATGCAGCTCTGGTGGGGCCCCGAGCGCCTCGTTTTTCACAACGATGCCTATCGCGCTTCGGTCGGGCTCGAGTGCGACCCTTGCTCGATGGGCCGACCCGGCCGTGACGGCCCGGAAACCTGGAATCTCCTCGGCTTACAGATCGAAGAGGTGATGTCGAGCGGAGAAGCCATTCGGATCGAGAACGTGTCGCTCCCAGTCAGGCGGAAAGCCGGCCATGAGGAGGCCTGCTGGACCCACGAGCTTGCTCCGATCGACGATTCCGCCGCCCCGAACGGGGTCGGCGGCGTCGTGCTCGCCTGGGTCGAGACGAGGGCCACGGCTGACCGCGAACGCCACCGCGATGCCGAAAGACGCGGTCTGAAACGCCTGCTGGAGCATGCGCCGGGTTTCATCGTAGCTTTCCTGGGACCGGATCACGTCTACGAGTTCATCAACGACACCCACCACCGGCTGTTCGGCAGCGAGCAGTGGTTGGGAAAGCCAGTGCGCAAGGCGTTTCCCGACCTCGCGGGTCAGGGCATTCTCGAACTCCTCGATCAGGTGTACGGCACCGGGAAACAGGTGGCGCTCCGTGGCGCACCCATTCGCTTCCATCGCGCGCCGGGGGAGGCCGAAGACGAGCGTTTCCTCGACTTGGTCTTGGCGCCCATGACCGACGCCGCGGGCGCCGTCATCGGAATTTTCTGCGAGGGGTTCGACGTCACCGACGCCCACATCGCCAAGGAAAAGCTCCGCGAGAGCGAGTCCCGGTTGCAATCGATCCTCGATACCGTCCCTGACGCCATGATCGTGACTGACGAGGACGGCGTCGTTCAGTCCTTCAGCCCGGCCGCCGAGGTGCTGTACCAGTGGTCGAAAGAGGAGATAGTCGGCCAGAACTTCCTGATGTTGACGCCTTCGTCCGATCGCGAGGCTCTCGATTCGGACATGGAACGCTATGCCGACATCGACGGGACCGTCGGACATCCCCGTATTCTCAGGGGGCAGCGCAAAGACGGTTCGACATTTCCGGCAGAGTTGTTCGTCGGCGAGACCAAGGCCAACGGCCCCAGGCTGTTCATCGGCTTCGTCCGGGATCTGACGGAGCGGCTGGCGGCCGAGGCCCGCCTCCAGGAATTGCAGTCGGAGCTGCTCCATGTCTCGCGGCTGTCGGCCATGGGCGAAATGGCGGCGAGCCTTGCCCATGAACTCAATCAGCCCTTGTCGGCGATCTCTAACTACCTTCGGGGTGGCCGGCGGCTGCTGGCGGCGGAAGACCGGGACAGTCGCGCGCTGCCTGTGATCGACAAAGCCGCCGATCAGGCCTTGCGGGCCGGGGAGATCATCCGTCATTTGAGGAACTTCCTCGCTGGCGGCGAGGGCGATCGAAGCGAAACCAGCCTTCACGGTCTTGTCGAAGAAGCGTCGAAGCTCGGTCTTGTAGGCGCGCGCGAACACGGCATAGCCACGCGCTTCGACTTGAGTCCGACGGTCGACGCCGTGGTCGTGGATCGGGTCCAGATTCAGCAGGTGGTGCTCAATCTGTTGCGCAACGCCATCGAAGCCATGAAGGAATCGCCCTGTCGCGAACTCCATTTGACGACCACCGGGACCGACGACGGCATGGCGATGGTTTCGGTGTCCGATTCCGGGAGTGGGATCAGCCCCGAGATCGCCCCTCGGCTGTTTCAGCCCTTCGTCACCACCAAGGGTGGCCAGGGCATGGGCGTGGGTCTGTCGATCTGCCGCGGCATCATCGAATCCCACGGCGGACGCATCTGGACCGAGCCGAACCCCTCAGGAGGAACTGTGTTTCGGTTCACCCTGCCCAGGACCAGGCGCGAGGCCGACATCGAGGCGCGGCGCAAGGAGATCGCTTGATGGCGGCCGCGGCGCACGTCGCCCTGGTCGAGAAGCCGCTTCTGACCAGCACGCTCCTGGACACCGTGAGAACGCTGCTTCATCCGGACGCGCCCTCCGCGCATTGAACGGGCCTTGCGCCGCAACTGGCCTGGAGCCGCGTCAGCCTCCTCGAAGATCGTCCGCCAGTCCTGAGCGAGGACTTCCTCCGGGCGCAGCTGCCGCCCTCGTCCGAACCACGGCAATTCTGTTCGCCCTCCGACCGGCGTGGTCCGAGTAAGGGCTGCCACCTAGGGAACTTTCCTTAGGGATTGAAACCGAATTTCGCGCTCCAACCGT
>DASXCH010000091.1:0-21421 GCA_036491275.1 Caulobacteraceae bacterium
CCATCGCCACGCGCTACGACAAAACCGCTCGAAACTTTCTCGCGGCCGTGCATCTGGTAGCCGCCGCCGTCTGGCTCAAATGACGACACGCCCTAGGTTGGAAAGCCGAATTAAGCCTTCCGCGACGACGCCGGGATGGTCGGTATTCTACAGGCGTCAGAGTTTCCCTACCCGTGATTTCTCCGTCGCAGGGTGAAGCAATCGCTTGGGAGGAGACATTTTCAGGGCCCCTGTCCGGCGGCGGAGGTTTCGTCTTGCTTCGGGTTGACTCGAAAGGACGCTGGCGGACAGTCGCCCATTTGCCCATGTTCGTTTCTTAAGGGGCTTCCCCGAGGGGATTTCAGGTCCGGCCGCGGGGCGGAGGGGCGATGGGCAGGGAGTCGAACAGCAGCGGCTCGTCGGAGAGCGCCGCCTGCTCGATGTTGAGCAGCCGCGCCTTGCTCTCCAGGCCGCCGGGGGCCGAGAAGCCGCCGAAGCCGCCGCCCGCGGCCATCACCCGATGACAGGGGACGATGATCGGGAAGCGGTTGCGGGCCATCGCCTGACCCACCTCGCGGGCCGCGCCCGGCGCCCCTACCCTGACCGCCAGCTCACCATAGGTGAGGGTGGTTCCCGGCGGGATCTCGCGGGCGGCCTCCAGGACGCGACGCTCGAAGTCCTCGATCCCGTCCATGTCGAGGGCCACGCCGGTGAGGTCCTCGCGCCCGCTCTCCAGCAGCTGCTGGACATGGGTCATGGCGGCGCGGACGGGTCCCGGGGGCGTTGCCTCGGCCCAGCCACGGCGCTCGATCCGGCGGCGGGTCCCGTCGGTCGTGGCTTCGGGAAACCACACGCCGGCGACACCGCGCTCGCTCCAGGCCAGGGCGCATTCGCCGATGGCGGTGGGGAAGAGCGCGTAGCCGGTCATGCTCCCACTCATGCTCAGGGCGCTCCGGAAGGCGATACGAGGTCGTCGACCGCCTCGATCCAGTGGCGCACCGGGACCGGCGAGGCGGCCGCCAGGTGCATCCAGCAGCCGATGTTGGCCGTGACGATCGCCGCGGGTTGCGCGGCGACGAGGTCGTCTAGCCGCCTCTCACGCAACTGGCTGGCGATTTCCGGCTGCAACAGGGAATAGGCGCCGGCCGAGCCGCAGCACTGCGAGGGGTTGGCGACGGGCTGCGGCTCGTAGCCGAGGCGGGCCAGCAGGGCGGCGACTTCGCCGGCGAGGCCCGGCCCGTTCCTCAGGGTGCAGGGATCGTGCACGGCGATCGTCGGTTCGGCCGGCGACCGCAGGCCCGCGATTGGCGCGTCTCGCAGCACTTCGATGGGATCCTTCATCGCCGTGACAACCCGGCGCGCCTTGTCGCGGCACGCCGGATCGTCGGCCAGCAGGTCCGGCCAGTCGCGCACGAAGGCGGCGCAGCCGGAGGCGTTGACGAGGATGGCCTCGCAGCCGGCGTCGAGCGCCGTGGACCAGGCGTCGATTCGCCTGCGAATCCAGTCCCGGGCCTCGTCCGCCTGCAGGTGGAAGGGGACCGCCCCGCAGCAGCCGCCGTCCTCGGCGAGCGAGATCCCCAAGGCGTCGAACACGCGGGCGGTGGCGGCGTTGAAGCCGGGCGCCGCGGCGCTCTGCACACAACCGCCCAGGATCAGCATCCGCCGGCCGTGGCGCGCCGCCGGCCAGGCGCCGCGAACGTTGGCGGGCGGGATCTTCTCCGCCCACTGCCGGGGCAACGCGAACCTGACCATCCGGCCCAGCCTGAACAGGTTCGCGAGCAGGCCGGGATGGGCCGCGGCGAAGGCGATCGCCCGGCGCCGCCACCGGTCCGCCGGTGTCCGCTTGGCCGCGTCCGCGACGAAGCCGTGACCGATGTCGTAGAGGCGATGGTACTCGACGCCCGACGGGCAGGCGCTCTCGCACGCCCGGCATTCGAGGCAGCGGTCGAGATGGTGCAGGGTGAGAGCCCCGACCCGTTCGCCCTCCAACGCCGCCTTTATCAGGTAGATGCGCCCGCGCGGGCCGTCGAGTTCGTCGCCGGTGAGGCGATAGGTCGGGCAGGCGGCGTTGCACAGGCCGCAGTGGACGCAGGCGCCGATCACCGCCTCGGCCCTGGCCGCCGCGGCCGTTCCCTGAAGCTCGCCGACGACGTTCGTACGCACTCAGAGTCCCTCGTACATCCGCCCGGGATTGAACACCCCGGCCGGGTCCAGCGCCCGCTTCACGCGCCGGTGGAGGGCGAAGAGCGGCGCGGGGAGGGGTTCGAAGACCTCCTCGCCGGGCTGCGCGCCGCAGAAGAGGCTGGCGTGGCCGCCGGCGGCGCGGGCGGCGTCGCGAATGGTCTCCGCTGGGGCGGCGGTCGACAGCCATCTTTGGCTCCCCGCCCAGTCGATGGCCTGCTCGCCAGGCAGCGGCGCCGGCTCGCCTGTGCGCGGCAACGAAAGTCTCCAGAGGCGCGGGGCGCGGAAGATGGGCAGGCGCATGTGGCGCACGTCCTCCCAGTGACTGGGGGGCGAGGGATCACCGCCGAGCCGCTCCGCGGTGCGTCGCACGGCGGTTTCCGCGCCTGAGAAGCGAAGATGCAGCCGCTCGCCGTCATGAAAGGCGCCGCTGAGCGGGGTCGGCGCGCCCCAGATCTCGGCCAGGCGGGCGCGCGAGGCCTTCCAATCCTCCTCGAAGGCGAGCGAGACCTCATGCTCGGGCCTGGGGCTCACGCGCAGCGACACCTCGAGCAGGACGCCGAGACACCCGAGGGCCCCGGCCATCAGGCGGAAGGCGTCGAAACCGGCGACGTTCTTGAACACCGTTCCGCCGAACCGCAGCGCCTGGCCGCGGCCGTCCAGGACCCGGACCCCGAGGACGAAGTCGCGCACGGCGCCGGCGAAGGGGCGGCGGGGACCGGCGAGGCCGGAGGCGACCATGCCGCCCAGGCTGCCGCCGTCGCCGAGATCGGGGGGCTCGAAGGCCAGCATCTGACTTCGCTCGGCGAGCAGGGCCTCGATGTCGGCCAGCGGCGTCCCGGCCCGGGCGGTGATCACCAGCTCGCTCGGCTCATAGTCGATGACGCCGGCGTGTCCGGAAACGTCGAGCTCAGTCCCGCGGATCGATCGGCCGTAGAAGGCCTTGCTACCCAGGCCCTTGATGGCCAGGGGCCGGCGCGCCTCTGCCGCCTCGCGAACGGCCTCGGCCAGGTCTTCTGTGCGGTCAGAGCCGGTCGAGGTGGGCAAAGCGCAGCCCTCCCCGGTGGACGTGCATGGCCCCGAATTCAGCGCAGCGGGCGAGGGTCGGCACCGCCTTGCCGGGATTGAGAAGGCCGGCTGGATCGAAGGCGGCCTTGAGGGCGGCGAATGCCGCCAGCTCGGCGTCGGAGAACTGCACGCACATCTGGTTGATCTTCTCGCGGCCGACGCCGTGCTCGCCAGTGATCGTGCCGCCGGCGGCGACGCATAGCTCCAGGATCGCCCCGCCGAGGGCCTCCGAGCGTTCGAGCTGACCCTCACGGGCGGCGTCGTAGAGGATCAGGGGGTGCAGATTGCCGTCGCCGGCGTGGAAGACGTTGGCGACCGGCAGATGGTGCTCGGCCGACAGCCGTCCGATCTCCTCGAGCACGTCGGCAAGCCGTCCTCGCGGGATCGTGCCGTCCATGCAGTAATAATCCGGGGCGAGGCGGCCCATGGCAGGGAAGGCCGCCTTGCGCCCGGCCCAGAACCTCAGCCGCTCGGCCTCGTCGCGCGAGACCCGCACATCATAGGCGCCGGCTTCGCGGAAGTGCGCCGCCACCGTCAGCAGCTCGTGAGCGATGTCGGCCTGTTCGCCGTCGAGCTCGCAGATGAGGATCGCCTTGGCGTCGGTCGGATAGCCAGCCTGGCAGTATGTCTCGGCGGCCTGGATGGCGAGTTGGTCCATCATCTCGAGGCCCGCGGGGACGATCCCGGCGGCGATCAGCCTCGCCACCGCCTCGCCGGCGTGGCGCACGTCAGCGAAGGCGGCCAGCAGGGCCTTGGCGCAGGCCGGTCTCGGCAGCAGGCGGACGGTCGCCTCGGTGACTACGCCCAGCAGGCCTTCCGAGCCGGTCATCAGGGCCATCAGGTCGAAACCCGGCGTGTCCAACGCCTCGCCGCCCAGCTCCATAACCTCGCCGTCCAGGGTGACGATCTCGAGGGCGGCGATGTTGTTCACCGTCAGGCCGTACTTCAGGCAATGAACGCCGCCGGCGTTCTCGGCGATGTTGCCGCCGAGACTGCAGGCCGCCTGCGAGGACGGGTCCGGCGCATAGAAGAGGCCGTGCGGCTCGGCGGCCTCGGAGATGGCGAGGTTGCGCACGCCCGGCTGGACGCGGGCTGTCCGCGCCTGCGGATCCAGCTTCAGGATCTTGTCCATCCGCGAGAGGCTGAGCAGCACGCAGCCCGGGAAGGGCAGGGCGCCGCCGGAGAGGCCGGTCCCGGCGCCGCGGGCCACCACCGGAACCTTGAGATCGCGGCAGGCCAGGAGCACGCCGCGCACCTCCTCGGACGTGCGGGGCAGGGCGACGAAGGCCGGCACGGCGCGGTAGGCGGCGAGGCCGTCGCACTCATAGACCCGCAAGGCCTCGGGCGCGGCGAGCAGGCCGTCGTCCGGCAACGCCGCCTTCAGCCGCGCGATCAGGCTTTCCCGATCATAGACCGGGAAGGCGGCGTCGAGGGTCTCATCGAATACGCCCAGCATGGGGCAAGCCTAATACCTCCGCCGCCGCCAGGTCGAGCCGAGGCTCACAGGCCCCCGAGGTGGGCGCGATCGTTGAAGACGAGAAGGGCGCGATCGAAGAACCGGTCGTCCTGCTGCAGGTGGGTGATGCCGCCCGGGCCAGGGCGAAAGCCAATCCAGCCGCAGGCCTCGGCCGGCAGGGCGAACCAGGCGGCGATCAAGAAGGTCACCGCGAAACCGTGGGTGACGGCGATCTGGGTCTCGCACGGGCTCTTCAGGATCTTTTCCATGACCCGCTCGGTGCGCGTCAGCACCGCGCGCCGGCTCTCGGCGCCCTCGATCCCGTCCTGGTGGTCGAGGCGTTCGATGTTATTCCGCGCCGAGGACACCCGGCCCTCCAGCCAGGCGCCCGGCCGGCCCTCGGCGACGCCGAGACTCTTCTCGCGCAGGTCGCGGTCGATCTGGACCTCGAGGCCGAGGCGCGCGGCGATGGCCGCGGCGGTCTCAGCGGCCCGCTTGAGGTCGGAACTCCAGACTTCCACCGGGGCGTCGCCGACCAGAACGGCCAAGCGTTCGGCGAGGGCGGTGGCTTGCCGGCGGCCGAGGTCAGTCAGGGCCATATCGTGCCATCCACCCACGATGCCCTGGACATGGTGTTGCGACTGGGCGTGGGTGACGAGGAAGAGGTTCCTGGCCACGGCCCCGCCGCTCAGCCGAAGTCGGGGGCGAAGCGGATGTTGTCGGCCGCAAGGCCCGCCAGCACGATGTCGCAGCCGCCGGATTTCATCATCCATTCCAGGCGGTGGTCGCGATATTCGCGCTTGAAAAGGCCGCGCTTGACCAAGTCGGCGACGTCGACGGTCCCGCGGTCGAAGCCGCGGGCCTCGCCCACGGTGGCCGCCACCGACGGCCGCTCCAGCGCCCGCGCCAGCCAGGCGGCGAGCCTCGATCTCTCCGGAGGCGGATTGCCGAGCGCCGCCGAGGCGGCGACGTAGGGAACGACGCTGAGGTCGCCCCGGCCGAACGCCGCGCCATTGAACCAGGTCCGCTCGCCAAGCTGGCCCTCGAGCCAGGTGTGGAAGCCCGCGGTCTGGAGGCGCGCGGCCTCGACGAGTTCAGACGCGAGCTCGCCCTCGGCCCGCTTGAACCAGCCGATCTCGCCCAAAGCCCAGTTGATCGCCTCGTAGTGGGTGTCCATGACCTCTTCGATCATCCGCACCCGGGCCCGCTCGGCCGGGCTCTCGGGCAACAGCGGCGGTTTTGGCCATGTCTCGTCGAGGTATTCGAGGATGATCGTCGAATCGAAGACGCGCGTCTCGCCGTCGATGAGGGCCGGCACCTCGCCCCTCGGGCTGGCGGCCAGGAAATCCTCCATGCCCGACCCGGCGCCCAGGCCCATGGGCGTCACCGCCTCGAAGTCCACGCCCTTCTCGCGCAGGGCGATGCGCACCTTCTGGGCGTAGGGCGACAGAGGATGATCCCAAAGTCGAATCTTGGGTTGGATCATGGCCGCTCGTTCCCGAAGATGATCGTTCCGGCCGCCCCGAACATGCCCCCGATCCCCTGCGAGACCGAGATCTTCGCCCCCGGCACCTGGGCCGGGGCGATCCCGCGCATCTGCCGCACGCTCTCCTGCAGGGCGTACATGCCGTACATCCCCGAGTGCATGTAGGAGAGGCCGCCGCCGTTGGTGTTGAGCGGCAACTTGCCGCCGGGGGCCGTGTTCCGCTCGCGGACGAAGGCCGCCGCCTCGCCCGGCTTGCAGAAGCCGAGGTCCTCCAGGCCATAGAGGGGCAGGTGGGCGAAGGCGTCGTAGATCATCAGGTGGTCGACGTCGGCATGGGCGACGCCGGACTCCTCGAAGGCTTTCCGGGCCGACACCTTGAAGGCGCGCGAGGAGGTGAAATCGGCCATCTGCGAGACCATCGGCGTCTCGACGCTCTCGCCGGTCCCGAGCACATAGACCGGCTTGGTCGCGAAGTCCCTGGCTCGCTCGGCGCTGGTGAGGACCAGGGCCCCGCCGCCGTCGGTCACCAGGCAGCACATCAGCTTGGTGAACGGCCAGGCGATCATCTCCGAGTTCATCACGTCATCGACGGTGATCGGGTCGCGGAAGCTGGCCCGGGGATTGAACCCGGCCCACTCGCGCTGGATGACCGAGACCCAGGCGAGGTCCTCTCTGGCGAGGCCATAGGTCTTCAGGTAGCGCAGCACGGGGAGGGTGAAGAGGGTCGGCGGGCCGACCGGTCCGAAGGGCGCCTCGAACTGGCCTTGCAGGCTGGCCCCGCCGCCGCCGCCGAACCGTCCCCCGGCCCCGACGCGCGAGCGGCCGCTCTCGCCATGGGTGATGAGCACCGTCCTGCAGTAGCCCTCGTTGATCGCCGCCGCGGCGTGGCGCACGTGGAGCATGAACGAGCAGCCGCCCACCGCCGTGCCGTCGACCCAGGTCGGGACGATGCCGAGGTAGTGGGCCAGAGAGGTGGGGTTCTCGCCGGCGGTGGCGAGGCCGTCGATGTCCTTGGCCGCCAGACCGCAATCGGCGAGTGCGTTCAGGGCCGCGTCGGCGTGCAGGGCGATCACCGACATGTCGGGGATCCGGCCCATCTGGGTGGTTTCCGCCGCCCCGACGACGGCGATACTGCCGGGCTTCATTGGACGCCGCCTTGGGCGTCTTGGGCCGGCTTGAAGAAGGGGAGGGCGATCTCGCCGAAGGTCTCGAACGTCGCCTCCAGCGGCATGTCGAGCACCAGGGCCTCCGGCGTCTGGGGGCAGCCGACGATATTGGTCATCATCCGCGGGCCCTCCTCGAGGGAGACGACGGCGATGGAGTGGGGCTCAGCGCCCATGTCGCGTCTCGGGCGCATGTTGATCACATAGCTCAGCAGCGTCGCCCTGCCGCTGGCCTTGAACACCTCCACCTCTCGAGAGCCGCAGGCCGGACAGAAGGGCCGGGGCGGGAAATAGGCCTCACGGCAGGTCCGGCAGCGCTGCAGGCGCAGCTCGCCGGCCATGCAACCGTCCCAGAAATGAGCCGTTTCCGGCGTCGGCGTGGGCAAGACTCGATCCATCGATGGTTCCTGTGACTTATCTGGCGATTGGCGATATTCCCTGAATGGACAATTCCCGTCATTCCCGCGCGGAAGGCAAGCGCGCGACCATGAAACGCGCTCAGGGAGCTCATCGGATGGCGGGCGGGGCGAACTGGTGGCGCGGGGCGGTGATCTACCAGATCTATCCCTTGAGCTTCCGTGACGGCGGCGGCGACGGACTGGGCGACCTCTCCGGCGTCATCGAGCGCCTGCCCTACATCGCTGAACTCGGCGTCGACGGCATCTGGCTCTCGCCCTTCTTCGCCTCGCCGATGAAGGATTTCGGCTACGACGTCAGCGACTACACCGCCGTCGATCCCCGCTTCGGGACCCTGGCCGACTTCGACACCCTCATCGAGCGGGCCCACGCCCTGGGCCTGAGGGTGGTCATCGACCAGGTCTGGAACCACACTTCCGACCAGCACGCCTGGTTCCAGGAAAGCGCCGTCGCCCGGGCGGGCGACAAGGCCGACTGGTACGTCTGGGCCGACGCCAGGCCGGACGGAACGGCCCCCAACAACTGGATGGCGGCCTTCGGCGGCCCGTCCTGGACGTGGAACGCCCGCCGCCGGCAGTACTACTACCACCACTTCCTGCCCCAGCAGCCGGACCTCAACTACTGGAACTCGGAGGTCCGGGCGGCGATCCTCGACGCTGGCCGCTTCTGGCTGGAACGCGGCGTCGACGGCTTTCGCCTGGACGTCGTCAACTACTACTTCCACGACACCTCGCTCGCCGACAATCCGCCGATGGACAGGCGCAGGCCGCCGGCCTGGACCTACGCCTTCCAGCGCCACGAACACGATCGCAGCCGGCCCGAGACCCTGGCCTTCATGGGCGAAATCCGCGCCCTGCTGGATTCCTTTCCCGAGCGCTTCAGCGTTGGCGAGATCGGCGATGAGGATGCCCTGGCGCGCCAGCGTGAGTACACGGAAGGGAAACATCGTCTGCATACGGCCTACAGCTTCCACCTGCTCGCCGACGAACCCGCGACGCCGGCCCGCTTCGTCGCGGGGATCGAGGCCTGGAAGGGCTCGGACGGCTGGCCGGCCTGGTCGCTCGGCAATCACGACGTCGCCCGCTACGCCACGCGCATCGCCGGCGACGATCCGGCCCACGTCCGCGCCCTCATGGTCGCGCTGGTCTGCCTGAAGGGGACGGTCTTCCTCTACCAGGGCGAGGAACTCGGCCTGCCCCAGGCCGAGGTGCCGTTCGAGCGCCTGAAGGATCCCTTCGCCATCCAGAACTACACTGGCCAGGCCTTCCGCGACGGCGCGCGCACGCCCATGCCGTGGACGAGGAGGGGGCTCAACGCCGGCTTCTCGACGGCGCACGAGACCTGGCTGCCGCTCGATGAGCGTCACCGCGCCCTGGCGGCCGACGTCCAGGAAACCGACGCCGGCTCCATGCTCTACGCCACGCGGCGGATCATCGCCCTCAGGAAGGAGCACCCGGCCCTGCGGACCGGCGAGATCGAGGTGGCGGAAGCGCCGGAGGGCGTTCTGGCGCTGACCCGCACCCATTCGGATGAGACCCTGCTGTGCCTCGTCGAGCTGGCCGGGAAGGGCGCCCGCGTCGAGCTTTCCGCCGGCGCCAGCCTCGTCTTCGGCCTCACCGGGGCCGAGCGCGTGGCCGACGGCGCGGCCGAACTGCCGCCCTTCGGCGCGGCGATCTTCAGCCTGTGAAAAACCCCTCTCCCAAAGGGAGAGGGAGGGGCCCAAGCGAAGCTTGGGAGGGTGAGGGGTTACGCCGTCTGGTTCCCTACCCCCTCACCCGGACACGTTCTCGCGACCGTGTCTCGACCTCTCCCATGGGAGAGGTTGATTTGGCGATGACCCAGTGACCGAAGCCGATCTCGCCGAGAAGATCCTCGCCCGGCGGCCGTCGGAAGGGACTTACGTCGTCGGCGTCACCGGCTCTGTGGCCTCGGGCAAGAGCACCCTGGCGGCGCAGCTCGAAACCCTGATGGCCGAGAGTGGGGCGCAGGTCGAGCGGGTCGCCACCGACGGCTTCCTGCTGCCGAACCCGGTCCTCGACGCCAAGGGCCTCACCAACCGCAAGGGCTTCCCCGAGACTTACGACCTTGCCGCGCTCGCCGCCGCGCTGACAACCGTTCGGCAAGGCCCGGCGAGGTTCCCGGCCTATTCCCACGTCACCTATGACCTCGATCCGGCCGCCGACCGGACCCTCGACAGACCCGACATCCTCATCATCGAGGGCCTCGCCCTCGGCCTCGACCGTCCGCCCCAAACTGGCGAAAAGACTCCGGGCGCCATCGATTGTCTCGTCTACCTCGACGCCGACGAGGCCCATCTGGAAGCGTGGTTCGTCGCCCGCTTCATGGTCTTCTGGGAGGCGGCGGAGGGCGATCCGGCCTCCTTCTATGTCCGCTTCCGGACTTTCGACCGGGCCGGCGCCGAAGCTCTCGCCCGCGCGGTCTGGGCCGGCATCAACCTGCCGAACCTCGTCGCCCACATCGCCCCCGTCCGCGCCCACGCCGACCTGGTCGTCATGAAGGGCCCTGACCACGCCATCCTCGACATCGCCGAAGGGGGCGCGGTAGGGTCCTGAGGGGTAGGAAACGCGAAAATAGGAGAACAGCGATGGCCACGCAAAAATCGGTTCGCGTGCTGGCGCTGGTCGGGCCCACCGGCGCCGGCAAGACGACCCTGATGACGGCCATGGTCACGGCGGCCGGCGGCCACGGCCAGGACAAATCCGGCGACCTCTCGCCAGAGGCCAAGGCCCGCGGCCATTCGGTGGAGCTCAACCTCGCCGGCTTCGACTTCATGGACGACCACTACGCCGTCATCGACTGCCCCGGTTCCCTGGAGCTGATCACCGAGGGCGAGGCGGCCCTGCCGGCGGTGGACCTGGCGGTCATCGTCACCGATCCCGACCCGCTCAAGGCCAACCTCGTCCAGCCGATGGTGCGCCAGCTCGAGAGCCTCGGCGTGCCGCGCGCCCTCTTCGTCAACCGCATGGACCAGGCGCACGGCCCGGTCGACGCGCTGCTCCAGGCCCTGGCGCCGGTGAGTTCCGTGCCTCTGGTCGCCCGGCAGCTGCCCATCATCGAGGGTGAGCACGTCACCGGCTTCGTCGATCTGGCCCTCGAGCGCGCCTACGTCTGGCGCCCGGGCCAGCGCTCCGAGCTGGTCGAGATGCCGCCGGAACTGGCCAAGGCCGAGGCCGACGCCCGCTACCACATGCTCGAGCAGCTGGCCGACTTCGACGACACCCTGATGGAGCAGCTCCTCGACGACATCGATCCGGCCCGCGACCTGGTCTTCGCCGACCTCGTGCGCGACATGAACGAGGGCCTGATCGTGCCCGTCTTCTTCGGCTCGGCCCAGGCCGGGGTCGGCATCGGCCGTCTGCTGAAGGCCTTGCGCCACGAAACGCCGGGGGCGGAGCGGGCGGCCGCCCGCCTCGGCATGGATCATCCGGGCGCTTACGTGTTCAAGGCGTCGCATGCCGGCCAGGCCGGCAAGCTCGCTTTCGCCCGGGTGTTCGGCGCGCCGCTCGCCGACAGCGCCGACTTCCTCCTGCCCAACGGCGATAAGGCGCGTTCGGGCGGCCTCTTCTCGATCCACGGCGCCACAGTGAAGAAGATTTCCCATGGCGAGGTGGGCGATGTCGTCGCCATCGCCAAGGTCGACGCCGCCCAGGCCGGCCACGCCCTCTCGACCAGTTCCTCGCCGTTCAAGCAGGCGCCGGCGGCGCACCGTGATCCGCTCTTCGCCCTGGCCATCGCCGCCGCCAACCGCAAGGACGACGTGCGGCTCTCCGGGTCCCTCACCAAGCTCGTCGAGGAGGATCCCGGCCTTGCCGTCACCCACGACGCTGAAAACCATCAGGTGCTGATCTCCGGCCAGGGCGAGGGCCACGTGCGCCTGGCCATCGAGCGGCTGAAGCGCCGCTATGGCGTCGAGGTCAACGTCGAGGCGCCCAAGACCCCTTACCGCGAGACGATCTCCTCCTCGGTCACCCAGCGCGGCCGGCACAAGAAGCAGAGCGGCGGCCACGGCCAGTTCGCCGACGTCACCATCGAGGTGAAGCCCCTGCCGCGCGGCTCGGGCTTCTCCTTCGTCTCGAAGATCACCGGCGGGGCGGTGCCCAGGCAATGGATCCCGGCGGTAGAGCAGGGGGTCAGGGACGGCATGGCCAAGGGGCCGCTGGGCTTTCCGGTGGTGGACATCGAGGTCACCCTGCTCGATGGCCAGTTCCATCCGGTCGATTCCTCGGAAATGGCCTTCCGCATCGCCGGCAAGATCACCGTCGACGAGGCCCTGGCCAAGTGCAGCCCCAAGCTGCTCGAGCCCATCGACCGGCTGGCCGTCTTCGCCCCGACCAGCGCCATGTCGGCGGTCAACTCGTCGCTCTCGGGCCGCCGCGGCCAGATCCTTGGCTTCGCCCCGCGCGAGGGCTGGCCGGGCTGGGAGCGGATCGAGGCCAACCTGCCGGCCAGCGAACGCCACGAACTCGTCGCCGAGCTGCGCTCATTGACCCAGGGCCTGGGGTCTTACGAGGCCAGTTTCGACCACATGGCCGAGCTGACCGGGCGCCTGGCGCAGGAGATCTCCAAGGCGGCCCACGCGGAGGCCTAGGAAAACCCCTTTCCCAGCGGGAGCGGTGAATGGGCTCCAATGGCCTCCATAAATCGCCATAAACATGGACGATTGCCCATAAAGTATGGTGTCCAGCGACCTTGACAGGCTGATGGTCGGCGCCGACCGAAACACGCCGTAAAACCGGGCGTTTCACCGTTGATACGGAGGGCCGGGGAGGCGCCGGCGCCGATCCCTTACTCCCGGTCCGCACATGGCCACGGATAGAACTCAACAAACTCGGCGCATTCCCGCGAAAGCGGGGACCCGGGTTTTTTATGAAGGGCTGGGCTCAACGATAAAACACCTGGATCCCGGCTCGCCTCGCTGCTCGCTCGGCGTCCGGGACGAGCGGAGGAAGGATCAGATCGCCGGCATCCCGCCGACAATCGGCATAGCCCCCCGAAGACGCCGGCGGACCGGGAAAATCGGGCACCATTAACGTCCATAAACATGGACGATTGCCCATTAATAATGGTGTCCAGCGACCTTGACATTTCTTTCGTCGGCGCCGTGTGCAGCCGGCGAGATGATGTGTCCGCCCCAACCCAAATGGCCGTCATCCCCGGCCTCGTGCCGGGGACCCATTCGGCGCGAGCGGTGGGTGGCCATGCCGGGCATGGCCACACGCAATCCGGCGTTCTTGGGTGGCCGGGACAAGCCCGGCCATGACGGTTTGGTTGGGATGGATGCGCCGGACAAAGGGCCGGCGGACCGGGAAAATCCCCACCGAAACACGCCGTAAAAGCGGGCGTTTCACCGTTGATACGGAGGGCCGGGGAGGCGTCGGCGCCGATCCCTTACTTCCGATCCGCACATGGCCACGGATAGAACTCAACAAACTCCGTGCATTCCCGCGAAAGCGGGGACCCAGGCTTTTTATGAAAGGCTGGGCTCAACGATAAAACACCTGGATCCCGGCTCGCCTCGCTGCTCGCTCGGCGTCCGGGACGAGCGGAGGACGGAACGGATCGCCGGCATCCCGCCGGCATCCGGCGCAGCCCCGGGACGCCGGCGGACCGGGAAAATCGGCCACCGTCAAAAGCCGTATCGTTGGGCGGTTCACCGTAAATACGGTGAAATACGGCGGCGTTGACCGTAATTACGGTGACGCCCAGAACAGCTGAAACAGTTCGCTGAATCTGAAAGTCCGGCGCGATGTGCATGTCTCACGATGTCAAAGACCAGCCAAGAATGATCATGGCATTTTCATTGCGTATTGTAATAGATACGCAAGGCCGTGTCAACCTTTTCTCCGTCGTCCCGGCCTGAGCGCGTGGCGCGAAGAGACGGGACGCCGGCCCCGGGGGCCCGTGTGCGATGACGGGGAAATTGGAGTCGCCTGCGGCTCCCCCGCCAACCATCCGCCGTCCCGGGCGTTTGACTCCGGAGGTCGCGTCAAACAGCGCGGCCGCGCCCATCCCCCAGCGACGGAGTCCCGTTCATGTTCCCCCTGCCAGACCTCCCTTATGCCTACGACGCCCTCCAGCCCGCCATGTCCGAGCGCACGCTGCATTTCCACCACGACAAGCATCACGCCGGCTATGTGAAGAAGCTCAACGCCCTCATGGAAAAGTCCGGCGAGCGCGCCGGCTCATTGGAGGAGGTGGTCCGGAAGGCGGCGGCCAAGGGCAAGGAGGGCGCCGCGCTCTTCAACAACGCCGCCCAGGCCTGGAACCACGCCTTCTTCTGGGAGTGCATGTCGCCGCGCAAGACCGAGCCTTCGGGCCGGCTCGCCGACGCCATTGGCGAGGCCTACGGCAGCATCGGCAAGCTCGGCGAGACCTTCGCTGCGGACGGGACGGCGCACTTCGGCTCCGGCTGGGTGTGGCTCACGTCGGACAAGGGCGGCAAGGTCTCGATCGAGACGACCCACGACGCCCGCGATCTGCTGTCCGAGCCCGAACACGCGCCCTTGCTGGTCTGCGACCTCTGGGAGCATGCCTATTACCTGGACAGGCAGAACGACCGCGAAGGCTTTCTCAAGACCTGGATCGCCGATCTCGCCAACTGGGATTTCGCCGGCCGGCAATATGAGGCGGCCCGCGGCGGCGGCCAGGTCTGGCGCTATCCCGCGGCCATGGCCCACGCGGCTTAACCGCTGGTGATTATTCCCGGAGCGCCGGCCGCCGGCGCTCCGGGTTAATTCGGGGACAATAAGCTGTCGGCGAAACAGGCCCGCGATTGACAGCGTAGCCGGTGAACGGCGAACTCGCGCCCGCGATGACCACCCTCACGGGCAACTGGAACTATCCCACCGCCATCCGCTTCGGGTCCGGGCGGGTGAGGGAGCTGGCGGAGGCGTGCAAAGCGGCGGGCATCGCCCGCCCGCTGCTGGTGACGGATCGCGGCCTCGCCACCCTGCCGATGATCGCGGCGGCCATGGCGACGTTGCGCGAGGCCGGCCTCGAGGCCGCCCTCTTCAGCGACGTCGGGTCCGATCCCACCGGCGAGGACGTGGCCGCCGGCGGCGCCGCCCTCGAAGCCCACATGGCCGACGGTGTCATCGCCTTCGGGGGCGGCAGCTCGCTCGACGCCGGCAAGGCCATCGCCTTCGCCACCCTCCAGACCCGGCCGCTGTGGGACTTCGAGGACATCGGCGACAACTACCTGCGCGCCGATCCGGCCCGCATTCTGCCCGTCGTCGCCGTGCCGACCACCGCCGGCACCGGCTCGGAGGTTGGCCGCGCCAGCGTCATCAAGGACACCGACGCCCGTCGCAAGCGGATCATCTTCCATCCGCTGATGCTGCCCCGCATCGTCATCGCCGATCCGGCGCTCACCGTCGGCCTTCCCGCCGCCCTCACCGCCGCCGTCGGCATGGACGCCCTGTCGCACAACCTCGAGGCCTTCTTCGCCCCCGGCTACCACCCCTTCGCCCGCGGCATCGCCGTGGAGGGCGCCCGGCTGGTGAAGACCTGGTTGCCCACCGCCGTCAACGAGCCCGCCAATCTCGAGGCCCGCGGCCACATGCTGGCCGCCTCGGAGGCCGGGGCCACCGCCTTCCAGCGGGGCTTGGGGGCCATGCACGCCCTGGCCCATCCGCTCGGCGCCCGCTTCGGCGTCCACCACGGCCTGCTGAACGCCGTGCTGATGCCCTATGTGCTCGTCGCCAACCGGCCGGCGATCGAGGCCGATGCCGCCTGGCTGGCCGGCTGCCTGGGTCTCGACGCCAGTTTCGAGGCCCTCACCGCCTGGGTGGTCGACCTGCGCCGCGCGATCGCCATCCCGGCGACCCTGGCCGACGTCGGCGTGCCCGGTGACGCCGCGGCCGAGATCGCCCGCATGGCGGTGGAAGATGCCTCCGCCGCCACCAATCCCATCGCCTTCACACAAGCGCAGTACGGCGATCTCTTCGCCCACGCCTGGCGGGGCGATCTCTCCCCTATCCCATGAGAAACCCCACATGACCCCCGATCTCGCCAGGATGACCCGGGACGATCTCATCGGCCTCGTCCAGACCGACGCCTATCGCGCCTTCAAGATCGGCGTCTTCGACATCGACGGCGTGCTGCGCGGCAAATACCTGCATCGCGACAAGCTGGTCTCGGTGCTGAAATCCGGCATCGGCTTCTGCGACGTGGTGCTGGGCTGGGACGTCGACGACCAGCTCTATGACAACGGCGTCTACACCGGCTGGCACACCGGCTATCCCGATGCCGAGGCGCGCCTTGTCCCCGAGACGGCGCGGCCGATCCCCTTCGAGCCGGGAACCCTGCTGGTGCTCGGCGAATTCGCCGGCCGCGCCGAGGAGGTCTGCCCGCGCGCGGCGCTGCGCCGCGTTCTGGAGCGCGGCCGGGAGATGGGGTTCCTGGCCAAGGCCGGCGTCGAGTTCGAGTTCTTCGTCTTCGACGAGACCCCCGACAGCATCCGCGCCAAGGGCTATCGCGACCTGAAACCCTTCACCCCCGGCGCCTTCGGCTATTCGGTGCTGAGGAGCGGCGTCCACGCCGAGCTGCACCACGAGATCCTCGAGACCTGCGAGGCCATGCGCCTGCCGATCGAGGGCCTGCACACCGAGACCGGGCCGGGCGTGCTGGAAGCGGCTCTGCAGGTGGAGGACGCCCTGGAGGCGGGCGACCGCGCGGCCCTTTTCAAGACCATCGTCAAGACGATCGCCCAGCGCCGCGGCCTGATGGCGAGCTTCATGGCCAAGTGGTCGGCGCACCACGCCGGCGCCTCCGGCCACATCCACGTCTCCCTGACCGACCTCGCGGGCGCGCCGATGTTCCACCGCAAGGATGCGCCGATGGGCATGAGCGAGATCATGCGCTGGTTCCTCGGCGGCCAGCAGAGGCTGATGCCCGAGCTGCTGGCCATGATTGCCTGCACGGTCAACAGCTACAAACGTCTGATCCCGGGCTACTGGGCGCCCACCGGCGCCGCCTGGGGCGTGGAAAACCGGACCGCGTCGCTGAGGGCCATCGCCGGCGGCCCGAAGAGCCAGCGCGTCGAATACCGCGTGGCCGCGGCCGACATCCACCCGCACATCGCCCTGGCCGCCGCCATCGGCTCGGGCCTGTGGGGCGTCGAACACCGCATCGAGCCCACCGAGCCGGTGACCGGCAACGCCTATGACCAGGCCATGCCGGAGGCGCTGAGGTTTCCCGCCAGCCTGGGCGAGGCGGCCCGGCGCCTGCAGGCCTCGGAGGCGGCGCAGGCGCTGTTCGGCGCGGCCTTCGTCGAGCACTACGCCAATTCGCGGACCTGGGAGCAGCGCCAGTTCGACCGCGCCATCACCGGCTGGGAGCTGGAGCGTTATTTCGAGATCATCTGAGGGGCTGTCGGCAGCTAAGCGGAGGGAAGCAGCCGCGAAAGATAGGCGTCGATCTCATCGAGCTGCGTACTCGAACAGGCCAGGTAGCCATCGGGTCGGACGAGGTGGAGGCCGTAGGCATGGTCCGGTTCGCTCCGCAGCTCGACGAGCGGTTCGAGGCGCTTCACCAAGGCGTTCGCCGGATCGCCAGTCGCCGAAAACAGGGCAAAGCGCGGGGTGTTTCCCGAGCCCACCGGCGTCCCATCGAGCGCCGGGCGAAATCGATCGCCTGGTATCGGTCCAGGGCCGCCCAGGCCTGGGCCGTTCAGCGGGCTTCTCGGGTAGCCAATCGAGACCTCGCTCATGGTATCGGCGAACGCGTGCTGTACCGGAGCCAGGCCGAGCACGAGATGGCCCACGGCGTTCCTGACTGTCTGGGCGATAGGGTTCTTTAGCGTTCCCGCCACCGTGAGCCTCTGGGCGGCGGCGAGCACCTGGTCTCCAACATAGCTACGCTCCGGACTGTAGCTTTCCAGCAGATTTTCGCTGCATGTCCCGTGGACGACCAGCGCCAACTTCCACGCCAGGTTGAAGGCGTCCTGCATGCCGGTGTTCATGCCCTGGCCGCCGGCGGGGCTGTGCACGTGAGCAGCGTCGCCGGCGAGGAAGGCGCGGCCCCAGCGATAAGCGGAGACCTTGCGACCGTTGATCCGGAAGCCCGCCAGCCAGATAGGGTCGTAGGCGCGCAGCCCCGGCGGCCCGCGCCGATCGATGATCGCCTGCGCCTCGTCCAGGGTCGGCGTGGCCGGAAGCGCCTCGCCGGAGCGTGGCAGATCGGCAATGATACGGTAGCGGCCTGGCGCGATCGGGAAGATCACGAAGGCGCCGTCCCTGTGCCAGTAAACCGAGACTTCGTTGTCGGGCGAGGGATAGCCGCGCATGTGGACATCGGCCAGGATCCAGTCGCTGTCCATGGTCTCGCCGGTGAACGGCGCGCCGACCGCGTGGCGAACCAGACTGTGGGCGCCGTCGCAGCCGACGACCCAGTCGGCGGTCACTATCTCGTCCGCGGCGCCAGGGCGCTTGAGGACCGCTTCGGCGCCGTCGCCGCCGACGGTGAGCGCGGCGACCTCGACGGACCGCTCGACCGCGACGCCGAGCTCGCCCAGGTAGCCTTCGAGGAGACGCTCGGTGTCGGCCTGCGGGATCATCAGGCCGTAGGGGTAGGGCGAATCAATCGAGCCCATGGATATGTGTCCGACGCGCTTTTGACCGGCGAACAGGTTGACGGCGTCCGCCTTGAAGCCGGCGTCGATAAAGCGTTGCGAGCCGGGACCGCGGTCCAGCAACTCCAGGGTCCGCGACCAGAGGACCAATGCCTTGGATTTGTCGGTGTGGTAGGCCGCCTTGTCGACGACCCGCACGCCAACCTGGTAACGCGACAACTCCGCCGCCATGGTCAGACCGACGGGGCCGGCGCCGACGATCAGGACATGGGGTTTCGTCATCCGTCCCTTCCTAGGCCTTCGCCGCCCGTCCTCCCCCATCACCCCAAGCGAACCTCACGCCACCAAAAGGCGACCTCGAGTGAATTCAGCGCCGCACGAATGGTTCATCGTCGCCGAGCGGCTCAACCCGATCCCTAAGCCGCTTGAAAGTGGCTGGCGCGATGTAGAGGCTGCCCTGAAGGGCGTTGTTCCGCGCCTCGATCCGCCGCCAGGCTTCCTGATCCGAGCACGCCAAAGCATAGATGCAGGCGCTCGCGCCTGCGCCCACCGCGAGTTCACGGGCGCGGTCCCGTTCGCCGCGACGCCAGAAGCCGAAGTCCAGGACCACGTCGACGCCCACGGACAGGCAACGCGTCCAAATCGGCTCCATCAGGTCCGAAATGACCGCGGCCTTTTCCTGGAAGATGGCGGCCGGCGGATCTTCGCCGAACAGGCGCGTCATCCAATCGTCCGGCGTGAACCGAACCGCTGCGAATTCTCGTTCGAGCTGTTTTGCGAGCGTCGTCTTACCGGACCCGATGAAGCCGAAAATGAGGTGAGCTGTCGCCATCCAGGCAGCCTATCACACAGCTGCGCTGCCAGCCGGATTGGGTCCACGTTCCAGCAAATTCTCGCAGGCCAAACCTATGGCGCCGTTCGGGCGGCCGCCCTATCTGCACCCCAGGCCGCAACTCTGGAGCATCACCTTGTCAGTCTCACTCTATGAAATCTCGATCCCGTCCTATCGCCGCGGCTTGCAGAACCTCTCGAGTTTCCTCGACAAGGCCGAGGCTCACGCACGAACGCAAGGCGCCGACCTTTCGATGTACACCGATGCGCGGCTCGCCCCGGACATGCATCCGTTCACCCGTCAGGTGCAGCTGGCCAGCGATGCCGCCAAAGGCGGCGCCGCGCGGCTTGCCGGCATCGAGGCGCCGCCGATGCCCGACACGGAAGCCACCTTTCCCGAATTGAAGGAGCGGATCGCCAAGACGATCGCCTTCCTCGACACGATCACCAAGGAGCAGGTGGACAATCGCCACGCCGCGACCATCGAATTGCCGCTGCCAGGCCGGACGATGACATTCACCGCCCCGGACTTCCTGATGCAGTTCTCTTTGGCCAACTTTCTGTTCCACGTGACGACCGCCTATGCGCTGCTGCGGAGCAAGGGCGTGCCGCTTGGCAAGATGGACTTTCTGGCCGGCGGTCAGATGCCGGCCGCCTGAGCCCCAGCCCCATCCGCCGGCTTGGCCGCCGCCAGGCGCGCCTCGGCGGCGGCGACCATGGCCTGGAAGCGGGGATCGTCGCGCAGGCCGGCGAAGTCCGGATCGGTCGTCGCGCTATCCACGTTTCCACCGGGGTCCTGCTCCAGCACCGGCCCCAGCATGCCCAGCGCCGCCTCGGGGTCGTCCAGCGAAGTCGCGAGCGTGCAGGCGAAGTTGTAGCGCATCTGCAGGTTGTCGGGATCGAACAACAGGGCGCGGTCCATCCAGTCCTTGGCCCGTTCGGTCTCGCCCAGCGCCGCCAGGGCCGAGACCCCCAGACCCATGGCGAAGCTGTTGCTGCGATCCTGGGCGACGACCTTTTCGGCCCTTTCCAGGCCGATCCTGGCGGCCCGCCGGGTATTCTCCCCGTCGCCCAGGGCGTTGTAGCAACTGATCAGCACGAAGGGCGCTCTGAAGTCCGTCTCGATGAGCGCGGCGGCCTTTTCGAAATGGCGGGCGGCATCTTCCAAACGGCTTTGGTTGTAACTGATAAAGCCCGCGCGATAGCTCACTTCCCAGGACTCTGGATCCAGCCGCAGGGCGACGGCGATCTCGGCCGCCGCCTCCTCGCTCCGGCCCGCATCCGATAGCATCTGCGCCTTCACCGCGCGGGCCTCGGCCAGGTCGGGGTTGAGGGCCAGGGCGCGATCCAGGGCGGCCTGGCCGCCGTCGCCCGCCCGTCCAAAGCTGCGGTGAAGGTTGTATTGCCCCACAGCCATCAGAGCCCAGGCCTGGGCGTAACCGGGATCAAGGTCCACGGCCCGTCGGGTGAGGCGCTCTATCGCCTCATACTTCCGCGGATCGCCATCGTTGCCGGTCAGCCGGTATGAGCGAGCCATCAAGTAGAGGTTGTAGGCGTCGGCGTTGTCGGTGCCGCGCTGCTCGATGGCCTTCTTCTCTTCTGGCAACAGTTTGAGCTTCAGGGCCTTGACGATGGCCTCGCTGATCTCGTCCTGCAGGGAGAAGATGTCGGTGAGGTCGCGGTCGTAGCGCTCGGCCCACAGGTGGTTGCCCGAGGCCCCGTCGATGAGCTGGGCGGTGATCCGCACCCGCCCGCCGGCCCTGCGCACGCTGCCTTCGAGCACGTGGCTGACGCCAAGCTGAAGAGCCACCTCCTTGACGTTTGGCGATTTGCCTTTGAAGCCGAAGGCGGTGTTGCGCGCGCAAACCTCCAGCGCCGAGACCTTCGAAAGGTCGGTGATGATGTCCTCGCTGATGCCGTCGCTGAAATACTCCTGCTCGGGATCCCCGCTCATGTTGGCGAACGGCAGGACGCAGATCGACAGCTTGCGGATGGCGGGTTGGGGCGCAGGCTGGGCGGCGGTCCCGCCGATCAGGTCGGCGACGCTGGCCACGACCTTCTTCCAGCCGTGAGCCTCCAGGTCGCCGGACCAATCGACCAGGTCAGCACATTGGATCTCATTGAACGGCAGCGGCGGGACGGCGCCATCCACCCTGAGCTGGACCAGCGTCCCGGCCTCGCGAGCGACATTGGCCTCGGCCCTGACCCACTGCGACTTCACTGCTTCCGCTGACCAGATGACCACGACC
>DASXCH010000092.1:0-2073 GCA_036491275.1 Caulobacteraceae bacterium
ATACTCCTGCTGCGGATCGTCGCTGATGTTGGCGAACGGCAGCACGCAGATGGAAAGCTTGCGGACGGCCCTGCTCGGCGTGGGCGGCGCGGCGATCCCGCCAATCAGTTCGGCGACGCTGGCGGCGACCTTCTTCCAGCCCGGCGTGTCGAGGTCGCCGCCCCAGCCCACCATGTCGGCGCACTGGATGCGATCGAAGGGCCTCGGGAGCTTGCTCCCGTCGACGGTCAGCTGGACGAGCTTGCGATCGGTGCGGGCGGTGTCCGCTTCGGACTGGACCCACTCGGACTTCACCGCTTCGTCCGACCAGATGACCACCACCACCTTGGCCGCCTGCAGTCGTTCCTCGATCACCTCGGCGTAGGAGCGATGGGCGGGCAGCTCGTCGTCGCGCCAGACGTCGTAGCCCAGGCCGCGCAGCGCCTCGGCCACCGCCTGGGCCTGGTCCGCCGTCGAGCGCGCGTAGGAGATGAAGATGTCGCTCACGTCCCGCCGCCCTTCGCCGCCGCCAGCCGCGTTTCGGCCTCTGCGATCATGGCCTGAAATCGGGGATCCGTGCGAAGCGAAGCCATGTCCGGATCGGTCTTGGTCCAATCAAGATCAAAGCGGTTCACCTGAGCCAGATAGGGACCGAGAAGCGCAAGCGCGCCCTCCGTGTCGCCCAGAGCGGCGCCGAGCGCGCAGGCGAAGTTGTAGCGCATCATCAGGTTGTCGGGATCGATGATCAGAGCGCGGCGGATCCAGTCGCGAGCCCTTTCGGCTGCGCCAAGGGTCGCCAGAGCAGCCACGCCGTAGCCCATCGCCATTCCGTTGTCGCGGTCCCGGGTCAGGATCGCTTCGGCGCGGGCAAGACCCAAGCGCGCTGCCCGCCTGGCGCCCTCACGGTCGCCAAGGCCGGCGCAGCAGGTCTGAATCATGGCCAAAGCGCCGGGGTCGGGCTCCATCAGCGCCGCCGCCTTTTCATAGTAGGGAATGGCTTCGGCCAGGCGTTCCTGGCCGAAGCACAGATCGCCCGCGGCGAAGTTCGCCTCCAGACACCCGGGGTCGAGACGCAGGGCGGTCTCGACTTCCTCCCACGCCGCCTCAAACTGGCCCTCAGCCCTGAGATTGGACGCCCGGGCGGCGTGGGCCTCGGCCAGATCGGGGTCGAGCGCCAGCGCCCTTTCCAGGGCCGCAGAGCCGTCAACGTCCCGCCTGTCGAAGCGGCGACGCAGGGTCGACTGGACGCTGGCCATCAACGCCCAGGCGCGGGCATAGGCCGGATCGATCTCCACGATCCTGTCGCACAGTCGGACGATAGCTTCGGCTTCACGCACATTGAAGTTGCGGGTGTAGTAACGTTGCCGCGCCATCAGATAGAGGTCGTAGGCTTCGACGCTGTCCGTGCCGCGCGTCTCGATGGCCTTCTTTTCGGCCGGCAGCAGCTTGACCTTCAATGCCGCGACGATCGCCTCGCTGATCTCGTCCTGCAGGGCGAAGATGTCGGTGAGGTCGCGGTCATAGCGCTCGGCCCACAGGTGGCCGCCTGTAGCCCCGTCGATGAGCTGGGCGGTGATCCGCACCCGCCCGCCGGCCCTGCGCACGCTGCCTTCGAGGACGTGGCTGACGCCAAGTTGTCCGGCCAGTTGGCCCATATCGAGCGTCTTGCCCTTGAACTGGAAGGCTGTGTTGCGGGCGATGACAAACAAGGCCGAGACCTTGGAAAGGTCGGTGATGATGTCCTCGCTGATCCCGTCGGAGAAGTACTCCTGCTCGGGATCGCCGCTCATGTTGGCGAACGGCAGGACGCAGATCGACAGCTTGCGGATGGCGGGTTGGGGCGTGGTTGAGCCGCGCGAGGGCGCCTCGCCTGCGATCAGGTCGGCGACGCTGGCCACGACCTTCTTCCAGCCGGGCGCGTCCAGATCGCCCGTCCAGCCGCTCATGTCGGCGCATTGGATCTCATTGAACGGCAGCGGCGGGACGGCGCCATCCACCCTGAGCTGGACCAGCGTCCCGGCCTCGCGAGCGACATTGGCCTCGGCCCTGACCCACTGCGACTTCACTGCTTCCGCTGACCAGATGACCACGACC
>DASXCH010000093.1:0-7609 GCA_036491275.1 Caulobacteraceae bacterium
ACGGGCGCGGGCGGCGGGACGCTGGCCTGCAAGCTGGCCGAGCACGGGTTTTCGGTCGTCGCGCTCGACGCGGGGCCTTATTGGCGCCCTCTGGAAGACTTCGCCTCGGACGAGCGCCACCAGACGAAGCTCTATTGGACCGACGAGCGGATCGTCGATGGTGATAACCCGCTGGCGCTTGGCGCGAACAACTCCGGCAAGGCGGTCGGCGGCTCGACGGTCCACTTCGCCATGGTCTCGCTCCGTTTCCGGCCCGAGTGGTTCAAGTCGCGCAGCCTGCTGGGGTACGGCGCCGACTGGCCCATCGATTGGCGGGAGATGTGGCGCTACTACCGCGAGGTCGAGCAGACGTTGAAAATCTCGGGCCCGGCGACCTATCCCTGGGGGCCCAGGCGGCCGGCCTATCCCTATCGTCCCCATGAGATGAACGCCGCCGCGCTGGTCCTGGCAAGGGGCGCGGAGGCGATGGGGATCAAGTGGACCCCGACGCCGCTGGCGACGATCTCCGCGCCCCGAGGCCTCGCGCACCCGTGCGCCTACCGTGGCATGTGCGTCATCGGCTGCGCCACCAACGCCAAGCAGAGCGTGCTGGTGACCTGGTTGCCCAGAGCGCTCGCCGCGGGGGCCGAGATCCGCGATTTGGCCATGGTCGGCCGCATCGAACATGACGACGCTGGGCGCGCCACCGGCGTTCATTATCGCCGCGATGGCGCCTGGCGCTTCCAGCGCGCGCGCAACGTCGTGGTCGCCGGCTACGCTATCGAGACCCCGCGGCTGCTGCTCAATTCAGCCAGCGCCCTCTTCCCCGATGGCCTTGCCAACTCTTCAGGCCTCGTCGGCAAGAACCTGATGGTCCAGTCGAACCAGGCGGTCTGGGGGGTGATGGATCAGGAAATCCGTTCCTACAAAGGGCCGCCGTCGCTCTCGATCACCGAGCATTGGAATTATGAGGATCGGGGCAAGGACTTTTTCGGTGGTTATTGCTACATGAGCCAGGGCGTTTTGCCGGTCACCTGGGCCGGCATCCAGTCCGGCGCGCGCGGGCTTTGGGGCCAGGCGCTGCTCGACGAAATGGAGCGTTACAACCATCAGGTCGGCCTTAAGATGGTCGGCGAATGCCTGCCTCAGGCGCGCAATCGCGTCACCTTGGCCGACGAGACAGACCAGTACGGCCTTCGCATTCCCCGGGTGACCTACGCCTACTGCGACAACGACACGCGGATGATCCAGCATGCCCTCGGATTCATGCGCCAGAACCTCGTCGCTGGCGGGGCCAAGGAAGTTTTCGACGAGACCGACGACACCTGCCACATGGGCGGTACCGCCCGTATGGGCGACAATCCGCGCGACAGCGTCGTCAACGGCGACTGCCGTTCTTGGGACATGCCGAACCTGTGGATCTGCGACGGTTCCGTCTTTCCAACCGTAGGCGGCGTGAACCCGTCGCTGACGATTCAAGCCATCGCGTGCCGCACCGCGGACCGGATCAAGGCAATGGCTGGCCGGGGTGAGCTCTAGCGGCCGCGGCGAACCAGACCGCCCGCCCCCAATCCCAACGCGAGGAAAGCCAGGGCGCCGGCTGCAACGACGCCCAGCCGGATCAAGGGCGCCGGGACCAGCAACGCA
Organism: Caulobacteraceae bacterium; assembly: GCA_036491275.1. Taxonomy (GTDB): domain Bacteria; phylum Pseudomonadota; class Alphaproteobacteria; order Caulobacterales; family Caulobacteraceae; genus Acaudatibacter. The sequence continues at coordinate 1,627 of DASXCH010000093.1, forward strand.
CCGGGTGCGGCGCCATCGCTGAACGAACCCCGCGTGCGATGCAGCGCCGTTACCGGCTGATCAAGATTGTCGCGGCGGCCGGGCTTCACGGGCGTGTCAGTCTGCTGCCCCGCGACCGCCTTGCGAGCGAGATAGCGATCGAGGAAGCCCGGCCAGACGGTGTTGGCGACAATGGTCTCCAGAGTCGGAAGGCCCAGCCAGTATTCGCGCCATTTTCCTTTCGCGGCTCGAAACACCGCTTCCGCCACCACTTCCGGCTCTATCGGCTTACCCATTGGCCGGGGCTGGCGGCTCACATGAACCCGCGCCCAGTCGAACTGCGGCGTGTTCACCGCCGGCAGGTCGACCATGCAGATGGAAACGCCGGATCGCTCGTGAAGCAGTTCCGTACGGACCGAGTCGGTAAACCCACGGATCGCGTGCTTGGCGCCGCAATAGGCGGACTGCAGCGGTATGCCCCGATAGGCGAGCGCCGAGCCTATCTGGATGATGCGCCCCCGCCCGCGTGGGCGCATCGATTTCAGCGCCGCCATCGTGCCGTGCACGAACCCGAGATAGGTGACCTCCGTCACCCTGCGAAATTCCGCTGGGCTCATGTCGAAAATTGGTGAGAAGACCGTCTCCATGGCGTCATTGATCCAGAGGTCGACCTTGCCGAGCTTGGCCTCAAGGCGATCGGCCGCGGCGAAAAGGGCGGTAGCATCCGCCACATCGAGAGCCTCAAACGCCGCCTCGGCCGCGCCCGCCGCCCTAATCTCCCGCTGGACTTCTGCCAGGACAGCTGCGTCTCGCGCGATCAAGCCGATGCGGTCTCCGGCGCAAGCGAAACGATGCGCGATGGCGCGTCCGATTCCCGCCGAAGCGCCGGTGACGATGACGACGCGGCTGGCGAGCTTGATTGGGGACATGCGAAATTCCTCGACCTGATCTAAGTCCGCGCGCGACCGCTGAGTTCCTTGGAGGCGCCGCTCGCGCGGCTTGAGGCGCTATCACCGCGCGCCAGATTGAGGGCGGTATTCACCAGGGCCAGGTGAGAGAGCGCCTGAGGGAAGTTGCCGACGAGTTCCCCAGCCTCGACGTCGAACTCCTCCGACAGCAGGCCAAGATCGTTGCGAACCGCCAGCACCCGTTCGAATATGGCCTCGCCTTCGGCCCGCCGGCCGATCATCACCAGGGCGTCGGCGTACCACAAGCTGCAGGCCAGAAACGCCGACTCGCCTTTCGGCAGGCCGTCCGCGGTCACGGCATCGTCGTAACGATAGACGAAGCCGTCGCGGCAAAGCGCAGCGCCAATCGCCTCGATGGTGCCGCGGATTCGCGGATCCTCCGCAGGCAAAAAGCCGATCTGCGGCAGGAGCAGCAGGCTGGCGTCAAGCTCGCGCGAGCCAAGGTCTCGCACAAACGTATTCCTCGCGGCGTCGAACCCGCGTTGGCAGATTTCCGCATGGATATCGGCCCGAAACCGCTTCCAGCGAGTTAGCGGGGCGTCTGTGTGCGTGGCTTCCGCATGATGGATCACCCGATCGAGACTCGCCCAGATCATCGCCTGCGAATGAGTGAACCGCCTGGGCTTGTCCCGGGTCTCCCAGATGCCGTCGTCAGGTTCGCGCCAGACCGATTCCAGATGGTCGGCCAGGGCCGCCGCCATGCGCCAGGCCTCTTGGCTGGTCGGCAGACCATGGACGTGCGCCTGATGTAGGACGTCGATGACTTCTCCGTAGACGTCGAATTGCCGCTGCTGGAAGGCGGCGTTGCCGAACCGTACCGGCCTCGACGCTCGAAAGCCGCTCAGCCAGCCAGCTTCCCATTCGGTCAGGCGAGCTTCGCCGCCCAGACCATAGACCGGCTGGATGCAGGCCGGATCACCTGCGACCGCTCGCAACAGCCAGTCGCGCCAGGCCTCTGCTTCGTCCGCGTAGCCCGCCTGAAGGAAGGCCAACAGCGTAAAGGTCGCATCGCGCAGCCAGCAGAACCGGTAGTCCCAGTTGCGCTCTCCGCCCATTCGTTCCGGAAGCGAACTGGTGGGCGCAGCGATGATCGCGCCGCTGGGCCGATAGGTCAGCGCCTTCATGACGATCAACGATCTGATCACCGCGTCGCGCCACGGCCCTTGATAGGTGCAGCGGCCTGTCCAGTCGGCCCAAAATTGGCCGGTGTCTTCCAGCGCCCGCGATGCGTCGACCTCGTCGGGCCGGTCGCCGTGGGAGGTAAAGTAGGTCAGAACGAACTGTCTCCGCTCGCCGGCGGAAACCGAAAACTCGGCGCAGCAATCTCCATCGCCGGGACAGTGGACGGCAACGTCCGTTGCCAGCCGGGCGGCGTGCGGACCTGAGATCGCCGTCGGCGAGCCTCCAGCTTCCCCGCGCCAGCGCGGTCTCAATCGGCCAAAATCGAACCGCAGCCGAAGTTCGCTCTTCAAGCGCACGCGCCCATGCTCGCCAATCACGATCCGGACGACATCGGAAGCCTCACCTCTGACGGGCATGAAATCGATCACCCGCGCAATGCCGCCAGAGGACTCAATCGTGGTCTCGAGAATCAGAGACTCGCCGAGGTAGCGACGTGTGATCCTGACTTCGTCATCGACACAACTGAGCCGCCAATGGCCGTTGGTGTCTTCGCCCAGCATGGCGGCGAAGCACGCTTCGGAGTCAAAGCGCGGCCAGCAAAGCCAGTCGATCGACCCATCTCGGCTCACCAGCGCAGCCGTCTCGCAATCGCCGATCAGGGCATAGTCGGCGATCTGGCGATGCGACGCCTGGGCCGAGCTCATGGCAGGATCGGAAAGGCGATGGTGCTGAGCAGCGCGATGTGGGGATCACGCGAATCCAGCCGTGAATGCTGAACGACAATGGGGGCGTCGGAGCGAATCACCGATGCATAGGCCTTGTCGCGCGGCACCGGCTGAGGGTCTTGCAGATCGTTGAAGCGGAGGTGGCGCGTCCGCCGCGGCCCGACCTCGATCCGGTAAGGGCCGGCCGGCTCCCGGTTCTCGAAGTAGAGTGTCAGTTCAATATTTGCCGGCGTGTCGCCCGCGTTCAGGATGCAGCAGGCCTCGTGGGATACGAGTTCCCTGTCCTGGCTGAAGCTGTCCCCCGGAATGAAGCCTTCCGGAATGGCCCAGGTCCGATGGCCGATCACACCACACCCTCGCCGCCCGTGACGCCATAGACCTCGCCGGTGATGAAACTGCCCTCCTGGGACGCCAGCAACACATAGACGGGTGCAAGCTCCACCGGCTGGCCCGGCCGGCCCATGGGCGCGCTCTCGCCGAAATGTTGCACCTTCTCCTGGGTCTGGCCGCCGCTGGGCTGCAGCGCCGTCCACACCGGGCCTGGCGCGACGGCATTCACGCGCACGCCTTTCTTGATCAGCTGCTTGGAGAGGGCCTTCGTGAAGGCGACGATCGCCGCCTTGGTCATGGCGTAGTCGAGCAGCGCGGCGGATGGCTCAACGGCTTGAATTGAGGCGGTGTTGATGATGGCGGCGCCCGGCGCGAGATGCTTGTGCGCCGCCCGGGTGATCCAGAACATGGCGTAGAGATTGGTTTTCAGCGTCTCGTCGAACTGTTCGCTGGTGATCTCATCGATTGAGGCCTGGGTCGCTTGCTTGCCAGCATTGTTGACCAGAATATCGAGGCCGCCCAGCGCCTCGACGGCTCGTTGGACCAGCTTTTCACAGAACATCTCGTCCTTGATGTCGCCGGGTATAGGCAGAGCCTTGCGGCCCTCCGCTTCGACCAGCGCGACAACCTCCCGGGCGTCCTCTTCCTCGCTCGGAAGATAGACGAGGGCGACATCAGCACCCTCGCGGGCGAAGGCGATCGCCGCGGCCCGCCCGATTCCGGAGTCCGCCCCGGTGACCAGGGCCTTTCGGCCCTTCAGTCTGCCAGAGCCCTGATAACTCGTTTCGCCGTGGTCGGGCTTCGGCTGCATGTGCGCGGCGAGCCCTGGCGCGGGCTGCGGCTGCTTCGGAAACGGCGGTTTGGGATATTGATCGCGAGGATCCTGCATTCGCAGGCGGCCCTGACTGCTCATAGCTCGCTCCTTGTTCCGGACGACTCCAAGAACGCACCAGCCGCGTTCGGGTCGCCTCGCCGCCCTCGATCGGCTCGGTCGGCGGGGTGAGACCCAGATTCACGACCGGTGGGCGTGTCGGCCGCGGTTTCTTCGAGCGGTCGCGCAAGCCCACAAAACTCGGGCGACGGCCCAGAAAGGGCCATTTACCCGGTCGAAACGGCCAAGATTCCAGCGTCCAAATCGCCCTGACCGCGGTCTCGGGCGGGTGCGAATCCCTGCAACTTGCGGTTCAAGCTTTGCAGTGCGTTATAGACAAAAAAGCGACATCACGTCGTGTTTTTACCAATAACGCCCTTGACCCCAGGTTGTTCCCGGACTCAGGTTGGCAGGCCCGATTTCGCGGGCGGCCTGAGTCAGGAAAGCGCTTCACCGATGAAATCTCCCCGCCCGCTCATCCGCGCCGCGGCGCGTCTCAGGGATCGTTCACAGTCCGCGATGATAGCCGCCGGCGTCATGGTGATGCTCGCAACGCCGGCCTGGGCGTCCGGCAGCGGCACGGCCATGCCGTGGGAAGCGCCGCTCACCACGATCGAGAACTCCCTGTCCGGCCCGGTGGCCAAGGCCGTCGGCGTCATCGCCATCGTCGTCACCGGGCTGGGCTTCGCCTTCGCCGAGGGCGGCTCAGCGATGCGCAAGGGGATCGGCATCGTCTTCGGCCTCGCCATCGCGTTCACCGCCACCACCTTCATCACCAGCTTCTTCAACATGACCTCCGGGGCCGCGTTCTGACGTGGCTCAGTCGGAGATCGAAGGTTTCGAGATCGGATTCCACAGCTCCCTGTCGGAGCCTGTGACGATCGCTGGCGTGCCCCGCATGATCGCGGTGCTCAACGGCACGCTGACAGCGGTGCTGGCGCTGGGCCTGCAGGTCCCCTGGCTCGGCATTCCCCTCGGCCTCGCGGTCCACACCGGCGCCTATTGGCTCAACAAACGCGACCCGTACTTCTTCGACGCCCTCAAACGTCACATCCGCCAGAAGCCCTACTGGGACGCGTAATGATCGCCACCCCTGCCCAAGCGTTCACGAGCCCCGCAGGTGTGCTGGCGACTGTAGTCAGCCTGCTGACATTTGCTCTCGCCCGAACGCCGGCGGGGCCGTTGCTTGCGGCCCTCCGGCTGGGCGGCGGCGTCATCACCGCGTCTCTCGCGACCGCTGTCTACGCCGGCGTCGCAGCACTCACCGCCGTTTTCAACATCTGACACCAACGTAGATCGGGGGGCGCCTTGCTCTATCTCAGAGAATATCGCGCCAAGGCCGAGCGCCTGTTCGATCACCTCCCCTGGGTCGCCCTGATCGGCCCGGGCCTGATCCTGAACAAGGACGGAAGCTTCCAGAAGACCCTCGCCTTCCGCGGTCCGGACCTGGCCAGCTCGACGGACGCGAGCCTGGTGGCCACGAGGGCGCAATTGAATAACGCCCTTCGCCGGCTCGGGTCGCGCTGGTGCCTGCACGTCGAGGCCCTTCGGGCGTCCTCGCAGGAGTACCCGGCCAGCGCCTTTCCCGACCCGGTGTCAGACCTCATCGACGATGAGCGGCGGGCCGCGTTCGAGGCCCAAGAGCGCCACTTCGAGAGCCGCTACTACCTGACCTTTACCTTCCTGCCGCCCGAGGAAGCCGTGAGCACAGCCGAGAGCCTCCTGCTGGAGAACGCGCCGTCCGGCCGCGGCGCAGCCGGCATGTATCGCGCGGCGCTGAACGACTTCCTGAGCACGGTCCGTCAGATCGCCGACATCCTGGGCGCCATCATGCCCGAGGTCCACGAACTCTCGGACGACGAGACGCTGACCTATCTGCACGGCTGCGTGTCGACCAAGCGCCATTACGTTCGCACGCCGGACACCCCGGCTTACCTCGACGCCTTCCTCACCGACGACGACTTCCAGGGCGGGCTCTTCCCGCGCCT
>DASXCH010000094.1:0-2284 GCA_036491275.1 Caulobacteraceae bacterium
GCTCGGTCGCCGAGGCGATCGCCGCCCTGCACCCTGACGATAAGCCGGCCCCGGCCACTTAAGAGCCGCCCCGCGCCGACAGGCGCTGGACCAGGGCCGCCATCGCCGCCACGTCGAGGAGGTAGAGATAGCGATAGTCGCAGGCGAGCGAGATCGCGAAGAAGCTGGCCGAGAAGATCACGGCCGCCGCGATCAGGCCGATGGTGGCGACCATTTCCGGCCGCCGGCCGCGGGCCACGTCCCTCGCCGCCAGCAACAGCAGGACCAGGGCCAGGCCGCCCCAGGCCAGATGCGAAAACACCGGCGTGCCCAGGAACGCCGCGGCGTAGTCGCCGTCCCAGTCGTCCCGGTCGGTGTCGCGAGCGGCGAGGCCCGCGGCGGCCAGCATCCCCGGATCGCCGGGGTCGACCCCGACCAGCACCGGCGCGCAGGCGTCCACGCGCGGGGTGGCGAGGACCTGCCAGAACGCGGCCGAGCGGGCGCGCAGATAAAGACCCGGCGAAGCCAGCGCGGTCGCCCGCCATTGCCGGCCGATCCAAGGCGTCGGCGTGGCGACCGACTGCTTCCACGCCTTCAGCCCCAGGATCGGATCGGCGCGGGTGACGTCATAGGCCGGCGCGGCCTGGCGCCGCACGAAGGAGGCCAGCGCCGGCGCTTTGCGATCCAGAACGTTCAGCGGCAGCGCGGGCTCGCGCCGGACCTCCCCGGCGAGGTCGTAGACCTGCAGGCTCATCCACTGCCGCGCCTCCTCCGGCTCGCGGTCGCTGCGGGCGATGAAGGCGAGGTCGGCGGCCATGACGCCGGCGGTGACAAGGAGCGCCGAGGCCGCCCCGGCGATCGCGAAGGATGGGACGCGCCGGCGCCTCCGCGCCTTGGAAGCGGCAATGGCGGCCAGGGTCGCGCAGCCGACGGCGGCGACGAGGGCGCCGTTCTGGCGGACCAGGCCGGCGAGGACCAGGAAGGCGAGCGCCAGGACGATCAGCACCAGGCGCACGGGCGGCCGGTCCCACAGCTTCGCGGCCCAGGCCAGAGCGGCGAAGGCGGCGACGGTGGCGTTTGCGAACAGCACGTCCTTGACCACCAGGCCCTGGTAGATCAGCGCCAGGGGCGAGGCGGCGATGAGCGCCAGAGTGACGACAGCCGGCCAGCCGGGTCGACTGGTGAAGGCGAACCCCGCCAGGGAGGCGAAGAACAGGGCCGCGTCCAGGACGATGAATCCGGCCGCGTCCGGCGAGAGACGGTCCGCCATTCCCAGCAGCCAGGCCGTGACCGGCGGATGCCAGAGGTTGAAGACGCCGCTGCGCCCCTGGGCCAGCTCGGAAATCGCGTCCGGCGGGAAGTGGCCGGGCCAGTCGGCGATCAGGACGGCGGCCATGCCGGCGACCGCGACGAGGATCAACGCCGCCGCCGGCCATCCGCCATGACGCCATCGCCACATGCCCGAGCCCTGCACTAACCGGTTGATTTCGCGTTGATCATCACGGGATGGAGCGCCACCACGCAGGCCGGGTCAACGACGGCGGCCAAGAACTCATTCGCCGGAGGGCGGCGACGCCCTAAATACTCAACATCATGTCCGAGAACCCCATCCTCCGCCTCACCTGCGCCTACCGCTTCGCCGCCCAGGCCCATGTCGATGAGAAGCGCAAGGGCGAGCGTGGCGAGCCCTACATCAATCACCTTGTCGAGGTGGCCGACATGGTGGCCAGGGCCACCGACGGGTCCGACGTCGACCTCGTCGTCGCAGCCCTGCTGCACGACACGGTTGAGGACACCAAGGTGACGGCGGAAGACCTGTCGCGCGAATTCGGCGCGCGGGTCGCGTCCCTGGTGGCCGAAGTGACCGACGACAAGTCCCTGCCCCAGGCCGAGCGCAAGCGCCTGCAGGTGGAGCACGCGCCCCACCTTTCCCGTGACGCCCAGATCATCAAGCTGGCCGACAAGACCTCCAACGTGCGCGACATCATCGCCAGTCCGCCCAAGGGCTGGAGCGCAGAGCGCCGGGCCGACTACGTCGCCTGGGCCCGGCAGGTGGTTGACATCTGCCGGCCGGCCTCGCCGATGCTTTCGGCGCTGTTCGACGAAGCGGTCGGACGCGCGCCCTCGCGCAAAGATTAGACGGGGAAACGGGACCATTTCCCGACGTCCGCCCCTCATTCCAGGTCGTGGAGGGGTTCGTCGTCCCAGATGGGGCGGGAGCTGGTGTGGCCGAAGCGTGAGTAGCGTGGCCGGGCCTGGGGTCCGTGGCGGGGCAGGCCCGTGCTGTTCCAGCCCGACCCGGTCC
>DASXCH010000095.1:0-22898 GCA_036491275.1 Caulobacteraceae bacterium
CCGGCTCTCTGTCTGGCGCGCCCATCCCAAACCAAATCGTCATGGCCGGGCTTGTCCCGGCCACTCATGGCCGGGCTTGTCCCGGCCACCCAAGAACGCCGGATTGCGCGTGGCCATGCCAGGCATGGCCACTCACAGGTCCGCGCCGAATGGATCGGCGGGACCTCGCCCGCCGATGACGGCCGTGGTGGGTGGGACGAGAACATCGCTTGTCGGCTGCGCCGGATCCCGGCGGGACGCCGGCGCTCCGGGATCATCGTCGCACCGCCGGTGCGTCTCAGAGGGGGCGGGCGTTCTCTCGGAGCGCCGGCGTCTCGCCGGCTCTCTGTCTGGCGCGCCCATCCCAAACCAAATCGTCATGGCCGGGCTTGTCCCGGCCACACATGAACGCCGCATGAGGCGTGGCCATGCCGGGCATGGCCACTCGCCCGCTCGCGCCGAATGGATCGCGGGACCTCGCCCGCCGATGACGGCCGTGGTGGGTGGGACGAGAACATCGCTTGTCGGCTGCGCCGGATGCCGGCGGGACGCCGGCGCGCCGGGAATTGTCACCCCAGCCCGGCGATCGGACCCGCAGCTATAAGGATCTGCCGGACTGCCTCGCTAGAACACCGATTTGCCGGCGACCCTCAGGTCATAGCGCTGCTGGCCCTTGCGCAGGTCGGCGTCGCCCTCGAGCGCCAGATACGAGAACTCCGAGCCGCTCTTCAGCGAAAAACCGACGGTCATCCAGCCGCCCCTGTCGGGATCGCCGGCGACGACGAACGGCGTGCCGTCCATGAAGTTGGCGTCGATCTCGCCCACCTGGCCATCGATCACCTCACGATAGCCGCCGCGAACCTCGGCGCGGAACCACGCCTGGCGTCCCCACTGGCGACCCAGCACCATCAAAGCCTGGCCGGTGAACTGGGTGTCGGACTGCGGTCCCACCGTCAGATTGAACGCGCTCGCGGGGCCCGTTTCGCGATAGCCGTTCTGGTGCAGACCGAGATAATCGACCGAGACCTCGGGCCGCGCGTAATAGGGCCCGAACAGCTTGACCTCGTAGGCGAGGCCGGCGTGGGCGTCGATGAAATCGCCCGTCCAGGTGGCCTGCGCAAGGTCCTCGGCCGAGCCGAACGCGAAGAGCCGGTTCTCCGAGAACCAGCCGAAGCCGCCGCCGCCGCGCACGTTGAAGGTGAGATTGCCGAACGAGCGCCGATAATAGACGCTGCCTTCGATCAGATTGGCGACATCGCGGGCGCCGATCTGCGCGGCGGTGTCGTTCTCGTTGACGTTGAAGTAGCCGAAGGTGACGCCCAGAGCCCCGCCCGCGGCGCCCATGCGCTCATAGCCGCCGACCAGGCCCAGCAGCTGGGTGGAAGATCCCAGGGTGTCTATGCCGCTGCGATTGACCCGCTCGTTCACCTCCTGCAGCCACAGGCTGGTCCCACCGATGTGGGTGGCGTTGTCCGGCGGCGCGGCGGTCAGGGCCGAGACCTTCTCCACCGCCGCATCGAGCGCCTGGAAGATGCCCTGGGCCTGGTTGGGCAGCAGCTGGTCGTAGACCGACTTGAGGCCGCTCGCGTCGGTCTGGACGAGCAGGGCCTGCTGGATGCCGACGCTGTCGGGGCTGGGCGACGACAGGGTCTGCAGGACGGCGTTGTAGGCGCTGGCCTCCGCCTGATTGAAGCCGAGCTGGGCGGCGGTCTTTCGCGTGACCGTGAGATTGACCTGATCCTGGCCGCTCGTGGTCGTGGTTCCGGGCGCATAGGACGCGGTAGCGTTGTAGAGGAACGGCGTGGCGCCGAGCTCTGCCGCGCCCAGAGAGGGCGCGCTGATCGAGCCGTTGGCGCCCGTGATGATGTTGTAGGTCTCCTGCGCCGGGACCTGCAGGCTGGTCATCACCAGGCCGATCTGGGCGCCCGTCGCGATCGTCGTGGCTCCGCTGACCACGAACTGGGTGTTCTGATTGTTGATCGGATCGACGGCCACCCGAAAGACGCCGTTGGCGCCGATGTTGATCGATTGGGCCGCCTGATTCAGCTTTGGGTTGAAGTCGGCCAGGGTGCCGTTGTTGACGGCGATGACGAACGATCCGCCCGCCTGTTCGGTGATGCTGCCGAAAACGGAAGCCAGGTTGGTGGTCGACGTCCCCTCGACGTTGATGGTGTTGAGCTTGCCGCCCATGGCGATGTTTGGCGACGTCACTCCGCCTGACGTGATGTTCAGGGTGTCGTTCCCCGAACCCATGTAGATGTCGCCGACGATGGACGGCGTGACCGATCCGATCTGACGCCAGTTGTTGGGATCGTCGACGGGATCGATTCCGGGCCCCGCGGCGACGACGTTGGCATAGAAATTGCCATTGAAGCTCACCACCTGGCCGACGGTGTAGCTGTTGGTGGTGAGATAGGCCGTCACGCTGGCGACGCTGTTGAGCGGCGAGGCGGACTGGTTGATCGTCTGATCGAGCGCGCCGGCGCTCATGTCGATGGCGACCGTGTTGCTGAGATGACCGGTCTCGGACGCGGGCAGGGGCGCCGAGATCACGGTGCTGTTGAGCACCGCCTCGATGGAGCCGGTGTTGTTGATCGTCTGCAGCGTGCCGGACTTGTCGACGATCGCGCCCGTGAAGCCGCCGGCCCCGCCGGAGCCGGTGAGCTCGGCGAGGATGCCGCTGTTGTTGGTGATGGTGGTGATCGACGCGCCCGGATCGATCAGGATGCCGTAGACGTTGACGGGAACGGGCGCCGGCGTCGTCGGGATGCTGACATTGTTGAGCTTGCCGTTAGGCGTCGGGGTCAGCGCCGAATTGACCTGGGTCGATGTAGCGAAGATCGAGCCGTCATTGTAGATCGTCGGCACATTGGCCCCGGAGCCCAGATAGATCGCCTTGGCGTCCCCCTGGAAAGACACGGCGGCGACGGTGCCGCTGTTGTAGAGGCCGCCGGCGATCGTGACCGGTCCGCTGGCCCCCGTGACGGCCGGGGATATCGTCGGCGGGTTGGTCGGCAGGTTGTTGGAGCCAAAGGTCTGCTCGGCCGGCGTGACCAGGATCGGGCCGCCGATCTGCAGGGCCGTCGCCGACAGCTGCGCGCCGTTCAGGAACGGCGAGGTCAAGGGGTCGAACAGGCTTTCGCCGACGATCGTGCCCTGGTTCACCAGTCCGAACGTTCCGGGCGGGAAGGCGGAGTTCGAGTTGTAAGGGCTGATGAAGCTGCTGCCGGTGAATGCCCCGATCGTCATCGCCGTCCCCGATGCGGAGCCGATCTGCATCGCCGGCGCGGAGCCGAAAGACGTCACCGAGCCCGTGCCCTGAACGGCGTCAGGCACGCCGTCGTTGTCCTGGTCGAGATTGGTGGTGCTGGGAATGGGCGGCGGCGCGCTGACGATCAGGCCCGTGCCGATGCTGCCCCCAACCGTGACGGCCGCGCCACCTTGCTGCAGCTCCTCCTGGCTGTAGAGGGCCGAGATGAACGGATCCGCCTGGCGCGAGGTCGTGCGGTAACCGGTGGCCGCTTCGGCGCCGGAGATGTTGACGAACCCGCCGACGGGGCCGTTCAGCTGTACCGCCTGGGCGCCCGGACCCGTGCCCGAGACCCCGGCGAGCCACACATTGCCGCCTACGCCGCCGGTGGGGGTGATCTGGAAGCCGACGGTGTTCGCCCCGGTGACGGCGATATTTCCGGTCGCGGCCGTCGCCGCCGTGGAGCCCGAAGCCGGTGTCACCACCAGGCTCATCCAGGCGCCGCTGATCGGCGCCTGGATGGAGACGCCCTCGGAATTGTTGCCCTGCACCGTCACCTGGCCGGTGTCGATGATGTCGCCATTGAAGATCGAGCTTCCGGTGACTTCGATGCCGATCCGGTTCGTTCCCTGGGCGAAGACGCCGGTGTTGAGGCCATTGTTGTTGGCATCGGTCGGCGGCGTGTAGTTCTCGGTGATGTCGATCGTGCCGGTGACGGTGGCCGTGCCGGTGAAGCCGCCGACGATATCGAGGCCGACCGTGTTGTCCTGGCCGGTGGCGCCCAGTTCGCCGCTGACGTCGACGGTATTGTCGCTGTTGAGGGTCAGCGCCGTTCCGGGAGAGGTCAGGCCGATCGAGCCGGACACGATGACGTCCGCCGGCTGGCCGGCATTCGCCGTGGCGGTCTGCTCCGGCGTGTGCTGGGTGCCCGAGATCGTCACCTGGGCGAGCGCCGGGAAAGAGGCGGCGAGGAGCGGCGCGGAGGCCGCGGCGGCCAGAATGCTTCGCTTCATGAACTGGGCTCTGGGCTCGCTGCGGCGGACTCGAAATGTCGAACTCCGTATTACGAGGGAAATTGGGGACGATTCAAGGCAAAGCGCCCGCCTTGAACCCATCGTCACGCAAGCGTCATGGGCTTATCGTCTAAGCTGAGGAGAAATGACCGACACACGCCACGCTGAGATCAGGCCCGGCCGGGCCGGCATCGCCGCTCTGGCCTTCGCCGCGGCGGCCGCGATCCTGCTCCTGCTGTGGCGGCCGAGCGGCGATATCGGCCGTCTGCTCCTGATCCTGGCCGCGGCCGCGGCGGCCGCCGGCGTGGTTATCTATGTTCGCCGCCTCTCGCCATTCATCGCGCAGCCCACCGCGGCCAGGGCCGCCGCCGGCTCCGAAGCCCTCGCCCTGCCCTACGCCCTGATCGTCGAACGCGCCGCCGACCCCATGCTGGTGGTCACAGGCGGCGAGCGGACGGACCTCAACGCCCGCCGCTTCGTCTTCGCCAACGCCGCCGCCCGCGAACTCCTGCGCATCCAACGCCCCGAAGGGCCGCTGACCACCGCCATCCGCGCGCCCGAAGTCCTGGCGACGATCGACGAGGCCCTCTTCGAGCACGTCGTCGGCCACACCCTCTATCAGGCCGGCGGCGTTCAGGACCGCGTCTGGCGCGTGCGGGTCGAACCGCTGGAAGCCAACGACGACGCCCGTCTGGCCCTTGTTTGTCTGCGCGACGAGACCGAGGTGCGCCGCGCCGAACGCACCCGAGCCGACTTCCTGGCCAACGCCAGCCACGAACTGCGCACGCCCCTGGCCTCGCTCACCGGCTTCGTCGAGACCCTCCGCGGTCATGCCCGCGACGACGACGAGGCCCGCGACCGGTTCCTGGCCATCATGCAGGTCCAGGCCGAGCGCATGCGCAGGCTGATCGACGACCTCCTGAGCCTGTCGCGCATCGAGCTGGGCGAGCACATCGCGCCCTCGGGCCGCGTCGACCTTTCCCTGGCGGTGATCGACGTCCTCGACGCCCTGGCGCCCCTGGCGGAGGAGAAGGGCGTCGCCTTCGACCATGATCTGCCCGCCGCCGGCGAGGCTCTGGCCGTGGCCGACCGCGACCAGGTCCTGCAGGTCATCCAGAACCTGGCCGAGAACGCGCTGAAGTACACGCCGGCCGGCGGGACGGTCACAGTCTCGCTGGAGAGCGGGCTCGAGGCCGCCGCCTGCGCCGCCGGCCGGTCAGATGGCGCCGTCCATCTGTCCCTGCTGACCCCCGACCACGCCCCCGACCGACGCTATGCCGCTCTGCGCGTGGCGGATCAGGGACCGGGCATCGCCCGCGCCAACCTTCCCCGGCTCACCGAGCGTTTCTATCGCGTCGAGGGCCAGAAGAGCGGCGAGCACGCCGGCACGGGCCTGGGCCTCGCCATCGTCAAGCACATCGTCAACCGGCACCGCGGCGGGCTCACCGTCGAGAGCGCCGAGGGCAAGGGCGCGGCCTTCGCCGCCTATTTCCCGATCCTGAGGCGAGAGTCCGAGTGTGCTTGATTTGAAGTTCGCCCGGTCGTCGGGTCCGGCGTGGAGCGAACTTCAAATCTGTAAAGCACACTAGAAACTCATACTTGCTAGTGTCCTCCTCGATTCCGAAGTTCGTCCGAGGGCGCCACAAGCCTTCACGAACTTCGGAAACGGGACACTAGCAGCGGCTTGACCCTTCCGCCCGGCCGACGCAAAGGCGCGGCGATGAACATCCTCGTCGTCGGATCGGGCGGCCGCGAGCACGCCCTGGCCTGGAAGATCGCCGACTCGCCCCTGGCGGAGCGCCTGGTCTGTGCGCCAGGCAATCCCGGCATGGCCAGTCTCGGCGAGGTTCGCCCCGTGGCGGCGACCGACGTCGAAGGCCAGCTTGCCCTCGCCCGTGAGATCGACGCCGACTTGGTGGTCATCGGCCCGGAGAGCGCCGTCGCCGCCGGCCTCGCCGACGCGATGGCGCAGGCGGGAATTCCCTGCTTCGGCCCGACCGCCGCCGCCGGCCGCCTGGAGTCATCGAAAGCCTTCGCCAAGGACTTCGCCCATCGTCACGGCCTGCCGGCGGGGCGCTATGCCGTTTTCGGCGCCGCGGAGCCGGCCAAGGCGGCGCTCGCCGACTTCCGGCCGCCCTATGTGATCAAGGCCGATGGCCTCGCGGCCGGCAAGGGCGTGACCATCGCCGCCGACGAGGCGGCCGCGCGCGTCGCCATCGACGAGACCTTCGGCGGCCGCTTCGGCGAGGCCGGCGCCCGGGTGCTGATCGAGGAGTTCCTCGAGGGTGAGATCGCCTCGCTCTTTGCTCTCTGCGATGGCGAGGCGAGCGTGCTGTTCGGCGGCGCCCAGGACCACAAGCGGGCCTTCGATGGCGAGACCGGACCCAACACCGGCGGGATGGGGACCTATTCCCCCGCCCCGGTCCTCACCGGGGCCGTGGTCGAGGCGGCGCGCACTCAGCTGATCGAGCCGGCCTTCGCCGCCATCGCCGCCGAGGGCGCGCCCTACCGCGGCGCACTCTTCTGCGAAATGATGGTCACGGCCGAGGGGCCGAAGCTGGTGGAGTTCAACGCCCGCTTCGGCGATCCCGAAAACCAGGCCCTGATGCTGCGTCTGGAAAGCGACATTGTCCCCTATCTGCTGGCGGCGGCCACCGGATCCCTGGCCGATGTGCCTCCCCCCGTCTGGCGGCGCGAGGCGGCGATCTGCGTGGTCCTGGCCGCCGCCGGCTACCCGGGATCGCCGCGCGCCGGCGACGTCATCGAGGGCGCGGACGCCGACTTCGGACCGGACGTGACCGTCTTTCACGCCGGCACGGCCCGGCGCGCCGACGGAGCGCTGATTTCCGCCGGCGGCCGGGTGCTCAATATCTGCGCCCGCGGCCCCACGCTCGAGGTCGCCAGAGACCGCGCCTATCAGGCTCTCGACCGGATCCGCCTGCCGGGCGGCTTCTGCCGCCGCGACATTGGCTGGCGGGCGCTGGGCGCCTGAGGCGCCGCGAAGCTTTCCAATCCGCGCTCGGCGCGGCTAGATGGAAATCGGACCTGGAAAGACACGCGAGGACGCCATACCCACCGAGGAACAGACGCGCGAAGCGCTCAACGTCGGCACCAAAGAGGTCGCCGAGAGCCATCGCTTCGATGAAGGCGCGCTGGCCGCGTGGATGACCGAACATGTCGACGGCTACGCCGGGCCGCTCACCGTTCGCCAGTTCCGCGGCGGCCAGTCCAACCCGACTTATGAACTGACGACGCCCGGAAAAAAGTACGTCATGCGCCGCAAGCCGCCTGGCAGGCTCCTGCCCTCGGCCCACGCCGTCGACCGCGAGTTCCGGGTGATTTCGGCCCTCCACCCGACCGGCTTTCCGGTCCCAAGGCCTTATGGCCTGTGCCAGGACGAGACCGTCCTCGGCACCATCTTCTACGTCATGGACAGGGTCGAGGGCCGCATCCTCTGGGACCAGACCTTGCCCGCCTACGAGCCGGCCGAGCGCCACGCCATCCACATGGCGGCCCTGAAGACCCTCGCCGACCTGCACAACACCGACTACCAGGCCGTCGGCCTTTCCGACTTCGGCCGTGAGGGCAACTACATGCTCCGTCAGATCTCCCGCTGGACCAAGCAGTACAAGGCCAGCGAGACCCAGCATCTGGAGACGGTCGAGCGGCTCATCGAATGGCTGCCGGCCACCGTCCCGCCCGACGAAGAGCACACCATCGTCCACGCCGACTACCGGCTCGACAATGAGATCCTGCATCCCACCGAGGCGCGCGTCATCGCCGTGCTCGACTGGGAGCTGGCGACCATCGGCAACCCCCTGGCCGACTTCTCCAACCTGCTGATGCAGTGGGTGAATGGCTCGATAGCAGCGATCGAGGACAAACAGGCGTGGGGCATCCCGACGATGGAGGAATATGTCGAGGCCTATTGCCGCCAGACCGGCCGCTCGGGCCTGCCGGACCTCAACTGGTATTTCGCCTACAACCTCTTCCGCCTGGCCGGGATCGTGCAGGGCATCGTCGGGCGCGCCCGCGACGGCACCGCCAACAGCCCCCAGGCGGCGGCCATGGAGGCGCGCGTGCCGCTGCTGGGCGATGCGGCGTGGAAATACGCCAAGCTGGCCGGGGCTTAGGGTTACGGTGGGGTTGCGAGTTACGGATCGCGGTAGGGAGCGCGGAATTCCGGGGGCGCGGAATTCCGGGGACACAATACCTGATTGACAGTGGCGCCGGGAGAAGCCTTGCAGAGAAGACCGCCGGCGCCTCGATGAGCGCTGCGTCTTCCTCCGCGGCGCAAACCGCTGCTAAAGGCTGACCCGGCTAAGGTAGCGGCTGTTAACCGATTGCGAGGCCGTGGCTGCCGGCTGGAGATCGATGACATGCTAAGGCGCTTCATGAGTGGGTTCGTGGTGATGATGGCCGTTTTGGCTTCGCTATTTGCGATTTATTCTAAATATGTTTTCGTTAGCGGAGGATGGCGCGCGCTCATAACTTTGGTCGCGCAGCGATCATTCTACGCCGTAGTTTTAGTCAGCCCAGTTATTGCCGCTGTGGGGTCGGCCGTGCGCCTATTGGAGGATAAAATCGGAACGAGTAGGGAGAAGGACTGAGGAATCTTCCCGGTGTTGATTGGCAGGCGAATTGACTCGAATTAGCGGGAAGTAGCGTGACAGGAGCAATTTTATTCCTCTGTCCTAGCCTATCTCCAACGACATCCGTCTCAGAAATCCTTGGCCAGCTGAACTAGAGCTTCCCCGGCAGGACGGGCGTCAGCAGCGCCGCCAGCGCCGCATCATCCTCGAAGCGGACGGCGACCGGCCAGAACTTCACCCGCCCACGCCAGGCTGGGCTGAGGCGCGCCCAGTCCTTCTCGGTGGTGACGAGGCCGGCGCCGAGGGTCTCCGCGCGGCGGGCGAGGAAGGCCAGGAACCGCTCCGAGGGGACTTCGTGATCGGCCAGGGGCGCGAAATCGACGAGGTCGCAACCGGCGGCCCTGAGCGCCCGCTCCAGCTTCCACGGCTTGCCGATACCGGCGAAGCCGACCTGGGGACCAGGCGGCGGAGCGGCCAGTGGAACCAGACGGGCGATGAGGACCGGCTTGCCGGCGAAGAGCGCCAGCAGTTCGGGTTCGGCTGTCGGCAGGTCGGCCGGCAGCAGGACGATCACCGCGTCGGCGCGGGCGAGGCCGGCGGCCATCGGCTCGCGCATCGGCCCGGCGGGAACCACGCGGCCGTCGCCGAACGGCCATTCGCCGTCGCGCGTCTCGCCGTCCACGACCACGAGCGACAGGGCCTTGTGTAGCGACGGATTCTGGTGGCCGTCGTCCATGACGATTACCGCGGCTCCAGCGGCGGCCGCGGCCCGGGCGCCGGCCACGCGGTCGCGGGCGACCCAGACGGACGCCTCGCCCGCTAGCATCAGCGCCTCGTCGCCGACCTCCGCCGCCGAGTGGATCGCCGGATCGACCCGCACGGGGCCGGCCAGGCTGCCGCCATGGCCGCGCGTGAGGACATGGGCGGCGACGCCACGGGCGATAAGCATTTTCGTCAGCTCCCGGACGATAGGGGTCTTTCCTGCGCCGCCGACGGTGAGGTTGCCGACGCAGATCACCGGGATCCCCGGATCGACCGGTCGGGCGCGAGCGATCCGCCGGGCGGTGACCCGCGTCCAGACGCCGGCCGCCAGCAACTCGAACAGGAAGAGCAGGCCCGGGCGGCGCACCACCCGGTCGCGCCGGTACCAGTCGCGCGGCGTCTTGAGCTTCATGGCGCGATGAGGGTCAGGAGCCGAGGCGCGACGTCGGCGTTGTCGGCGTCGAGACGGGCGGCGAGGTCCCCTCCCCGCTCGGCAAGCGCCCGCAGATCGTCGGCCATGGCCTCGCCGAAGAGGGCTGCCAGCTCCGCCGCATCCGTGACCATACGGACCGCGTCCGCCTGCTGGAAGGCGGCGTAGACCGGCCAATGATCCGTGTACGGACCAGCCGCGACCGCGCAGCCGAGCCTGGCCGGCTCCAACGGATTGTGGCCGCCGACGCCGTGGATGAGGCTGCCGCCGATGAAGGCCACGCACGCCAGGCGGAAGAAGAGGCCAAGCTCGCCCAGGGTGTCGGCGACATAGACCCTGGCTGAGGCCGGATCGCCGCCGGCGCTTCGGCGCGCGGTGGCAAGCCCCGCCGCGCCGACGAGAGCCTCGACCTCGGCCCCCCGCGCCGGGTGGCGTGGCGCGAAGATCAGGAGAGCGTCAGGCCGATCGGAAGCGGCGCGGGCGAAGGCCTCCAGCACGATCTCTTCCTCGCCGGCGTGGGTGCTGGCCGCGAGCAGGACGGTCCGGCCGCTCGAGGCCTCCTTCAGGGCGGCGAGTTCGGTCTCGTCGGCGCAGAGCGGCGGCGCGCCGAGCTTGGCGTCCCACAGGCCGGCGACCTTGCCGCCCAAGACCTCGAAGCGGGCGCGGGCGGCCCTGTCCTTGGCCAGGATCAGGTCGAATGACGAGAGCACGGCCGCCGCCGCGGCCGGCGCGCGGCGCCAGCCAGCAAGGCTCGCCCCTGACATCCGCGCCGAGACCAGGGCCAGCCGGGCGCCCGATCCCCTGGCGGCGGCGATCAGGTTCGGCCACAACTCGCTTTCCACGAAGACGGCGAGGTTGGGCCACCAGTGGCTCACGAACCGGGCGGCGGCGGCCGGCGTGTCGAGCGGCACGTATTGATGGAGGGCGCCCGCGGGCAGGCGCTGGCCGAGAACCTCGGCCGAGGTCCGGGTGCCGCTGGTGACGAGCAGCGCCGCGTCGGGCGCCAGGTCGATTAGCCGCTCCACGAGCGGCAGGAGGGACAGGCCCTCACCGACGCTGGCGCCGTGCAGCCAGATCAGCCGGCCCCCGGGCCTGGGCCGGCTGGCGCGGCCGAGGCGCTCGGCAAGGCGCGCCGGATCCTCCTTGCCGCGGGCGGCGCGCGCCTTGAGCAGCCAGGGCGCCAGGGGCGAGGCCGCGCCCATCGCCGCCGCATAGAGCGCCAGCGAGGCCGGACGTCTCACGTCGCGCGGCCCGCCAGCAGGGCCTCGGCCCTGGCCTGGCCCGCGTTCATCCGGGCCTGCCAGTCGATCCTGGCCGCCTCCAGCGCCGCCTCGTCGGAATCGGGCGGCAGGCGCAGCGGGCCTTCCAGCACCACTTGGCCGCGGGCGAAGGGCAGCGGGATGCGCGCCCTGTCCCAGCTCTTCAGGGTCAGGGCCGGGGCCGCCGCCAGGCTCATCACGAACACCGGGCAGGCCGCCGCGCGGGCCATCTGCACTGGCCCGATCGGCAGCATCTCGGCCGGGCCGCGGGGGCCGTCCGGCGTCAGGATCATCACCCCGCCGGAGCGGATGAAGCCGAGGGCGTCGCGGAAGGCGCGCGCGCCACCCTTGGACATGGCCGCCTTTCCGGTCGAGCCTCGGAGCGGCGGGATATGCAGGCGGGCGGCGGCCTTGGAGATGAACTCGCCGTCCGGCGAGAGCGAGATCATCACCTTGCGCGGCTTCCCGCGCAGCAGCGGGCGGCAGGCCATGCCCTGGGCGATGCGGCCGTGCCAGAAGAGGGCGATCAGCCCCTCCGGCCCGGTCATGATCTCGTCGACCGGGCCACGGTTGTCGAACCGCCAGCGCACCGTGGCGATGATCAGCTCGATGTAGGCCGCCACCAGCCAGCCGAGGGCGGCCTGGACGGCGGGCGAGCGGAAGAAGCGCTTCACGCGGCCGAGTCCGCCGGGACCGGGTCGCCGAGATCCTGGGTGCGGGCGAGGCGGGCGTAGAGGCCGCCGCGATCGACCAAGGCGGCGTGGGCGCCGGTCTCCACCACCTGGCCGCGGTCGAGCACATAGATGCGGTCGGCCCCGCGCACCGTGCTGAGGCGGTGGGCGATGAGCAGTGTGGTCCGCCCGGCCATGAGCCTGGCCAGCGCGGCCTGGATCAGGGCCTCGCTCTCGACGTCGAGGGCGCTTGTCGCCTCGTCGAGCAGCAGGATCGGCGCGTCCTTGAGGAAGGCCCGGGCGATGGCGATGCGCTGGCGCTGCCCACCGGATAGGCGCGCGCCGGCCTCGCCGACCACCGTCTCGTAGGCTGCCGGCAGGTCCTGGATGAAGTCGTGGGCGGCGGCCTGGGCGGCGGCGGCCTCGATCTCGGCCCGCGAGGCGGCCGGGTGGGCATAGGCGATGTTGGCGGCGATGCTGTCGTCGAACAGGAACGGCTCCTGGGTGACGAGGGCGATCTGGCGGCGGAGCGAGGCCAGGGTCACGGCGCGCACGTCCTGGCCGTCGATCCGCACCGCCCCGCCGGCGACGTCATAGAACCGCGGGATGAGGTTGAGGATCGTGGATTTGCCCGCGCCCGACGGCCCGACCAGGGCGACGATCTCGCCGCGCCGCACCTCCAGGTCGACGCCGTCCAGGACCGGCGTGCGGCCGTCATAGCTGAAGGACACGCCCTCCAGGCTCAGCGTCGCCTCGGTGAGGGCCAGAGAGGCGGCGTTGGGAGAATCCCGCACCTCCGGCTCGACGTCGAGGGCGGCGAACAGGCGCCGGCCGGCGACCAGGCCCTGGCCGATGACCGTGGACATGTTCGAGACCTGGCGCAGCGACTGGCCGGCGGTCAGCAGGGCGGCGAAGAAGGCGGCGAAGGCGCCGGGGTTGGCGTGGCCGCCGCTCGAACGCCAGCCCTCGTAGGCCAGCACCGCCGCAACGATCACGAAGGTCATGGCTTCGGTGGCCGGGGCGGCCAGGGCCCGGGCGTTATCGCCGCTGATGATGTGTTCCTGGCGGTCGGCGACGGCGGCGGCGACCCGGGCCTCCTCGTCGGCCTCGCGGTTCTCCATCTTGATCACCCGGATGCCGTCGAGGCTCTCCATGATCGCCGTCGCCAGGGTCGAGGTGGCGGCCATGGCCCCGCGCGCCGCCTTGGTCGCCCGGCGCATGAACCGGCCCAGGCCCAGGGCGACGAGCGGCGCGGCCAGCAGCACGATCAGGCCCAGGCGCCAGTCGGTCCAGGCCATCACCGCCAGGGCGGCCATCAGCGTCAGGCCCTGCTGGACCAGGTTGAGGACGCCGCTTGTCGCCGCCTCGCGGATGAGGCCTGCGTCATAGAGCACCGCCGAGACGTGGCCGCCGGAATGGGAGGCGCGCAGGCGGGCGAGATCGGCCCGCACCAGCTTGCCGAAGAGCTCGTTCTGGACATCGCCGACGATGCCATTGCCGATCCGGTTGACGAGCAGGGACTGGACAGCCTGGGCGAGACCGCGGCCGATGGCGATGGCGACGATGGCCAGCGGCAGGATGAGAAGCGCGCCGGGCTTTGGCCGCACCACCAGCTCGTTGACCGCCGGCTGCAGGATGCCGAGCAGCAGGCCCGAGAGGGCGGCAAAGACCACAGCGCAGGCGACCGAGACGGCCAGCGCCTTCCAGCGCGGCGCCAGATACTGCCTTGCGATGCGCGCGGCGACGCCTGCGCCGGGCATGGTTGAACTCGGATCGGGAGGATTGGCGGGGGCCATGTCGCGCCGCAAGGTGGGCGCCCCCAGCCTACTTCTTCAGAAATCCGCCGTATTTGGCGGTGAAGCGGGAGACGCGGCCGCCACGGTCGATCAGGTGCTGATGGCCGCCGGTCCAGGCTGGGTGGGTTTTGGGGTCGATATCGAGGTGCAGCTCGGCGCCTTCCTTGCCCCACGTCGAGCGCGTCTGATAGGTCGTGCCGTCGGTCATGGTCACAGTAATGAAATGGTAGTTCGGATGGATGTCTTGTTTCATGGCGTGATCGGACCGGCGTGAGCGGAGGGGAGAACCGCCCGCTGCGCGCGGGCGAATTTTGGACGCGCGGCTATACACGCTTCGGCCGCGTCGAGGCAAGACATGGCGAGTGACGCTTTGGCCGGCGGCGGCCTGTTCGGAGGTCGGCGGCGTATTTCGGGACCGGACGCGGGCGAGGGCCGCGCCCAGGGCCGCTCGGCGCGGCGCGACATCCGGCCGCTGGCGGGCCTGTGGCCCTTCCTCAGCGCCCATCGGGCCGACGCGGTCGCCTCGCTGGTGGCCCTGCTCTTCTCCACCGGCGCGACCCTGGCCCTCACCGGCGCGCTGCGCCTGGTGGTCGACAAGGGCTTCGGCGCCGCCTCGCACGCCAGCCTGGACGCCACCTTCCTGATCCTGCTGGGCATCGCCGTCATCCTGGCCCTGGCGACGGCCAGCCGGTTCTACTTCATCAACCGCCTCGGCGAGCGTGTCGTGGCCGACCTCAGGGCCGACCTCTACCGACACGTCCTGACCCTCGACCAGGAGTTCTTTCTCAGGATCCCGGCCGGCGAGGTGCTCTCGCGAATGACGATCGACCTCACCCTGATAGAAGGCGTCGTCGGCTCGGCCGCCTCCATCGCCCTGCGCAATCTGCTGACGGTGGCCGGCGCCACGGCCATGCTCCTCTTCGTCTCGGTCAAGCTGACCCTGTGCGTCATGCTGATCGGGCCGCTGGTCCTCGTGCCGCTGGTCCTCTACGGCCGGCGGGTCCGGCGGCTCTCCAGCCGCGCCCAGGCGCAGTACGCCGAGGCGGTCGCCTTCGCCGGCGAGACCCTCGACCTCGTCGACACCGTCCAGGCCTTCGGCCGCGAGAAGAGCGTCGGCGACCGCTTCAGCGCCTCCGTGGAGGCGGCCTTCCACGCCTCCGTGGCCCGCGTCGCGGCCCGCGCGGTGATGACCGCTGGGGTCATCGTGCTCGTCTTCGGCGGCGTCGCCGGCGTCTTCTGGCTGGGGGCCAACGACGTCCTCGCCCATCGCCTGACCGCCGGGGCTCTGATCCAGTTCGCCCTGCTGGCGGTGCTGGCCGCCGGCTCGATCGGCGCGCTGAGCGAAGTGTGGGGCGATGTCCAGAAGGCGGCCGGCGCCATGGACCGCATCACCCACCTGCTCAAGACCCGGCCCGCCATCACCGCCCCGGCCCATCCGAAGGCGATGCCGAAGCCTCCGCGCGGCGAGATCGCCCTCAGCGCCGTCACCTTCGCCTATCCCTCCCGGCCCGACATGCCGGCGCTGAACGGGATTTCCCTGAACGTCCGACCCGGCGAGCGGGTGGCCCTGGTCGGACCCTCTGGCGCCGGCAAGAGCACCGTCTTCCGTCTGTTGCTGCGCTTCTTCGACCCGGACCAGGGCGAAGTCGCCATCGACGGCGTCGACCTGAGGCTCGCCGATCCGGCCGAGGCCCGCGCCCGTATCGCCCTGGTGGCCCAGGACGCGCCGCTCTTCTCCGGCACGGCCTTCGACAACCTGCGCTTCGGCCGCCTGGGGAGCGACAAGGCGCGGCTGCTGGCCGCCGCCAAGGCCGCCCAGGCCCAGGAGTTCCTGCTGGCCCTGCCCAAGGGGCTCGACACGCCGCTCGGCGACAAGGCCCGGACCCTCTCCGGGGGCGAGCGCCAGCGGCTGGCGGTCGCCCGCGCCCTGGTCCGCGACGCCCCGATCCTGCTGCTCGACGAGGCCACCAGCGCGCTCGACGCCGAGAACGAGCGGCTGATCCAGCGGGCCCTGGACGAGGCCATGGCGGGGCGCACCACCCTGGTCATCGCCCACCGCCTGGCGACCGTCCTCAAGGCCGACCGCATCGTGGTGATGGAGGCTGGCCGGGTGGTCGAGCAGGGGACCCACGCCGAACTCGCTGCCCGTGGCGGCCTCTACGCGCGCCTGGCCAAGCTTCAGTTCGGCATGGAGGCGGCGTGACGATCGTTTGCCGCTTCGGGCCGCGGCTCGGGCCGCGGCCGGCGACGTAACCGGGCCAAGCGTCGCAGCCGCCGCCAGAAGCGGCTCTTCTCAGGCTCCGGATAGGGCTGCAGCAGGCGGCGGAACTCCTCGGCGCAGGCCCGCCAGGAATAGCGCTCGGCAGCGGCGCGGGCGGCGTCCCTGTCGATCTTCAGCGCCTCCAGGCAGGCGTCGCGCAAACCGTGGGTCTGATCAGGCGCGAGGGCGCCGGCGCCGGAATTGGGAATGATGTCGGCCGGACCAGGGGCGTTGAAGCCGGCGACCGGCAGTCCCGAGGCCCAGGCCTCCAGAATGACCAGGCCGAAGGTGTCGGTGAGCGAAGGGAAGACGAAGACGTCGGCGCAGGCGTAGTGGGCGGCGAGCTCGGCGCCGAACTTGGCGCCGACGAAGCGAACCTCTGGGAAGGCCTCGCTCAGCTCTTCGCGCTGCGGCCCATCGCCGACCACCACCTTGGTCCCTGGCAGGTCGAGCGCCAGGAAGGCCTCGATGTTCTTTTCCACCGCCACGCGGCCGACGTTGAGCCAGATCGGCCGCTCCAGCCCCTCGAACAGGTCGCGATCGCCTGGCTGGCGCGGGCGGAAGGCCTCGGTGTCGACCCCGCGCGACCACACCGAGATGTTGCGGAAGCCTTGCTTCTCCAGCTCCTCGGCCATGGTCCGGGTGGCGACCATCAGCCGACCCGAGGGTCGGTGGAACCACTTCATGTAGGCGTAGCCGGCGGCCAGAGGCAGCGGCAGCCGGGCCGAGACATATTCCGGGAAGCGGGTGTGATAGCTGGTGGTGAACGGCAGCTTCCACTCCAGGCAGATCCGCCGTGCGGCCAGGCCGATCGGCCCCTCGGTGGCGATATGGATCGCCTCCGGCTCGAACTCGCGGAACCGCTGCTGCACCTTCTCGAAGGCGCCGACGGCGAGCTTGATCTCCGGATAGGTCGGCAGGGGAAAGTTCGGAAACTGGTCAGGGCTGATCACCTCGACCATGTCGCCCATCTCGGTCAGTTCCTGACGGATGCGCGCGAGCGTGCGCACGACGCCGTTGACCTGGGGCTCCCAGGCGTCCGTGGCCAGCACTATGCGCATCAGGCGATCGCGGGTTCCGTCAAGGGCGCCAATGCGCTCCGAGCGCGGCGCGAAGTCCCGATCATGGACCAGGAACGCCGTTCCGCCCAGGGCAGAATCTCGAACTGGCCGTCGAAGTGCTCGACGAGGGCGGTGCAGCTCTCCACCCAGTCGCCGTCGTTGAGGTAGAGGGTCCCGCCGATCTGGCGCATCTCGGCTTTGTGGATGTGGCCGCAGATGATCCCGTCCACCCCCCGCCGGCGCGCCTCGGCGGCGACCGCGGTCTCGTAGTTGTCGATGAACTGCAGGGCGTTCTTGACCCGGATCTTGAGGAAGGCCGAGAGGCTCCAGTAGGGCAGGCCGAGCCGCCGGCGGACGCGATTGAAGAGGGTGTTGACGCGGATCGCCGCGCGATAGGCGAGGTCGCCGGTCCTGGCCAGCCACGGCGCCAGGCGCACCACCGCATCGAACTCGTCGCCGTGCAGCACCAGGAAGCGGCGCCCATCGGCCGTCTCGTGGACCCACTCGCGGGCCACCACCACGCCGCCGAAATGGACGCCGCAGAAGTCGCGGATTTTCTCGTCGTGGTTGCCGGGGATGTAGGTGACGGCCGTCCCTTTGCGGGCATGGCGCAGCAGCTTCTGGACCACGTCGTTGTGGGCCTGTGGCCAGTGCCAGCCGCGCTTCATCCGCCAGCCGTCGACGATATCGCCCACCAGGTAGAGCCGCTCGCAGCTCATCGATTTGAGGAAATCCAGCAGGATCTCGGCCTGGCAGCCGCGCGTGCCCAGATGCACATCGGAGATGAACACGCTGCGGAAAGAAAGCGTCGCGCCTTCCTCGTCCACCGCTCCGCCCTCCTCCGAAGACTGGCGTCTCGAAGCGCCCGCTTAAGCTGATTGCTTGTCGATTTTGTGAATCCCGCTCTTCAGGCGGCAAAGACGCGGCGGACGATGTCCTCCAGTCCGCGCGCGTCATCTTCGGTGAAGGCGGCAGGCTCGGTCGAATCCACGTCGAACACGGCGATGAGGGCGCCGGAGTGGTCGAACACCGGCACGACGAGCTCGCTCTTCGAGCGCGAGTCGCAGGCGATGTGATCGTCAAAAGCATCGACGTCCGCCACCAGCTGCGTCGCCCGCTTCGCCGCCGCGGCGCCGCACACCCCGCGCCCGAAGTCGATCCGCAGGCAGCCGAGGCTTCCCTGATAGGGCCCGACGACCAGCTGATCGCCCTTGGCCAGATCGACCACATAGAAGCCGGTCCAGAAATAGTGGTCGAACTCGGCCGCCAGCATGGAGGCGACGGTGGCCATGCGCGCCGTCAGATTCGGCTCGCCGGCGACCACGGCGTCGATCTCCTCGGCCACGGCGGCGTAGCGCGCCGCAAGACTCAGAGGGCCAGCGGCGATTCGGGGCTCTCGCATGCGCGGCAATATAGGCCGTCGGCGCCCCGTCGAAAAATTCGAAACGGCAGGAGATTGATATTCGTTGTGCGGTGCAGCATAAGGGACCGGTGAAGGTTTCAAGCAAGAACACGTCCGAACCCGGAAATCCCTGGAGCGCCCTGGCGGCGGATTCGCTCGATCTTGCCATCGAGTCGCAGGACGTCATCGGCCTTCGCCTCGCCCGCGCCGCCTCCGGCCGGTTCGACGCCTGCGACGAGGCCGTGCGCATGATCGTGGAAAAGGCCTTCGCGGCGTGGGACACCGCCGTCGTCGTCACCGAAAGCGTGATCCAGGGCGAGCCGCATCTGGCGGCGAGCCGCACCCTGGCCCTGTATCGCAAGCGCGTGCAGGCCAACCAGCGCCGGCTGGCCAGGGAGGCGAGGTCGTGAAGACCTACAGCCTCGAGCTGCGCCACGCTCCGTCCAAGCGGCGGATCAACGCGCTCGCTGACAATCGCCTGGAGCCGCTGAAGACGCGCCTCGAAGGCGACATGGCGGCCATCGCCTGGGGCCAGGGTGAGCTGCTGGACTTCGCCCGCCGCCGCGACGGCCGCAACTTCCAGTATGTCGAGGCGGCGATCCTCGAGCTGTTGCCGTTTGGCGAGACCCTCGACGGCAAGGACTATCGCCGCCTCGGCCGCTGGGTGTGCAACACCGAGGGCCTCACGTGGCGCGGGGCGATGGGCGCCGCCTGAGCCCCGCTTGCAAACCCCCTCGCCTCTGCCTAGCTCGGGCCTGGGACGGACGATCAGGAGCCTCACATGAAGTGCCCGCACTGCGGCGCCGTTCTGGCGCCGGCCAAGCGCGACGGGATCGACGTCGAGGCCTGTGGTCGCTGCGGTGGGATGTGGCTGACGCGCCAGGAACTCGATCAACTCGAGGATGAAGCCTACGACCTCGGCAAGAAGGGCAGCCTCGTCTTCAATCCCGAGGCGTCCGACCGCGCCTGCCCCGAATGCGGGACCGGGCTGCAGAAGTTCCAGTACCGCGACTACGACCTCGAACTCGAATTCTGCCCGAACGGACACGGCTTCTGGCTGGAGGCCGGCCAGGATGAGCACGTGCTGCAGCTGATGCGGCAGGAGGAGAAGTCCCTGAAGCGGACCTTCAAGGCCGAGGACCACTGGTCCGGCCACCTTCGGCACTGGCGCTCGCCCGGTTTCATCGACCGGATCCGCGATCTCATGAGATAGGGTGGGCAGGGAAGGCGCGAAGCAGGATCGCATCAGAAGCGCTTGGATGCGAAAGCCCGGCCTGAAGCCGTCTTCAAATATTTTTCGAACTCAAACGCCCGCCTCTCGTCGGAAAAAGCGACATATGTTCTCACCCGCCAAGGCCCGAACTTTGAAGTATGATGCACCTCCTTCGCATTGTGCTTCTTTAGTCGCGCGTGAACGTTCTTGGTCATGCCGACGTAGAACCGTTCGGGCGAGACCAAGCTCTGCAGGATATAGACGTAGCGCATGTTACGAGCTGCAGTCCGCCTTCGCCCCGGTGGGGCTTCGGCGAGACAGCCTTCGCTTGGCGGAATCGGCCTGCCTAGCCGAAGCGCCGAAGGCGCGAAGGCTGGTAGGCCCGGCAGGACTCGAACCTGCAACCAGACCGTTATGAGCGGCCGGCTCTAACCATTGAGCTACGGGCCCCCAGGGGCGGCTGACCTTGTGGCGAATGTTCCGCCGCGTCCAGCGGCCTTGAGCTTGGCCGGGGATCATGCGGTTATCACGCCTGGGCGAGGGTCGGAAGCTGGAGTGGAGGAAGGATACCCGATGAGCCATTCCCTCACCGCCATCCTGATCGCAGCGACCCTCACCGCCGGCGGCGCCGCGCCCAACGCCGTCAGGGCCCAGGCCGACGCGCGCTTCGCCGCCACCACCCTCGATCTCTCCGCCGAAGGTGAGGTGAAGATGCCGCCGGACACGGCCAGCCTGTCGCTCGGGGTCACCACTGCCGCCGCGACGGCGGCCCAGGCCCTGGCCGAAAACGCCGCCCAGATGGCGAGGGTCATGGCCGCCCTGAAGGCCGCCGGCCTTGCCGGGCCCGACATCCAGACGAGCCAGATCAGCCTGGCGCCGCAATATGTCTACGAGCAGAACCAGCCGCCCAGGCTCACCGGCTATCAGGCCTCCAATCAGGTGAGCGTCACCGAGCGGGACCTTTCCAAGCTCGGCCGTCTGGTCGACGCGGTGACGGGCGCCGGGGCCAACAACGTCGGGGACATCAGCTTCGGCCTCGCCAACCCGGTCTCGGCCCAGAACGAGGCGCGGGTGCGGGCGGTGAAGGCGCTGGAGGACAAGGCGCGGCTCTATGCCGACGCCGCCGGCTACCATGTCGGGCGCCTGGTCAACCTCTCCGAGGGCGGCGGCTACCAACCCTCCCCGCCCCGGCCGATGATGAGGGCCATGGCGGTCCAGGCCACGCCGGTGACACCGGTCGAGACGGGCGAACTCGACATCAAGATCGAGATCAGCGGGACGTTCGAGCTGGCGAAGTAGGCTCGCGCCAGGCCTCCGGGAAAAGCTCGCCACGCGCGTCCGCTCGACCCAGGCTGGCGGCACGATTCCTCGCGCCACTACCGCGCCGTCCCCTCTCAGAGCCTGCGCGACCAGGCCAATTTCGTCGATCACGCCCAGGCCCTGCCTGGCTCTGCGACGCCATTTTCCGCGCCGATGTGCGCCTGCCGATAGATCAACGCCTCGGCCACGTGCACGCGGCGCACGGCGTCGGAGCCGTCGAGGTCGGCGATGGTGCGGGCAAGGCGCAGGGTCCGGGTCCAGCCCCGCGCCGTAAGCGCGCCATAGTCCGCCGCCTTGGCCAGCAGCGCATGGCCGGGGGCGTCGAGGGCGGCGATCCGCTCCAGCCGGGCGCCCTCGGCGACGGCGTTGAGGGCGCCGGCGGCCTCGCCGTCGCCCTGCGCGCGCTCCGCGGCCAATTCCCGCGCGGTCGCAATCCGGGCGGCGACCTCAGCGCTGCCTTCGGCAGGTGGCGGCAGGGCGAGGTCGGCGGCGCTTACCGCCGGGACCTCGACGGTAAGATCGATGCGGTCGAGCAGAGGGCCGGAGAGGCGCCCCTGGTAGGTCTGGAGGCAGCGCGGGGCCTTGCCGCAGGCGCCCCGCCCCAGGCCGCCGGCGCCGCAGCGGCAGGGGTTCATGGCGGCGACGAGCTGGAACCTCGCCGGATAGCGGACGTGGGCATTGGCCCGGGCCACCACCACCTCGCCGGTCTCCAGCGGCTGGCGCAGGGAATCCAGGGCTTGCGGGGCGAATTCCGGGAGTTCGTCGAGGAAGAGGACGCCATTGTGGGCCAGGGAAACTTCGCCGGGCCTGACCTTGAGGCCGCCGCCGGTGAGCGCGGCCATGCTGGCCGAATGGTGGGGACTGCGGAACGGCCGCTCACGGGTCAGGGCGCCGCGGGCGATGAGGCCGGCGAGGGAATGAACCATCGAAGTCTCGAGCAGCTCGGTGGCGGAGAGCGGCGGCAGCAGGCCCGGCAGGCGCTGGGCGAGCATGGACTTTCCCGAACCCGGCGGGCCGACATAAAGCAGGTTGTGGCCGCCGGCGGCGGCGATCTCCAGGGCCCGCTTGGCGCCCTCCTGGCCTTTCACGTCGGCAAGGTCGGGCGTCCGAGCCCTCTCGACCATTTCGCCGGGCCTGGGCGGGCTGAGCACCTGGCCGCCGCGGAAGTGGTTGACGAGGGCGATCAGCGAGCGGGGCGCCAGCAGCGGCGTCTGGCCGGCCCAAGCCGCCTCGGGGCCACAGCTTTCCGGACAGATGAGGCCAAGGCCCATGGCGCCGGCAGCGATCGCGGCCGGCAGGGCGCCGGCCACCGGGGCGATCTCGCCGTTGAGATTGAGTTCGCCGATCGCCGCCCAGCCGTCGAGGGCGTCCTGGGGGATGATCCCCATGACCGACATCACCGCCAGGGCGATGGGCAGGTCGAAGTGGTTGCCCTCCTTGGGCAGGTCGGCCGGGGCGAGGTTGACCACCAGGCGGCGCGACGGCAGGGCGAGCCCGAGGCCGGCGAAGGCGGCCCGCACCCGCTCGCGCGCCTCGGCCACGGCCTTGTCGGCCAGGCCCACGACGACGAAGGCGACGGCGCCGCCGGCGGCCTGGACTTCCACGTCCACGCGCCGGGCCTCCACGCCCTCGAAGGCCACCGAGGCGATGCGCGCAGCCATGCCCTTCCCTCTGACAAGCTCAGCCACTTGGCACGCGATGCGCGTCCCGGGCAAGAACAAAAACGGAACCCATGCGCGGTCCCGCCCTCGTCCGCCCCTCATTCCAGGTCGTGGAGGGGTTCGTCGTCCCAGATGGGGCGGGAGCTGGTGTGGCCGAAGCGTGAGTAGCGTGGCCGGGCCTGGGGTCCGTGGCGGGGCAGGCCCGTGCTGTTCCAGCCCGACCCGGTCC
>DASXCH010000096.1:0-1630 GCA_036491275.1 Caulobacteraceae bacterium
TCCGGCTGTGACTTCGGCCGGCAGCCGGTATGTCTGGGCGGACCCCGACCAGGATCCGAGGCGGATCAGGGCCTTGACGACGTTCTTATGCGGCAGGGTCTTGCCGCCGTTCTCGCCCCGCCGAATGGGGACCTGAACGATATTGGGGTCGTAACGGACCAGGAAGACCTCGGCGGCAGGCCGCGCCGGCCCGGCAGAGACAGCGACCTCGTCGCCCCTGGATGAGATGGCGGGCCCCGACGCGCCGCGGTCCTCGCGGCGGATCAGGGCTTCGAGCTCGTCCCGCCGCACGCCCACCACGTCGGCGCGGCCGTTGACCACCACCTGCGGCGTCCACACCTCGCTATGGTGCAGGGCGTGTGCGTAGTCCCATTGCCTCGCGGTGTATTGCGGCGAGGCGAAGGTGTCCTTCCAACCCAGTTGGTCCCAGTAGGTGACCCCGAAGCTCAGAACGAGCAGATCGGGCCGATCGCTGAGCGCAATGGCGTTGGCGTTCGCCGGCGGACAGGAAGAACAGCCCTGGCTTTGGAACAGCTCCACGACCGTCGGATGCTGGGCGTCCGCCGCAAACGCGGGCGCCGCCGCGGTCAAGGCGAACACGGCGGCGGCCGTGCGGGCTGCAAATTGGATGGGCCGGATCGACATCTGTTCGCTCCTCGCGGCCTCAACCGGCCGACTTGGCGAGGAATTCGGCGACCCCTGCGGGCGTGTTACATCGCGGCCGGGGATTTATCGACGATCTGGACCCGGGCCGCGTGCGCGCCTCAAAGGCCACGGGCCGGGGAGGGTGTCGATCGCGCGCAAGCCGGCGAACGCCACCGGCCGCGATTGGAGCGACAACAGGGCGGTCTGCAAATCTCCTGCGCCGACAGCTGCGCCATCCAGGAGCTGGCTGACCCGCTCGACCGGAGGCGGGCCGGCGCGTCGACCGCGCAGACCGGACCGGCGACTGTCGCGCCCGCGGCCTCGGGGTGAAACCCGTTTCGATCACCAGGCAGATCGGCTGGCGCCCGGCGAACCCCTCGCCTAGATGCCCGCGTACCACTCGTATCCCCGGTCCTCCCAGTAGCCGCCGTGGCCGCCGGAGATGTGGCGGAAGTCGCTGACCACCTCGACGCGCTGGACATATTTGGCGTGCTTGTAGCCGAGCTGGCGTTCGACCCTGAGGCGAAGCGGCGCCCCGTGCGCGACGTCGAGCGGCGCGCCGTTCATGTCGTAGGCGATCAGCGTCTGCGGATGCAGGGCGTCGACCAGGGCCAGGCTTTCGTAATATTGGCCGGGGCTCTGCTCGCCGCCTTTCGAGGGTTCGCCGTCGAGGTTGTCGGCGCAATGGAACACGACATACTTTGCGCCCGGAAGGACGTCGGCCGCCTTCAGCAACAGCGCCAGGGGCGCGCCGGTCCAGCCGCCGATCGCGCTCCAGCCTTCGACGCAGTCGTGCCGCGTAATCTGGCTGCGCGAAGGCAGCTTGCGCAGGTCCGCCACGCTCAGCAACAGCGGGTGGGCCACCATCCCGTCGATCTTGAGCCGCCAGTTGACGAAACCTTCCGCGACATTGCGGTCGTAGTCCTCGCCGCCCGGGTTGAGTGTGCCGTTGGCCTTGAACCGCGGCGAGATGTCCGAAGCCTTG
>DASXCH010000097.1:0-21303 GCA_036491275.1 Caulobacteraceae bacterium
GTGCTCGCGACTCTTAAGTTTGAGCGCGTTCTTATCGAAAAAGTAGTTCCCACTTTTTCGGAACGCGCGCCCAGAGCAAGGTGCGATCAGGCGGGATCGCCTGATCGTTGAATCGTGCTCGCGACTCTTAAGTTTGAGCGCGTTCTCATCGAAAAAGCAGTTCCCACTTTTTCGGAACGCGCTCTGGTTAGCAGGCGTGCTTGCCGAGCGAGTGGCCGGCAAGGGCCCCGCCGGCCGCTCCCGCCAGGGTTCCGATGACGCTGCCATGGGTAATCGCGCTGCCGATTACGCCGCCGCCGACACCACCGGCAACTGCGCCGATCGTGCCGTTGGTGCGCCGGTGGCAGGCCCTGTAGTGACGGACGTGGTGATGATGGTGGCGTGCGTAAGCAAGGTCGGGCGCGAGGCCGAGCGCCAGACTGGCCGTGACTACGGCGTACATCGAAACGGACTTCAGACTCATGGACGGGTTTCCTCCCTCAGGTAGTCAGGCGTTGCGAGCGCCCGCAGATCTTAAACCTGCGCCGGTTCGCGCCACATGCTCCAGAGCATCGGCCCATCGGGCCTTGGACGATGCTCGGAAATGACCTCGAAACCGTGGCGGCGATAAAGCGCCAGGTTTCGCTCGGTTTGTGTCTCGAGGTAGGCAGGCCGGGCGTCGGCGTCGAGCCGATCGGTCGCCACTTTCAACAGGCGCGAGCCCACGCCATGGCCCTGCGCCGCGTGGGTCACGCCCAGGAACCACAGATAAGCGTGCGGCCGCTCCATGGGATGGTGCTTGTCCATATCGGCGCGCAGGGCCAGCAGGCGGCTGAAGCGCGCCAAGCCAGTGGCGTTCAGGAGGACAGGGAAGGCGCGCAGCTCGTCCCTTAACGGCAGCGGCCCCAAGGCCTCGAAGGGCATCCAGATCGCCGCCGCGCCGCCGCCGGCAGGGCGCTCGATGCGGCCGCCGCTCGCGGCGCCCATGCGCACGATAAGACGGAAGAAACGCAGGCGGGCGCCGGTGCGCTTGTCATCGTCGCGCAGGAACCAGTCGAAAGCGACATCGTCGGTGAAAGCGTCGGCAAGGTCGGCGGCCACCGCGTCGAGATCGTCTTCATCGGCGATCGACGGGGCCTCGGCTTCGCGCCGCATGGCCTCGATGTCCATCACACCAGCTCCGAGATCTTGATCGCGGCGCGGCATCCGGTGCGGACCACGAACGAGAACAGGCCATACATCGGCGCCTCTCGCGCGCCATGGCTCGCGGCGTTGTCGCGGTGGGCCAGTTCGTCGGCGCGGAAAGCGGCCAGTTCGCCGGCAAGGTCGTCGTCGCGCCCTTCCAGTTCGGCGATCTGTCGCGCGTAGTGGTCCTCGATCACGGTCTCGACCGCTTCGGTACAGGCCTCGGCGGCTTTCTCGCCGATCAGGGCGGCGCCGACGCCGAGACCGAAGGCCGCCGCCCGCCACACCGGCGACATCAGGGTGGGCCGCACCCGCCGCTCGCTCAGCAGGGCCTCGAAACGGGCGAGGTGGGCGGCCTCGTGGCTTTCGAAATCCGCCATCCGCCGGGCGGTCTCGCCCCGGCCCGCGGCTTCGAAGACAGCCCTATGGCCGCGATAGATGTGGACGGCGGCGACCTCGCCGGCGTGATCGACGCGCAGCATGGCGGCGAGGCGGGCGTCGGCGGCGCCCGGACCCGGCCGGGCCGGAATCGGCCGCTCGCTCATGGCGCCGGCCTCGAGCGGACAGCGGCGAGCCCGCTTGCGGCAGTCAGGATCAGCGCCGCCACCGCGTTCCAGCCGGCCATTGAGAGGCCGAGGAATATCCAGGCCGGCTTGTCGCAGGCCGGCACGCCCATGTGGGCGCCCGACAGCAGGCGTTCGAGCGCCGCGGCGGAGACCTTCAACGCCCCGCCGCTGCAGGACTGGGGCCCCGGCCAGAACTTCCACTCGACCCCGGCGTGATAGATGGCCACGGCCGCCTCGGCTGCGAAGGCCAAGGCGATGACGGCGTTGATCCAGCGGATTGGCGCACGGCCCCGTGCGATGAGCACCCATAGGAAACCCGCGGCGGCCACCGCCATCGTCGCCCAGTAGACATCTCGCTGTTTCAGGCACAGCTCGCACGGCATGAGATGGCCGAAGCTTTCGAAGGCGTGGGCGATACCGAGTAGTGCGGCGCTGGCGATGAACGCCAGCAGGGGCCATTGGCGGACGGTCCAATTCACCGGAGGGCGTATGGCGCAAATCTATGGCGAGGGTAAGAGCCGAAGGCCCAGGACGGCGAGGACGACAATCACCACCACCGCGCCGGCGGTCACCGCCAGACGCCGCTCGATGACAGGCAACAGCGCCGGGCCATAGCGGTTCACAAGCCAGGTGACGCCAAAGAAGCGGATGCTGCGCGTGACACAGGAGGCGGCCAGCATCTCCCACAGCGGAAAGCGCGCCAGGCCGCAGGTAATGGTCACCAGCTTGTAGGGTATCGGCAGCAGGCCCTGCAGCAGGATGACGCCCACGCCCCACTTGTGGAAGCCTGCCCGCAGCGCCGCTTCGCCGCCGGGATGGCCGCTCATGGCGAGGAGCCAGCGCCCGACGGGCTCGAGAGAAAAGCCGATGGCGTAGCCAAGGATGCCTCCGATCACCGAGCCGGCGGTGCAGATGAGGGCGTAGCGCCACATCCGGCGGGGCTCGGCCAGAACCATCGGTGCGAGAAGGGTATCCGGCGGGATCGGGAAGAACGAGCTCTCGGCGAAGGCGAAGACGAACAGGGCCCATGGAGCGTGGGCCGAGCCGGAAAAACGCATCACCCAGTCGTACAATCGCCGGAGCATGTCCGGTTCCTATCTGAGCCGCGGGCGCTTGTCGCCCGGGTTGCGGAACGTGACGATCTCCATCGCGCGGCGGGACGCGCAGACCCCGCGAAAGCCCTCTTGGCTGCGCCGCGTCGTCCCGTCATCGACCCTGGGCCAGCGGAAGCTTCCCTGTTCCAGCCGCTTGGTGAGCATGCACAGCCCCGTGCCGTCCCACCACACCAGCTTCACCCGGTCCGCCCGCCGGGCGCGGAACACCCAGACGACCCCGCTGAACGGATCGGCGCGCCTCCGCTCCTTCACCAGCGCCGCCAGGCCGTCCATGCCCTTCCTGAAGTCCACAGGCTTGGTGGCCACCATGACCCGCCGCCTGACCGATCACGCGGCGCCGCTCATCGCCCGGATGACCGCCGTTATCGCCTTCACCTCCGCACCCCGCCCGATGCGGATCAAGCCGGCGGCCAGGTCCACCTCGATCAGGCCATCGTTCCGGCGAGGCTCGGGCCGGCGGCGCGCGAGGCCGCGCGCGTCCGGCGTCACCACCACCGGCGCGAACGAGATCGCCTCGCCCTGCGGCCGCTCCGCCGCCCGCCGGGTCAGCTTGCGCCAGGAGAACAGCTGGTCCACCCGCAGCCCGTGGCGGCGCGCCACGGGGCTCACCGTCTCGCCCGGAACCAGGGTCTCGGCCAGGATCCGCGCCTTGACTTCGGCCGGCCACTCCCGACGACGGCCCGATGGCCCGCGCCTGTGAACACCTCGATCCGGCGGACCGGCGCCTCAGCCCCATGTTGATCCGATATGATCATCCTAACTCCAGGCCGGCTCTCGCCGGACCCCCGAGCTTCGATGATCAGCCCCGCGCCGAAAAGGTGGGGAGACGACGACGCTTACGCCCGCAGAGTGGTACCCGTACCTATAAAGGCGTGAACTCCGGCCTAATCAAGACCAGGCTCGCGCCAGTATCCGACCCCCATTCTGCTGCAATTCAGGGTGACACGACTACCGCTTCGCCGATATTACGCCCGTCCCAAAGGTAAAACTTACCTGCTGAGCGAAATAGAGGCGCAGCAGGATCGAAGGAAAAGCGTATGCCAACTCGCTTTGTTTCTCCGGGCTGTATGCGCTGACCACTCAGGTACAAGCGGCAATCAGCAAAAGTATCACCGGTTTCATCCAGTCTGCATGGACAGCCGAATCCTTCTCTGGTGATCGGTTCCCTCCTCCCGCCCATCGCAGGGGGATAAAGCGTCAAATCGATCATGAAATGGGGATCGAGTTTCTTCATGGGCCACCACCGCCCCCCAACCTCAAGGTGTCGCCCTCTTTCCCTGTCTCCAGGGCTGCGCGATCCGTTGCCTGGCTCGACGAACGCGCTCCGGGCCACCGCCCATCTAAAAGAGAACAGAACAAATGATCGTAGTCACCCGATGTTTTGCCGATGAAACCGATGAACTCGGCCCGCGTGGGCCCGCGGAGCCGCCGACCTTCGCGCGTCCGTCGACGCGGCGTTTAGGCCTCGCCGGGGACCGCCGATCGACTAGTATGGCCCGCGAAGGAGCCGCCGCATGAACGCCGAAGTCCGCCGCGACCTTTTCGACAATCCCCTGGGCACGGACGGATTCGAGTTCGTCGAATTCACGGCCCCAGAGCCTGACCGGCTGAAGGGCCTCTTCGAACAGATGGGCTTCGTCGCGGTCTCGCGACACCGCTCGAAGAACGTGCTGCGCTTCGCCCAGGGCGACATCAATTTCATCCTCAACATGGAGCCGAGCGGCCAGCCGGCGTTTTTCCGCGAGGAGCATGGCCCGAGCGCCAACGCCATGGCTTTCCGTGTCCGCGACGCCGGGCTGGCGCTCAAACTGGCGGTTGAACGCGGCGCAAAGGCAGTCGAGGGCCGCGTCGGTCCCATGGAGCTCAACATCCCCGCCATCGAGGGCATCGGCGGCTCGTTGCTCTATCTGGTGGACCGCTATGGCGCGCAGCAGATCTATGACGTCGACTTCACGCCCATCGAGGGGGCCGCGCCGAGTGACGCCGTCGGACTCACCTACCTCGATCACCTGACCCACAACGTCCATCGTGGCCAGATGGCGAAATGGGCCGAGTTCTACGAACGCATCTTCAATTTCCGCGAAATCCGCTACTTCGACATCGAGGGAAAGCAGACCGGCCTGCTGTCCAAGGCAATGACCAGTCCGTGCGGCAAGATCCGCATCCCGCTCAACGAGAGCCAGGACGAACACTCCCAGATCGAGGAGTTCCTGCGCGACTACCGCGGCGAGGGGATCCAGCACATCGCGCTTGGCGCCGACGACATCTATCGGACGGTTGAGACCATGGTCGGCCATGGCGTGAAGTTCCAGGAAAGCCCCGACACCTACTACGAGATGCTCGATGCCCGCGTGCCGGGCCACGGCGAGAACCTTCAGCGGCTGCAGGCCGACGGAATCCTCCTGGACGGCGCGCCGACCGAGGGCCAGGGCGTGCTGCTGCAGATCTTCACCCAGAACATGATCGGCCCGATCTTCTTCGAGGTCATTCAGCGCAAGGGCAACGAAGGCTTCGGCGAAGGCAATTTCCGGGCCCTCTTCGAATCCATCGAGGCCGACCAGATCCGCCGCGGGGTGATTCCCGCCAAGGAGGCCTGAGGGTGGCGTCCCGCAACTGGATCCCGGTCCGGGGCGCCCAGGGCCAGCATTCGCGCCAGG
Organism: Caulobacteraceae bacterium; assembly: GCA_036491275.1. GTDB lineage: Bacteria > Pseudomonadota > Alphaproteobacteria > Caulobacterales > Caulobacteraceae > Acaudatibacter. The sequence goes on from DASXCH010000097.1 coordinate 5,503, forward strand.
CCCACGCCGACCTGCCCGAGGGCACGTTCGAGCGGGAGGTTAGCAAGGAAGGCTTCTTCGGACCGGCGGCCTTTTTCCACCATCGTCGCCCGCCGACCGGCTGGTCAAACTTCGAAGGCCCGCTGCGGCCTCGGGCCTTCGATCTCGCGGGCCTGAACGAGGCTTCCACGTCGCCGTGGACCGCGCCCAGGATTCTCGGCAACGCCTGCCTGGAGCTGCGCTTCTGGCGATTGGCCCAGCCCATGCCCGCGCTGGCCAGAGACGCCGACGGCGACCTGCTGCTGTTCGTCCATGAAGGCGCGGGCGAGCTTTTCTGCGACTACGGGCGCCTCGCCTTCGAGGCCGGCGACTATCTCTATCTGCCGCGCGGGACCATGTGGCGGCTGGCGCCCGAAAGCGGCGCCTCGCTGCTGGCCATCGAAGCAACCGGCGAGCACTTCACCCTTCCCGAACGTGGGCTGCTTGGCCCCACGGCCGTGTTCGACCCGGCGGTTCTGTCGACGCCGCAGATCGACGAGGCCTTCCGCGCCCAGCAGGACGTCCCAGGCGAGGTTCGCGTCGAGGTGAAGAAGCGCGGGGCCGTCTCGGTGGTGACCTATCCCTACAATCCGCTCGACGCGGTCGGCTGGCACGGCGATCTCGCGCCGGTGAAGCTCAATGTCCGCGACATCCGCCCGGTCGCCAGCCACCGTTATCACCTGCCGCCGTCGGTGCATTCGACGTTCCTGGCGGCGCGCTTCGTGGTCTGCACCTTCACGCCCAGGCCCTTCGAGACCGATCCCGGCGCGCTCAAGGTGCCGTTCTTCCACAACAACGATGATTTCGACGAGATCCTGTTCTACCACGCGGGCGACTTCTTCAGTCGCGACAACATCCGCGCCGGAATGATGACCCTGCACCCTTCCGGCTTCACCCACGGACCCCATCCCAAGGCGCTGAAGAACATGCTGGTCCAGTCCAAGCCGGCCACCGACGAGGTGGCGGTAATGATCGACACTCGCGATCCGGTGGATGTGGCGCCGGAGGCGGCAGCGGTGGAGAACAGCGCCTATGTGGACAGCTGGAAGGGATGACCGAAGGGGTCGCATCGCCGCCAGGTGATTCCGATCTCGCGGCGATGGCGCAGGACGAGCTGGCGCGAGCCCTGACACTCGAATGGTGCGCGCTCGCCGGCGTCATCCCGTGGGGCGACAGCTATGAAGGCATTTCGCCAGCCGGCCGCGACGTCATGATCGACCGCAGTTATCTCTGGCAGGCCGAAACCGGCGGCGACATCCTGGTCGAGGTGTCGGTCTATGGCGGCCCGTCTCGCTATGACGCAGGCGAACACGCCAGTGCTGTGATTGCGCGAGGGGGACAGAGCCGATGAAGCTGGCTTCGCTGAAAGGCGGGCGCGACGGGCGCCTGGTCGTGGTCTCGCGCGATCTGGCTTGGTGTGTCGAAGCGTCGCCGATCGCTGCGACCCTGCAGGCGGCATTAGACGACTGGGACCGGTGCGAACCGCAGCTGGCCCAGCTTTCGGACAGCCTGAACGGCGGATCCCTGGCAAGCCGGCGCTTCCGCGAACACGAGGCGGCGAGCCCCCTGCCGCGCGCCTTCCAGTGGGCGGACGGTTCGGCCTACGTCAATCACGTGGCCCTGGTTCGCCAGGCCCGCGGCGCCGAAATGCCGGAAAGCTTCTGGACCGATCCCTTGATGTATCAAGGCGGCTCGGACGGATTTCTCGGTCCGCGCGATCCGATCCCGCTGGCCGATCCGGCCTGGGGCTGCGACTTCGAGGCCGAGGTGGCCGTGATCACCGACGACGTGGCCGCCGGCGCCAGCCGAGAGGAGGCCTTGTCCACCGTGCGCCTCGTCATGCTCGCCAACGACGTTTCGCTGCGCAACCTGATCCCGGGCGAACTGGCCAAGAGCTTCGGCTTCTTCCAGTCCAAGCCGGCCGGCGCCTTCTCGCCCGTGGCGGTGACGCCCGACGAGCTGGGCGGCGCGTGGGCGGATGGAAGGCTTTCCGGCGAACTGCGGGTGGAGCTCAACGGCGCCGTTTTCGGCCGGGCCAACGCCGGCGTCGACATGACCTTCGATTTCGGCCAGCTGATCGCCCACGCGGCGAGGACCAGGGCCCTGGCAGCCGGGACCATCGTCGGTTCCGGCACGGTCTCGAACGGCGGCGCCGGCGGGGGACCGGGCAAGCCCGCCAGCCAGGGTGGCGCCGGCTATTCCTGCATCGCCGAGCTGCGCACCGTGGAGACGATCGCCACGGGCGCGCCGAAGACGCCGTTTCTCAAGGCCGGCGACACCGTGCGCGTCGAGATGATGGGACCGGATCGACACTCGATCTTTGGCGCCATCGAGCAGGCCGTGGCGGAGCCGATCTCTCCAGCGGCTAAAGCCGGCAGGGTGGACGCAAGGAGCCTTTAGAAGGAGACTATCGAGGGCATCAAGACAATCGATTGGACTGATAGGGCGCGCCACCGGTAGTCTTGTCCCATCCGCAATACGAGGGCGTCGCCATCGCCAGTCGTCGGGGCTGCTCTCCCGAGTAGAAGGAGAAGCGTTATGACTCATCAGCAGGCTGAAAAACGTCGCCGGGCTCCGATTACAACACCCACCGGGCTCGGCGAGAACGCCCGCCAGGACATCTCGGCGGCGCTCAATGGGCTCCTGGCAGACAGCTTCGCGCTCTACCTGAAGACCAAGAACTTCCACTGGCATGTCTCGGGACCGCATTTCCGCGACTATCACCTGTTGCTCGACGAGCAGGCCGATCAGATCTTCGCCATCACCGATCCGATCGCCGAGCGGGTGCGAAAGCTGGGCGGCGCCACGCTGCGCTCCATCGGCGAAATCAGCCGCACCCAGCGCCTGCTCGACAACGACGCCGCCTATGTCACCCCTGACGACATGCTGGCCGAGCTTCGCGGTGATAACGAGCAGCTGATCTCGGAGATGCGCAGCGCGCATGGCCTGTGCGACGAGCACGGCGATGTGGCGACCGCCAGCCTGATCGAGGTGTGGATCGACGAGGCGGAACGGCGGGTGTGGTTCCTGTTCGAGGCGACCCGTCGGGCCTGATCCATGGACATCGGTTTCATCGGCCTTGGCGGAATGGGTTCCGGCGTCGCCGCGAACCTGCTGGAATCCGGCCATGGCCTGGTCGTCTGGAACCGCTCGCCGGGTCCCGTCGATCGCCTCGTCGAACGGGGCGCGGTACGCGCTCATGATGTCAACGGCGCGCTCGATGCCGACGTCGTCTTCTCGATGCTCGCCAACGACGAGGCGGTCGAGGCGGTGATCGCCAGCTCGGGCGCGCTCGAGCGCGCCCGCAAGGGTCTCGTCCACGTCAACCTCGCGACGATCTCGGTCGCGTTCGCGGAGAGACTGACGGACGAACACCGGCGCTTGGGTCTCTCTTACGTCGCGGCGCCGGTCCTTGGACGTCCGGACGTGGCCGCGGCCGGAGAGCTCAACGTGCTCTGCGCCGGCGATCCCTCCGCCGTCGGGAAAATCAGGCCCCTGCTCGAGAGCTTCGCCAAGGCCGTTTGGCCTATGGGCGAAACGCCGTCGCACGCCAACGTCGTCAAGCTCGCCTGCAACTTCGCCCTCGCCAGCATGATTGAGACGCTCGGCGAATCCGCGGCCCTCGTTTCCGGCTATGGCGTCGAGCCGAGGGCGCTGTTCGAGGTCATGATTGGCACTCTGTTTGCCGCGCCGGCCTACAAGACCTACGCCGAGATCATCGCCGAGCGCCGCTTCATACCGGCTGGATTTGCGCTGCCGCTGGGCCTGAAGGACGTCCGACTGGCGCTTCAGGCCGGCGAGGCCAAGGCGATCCCGCTGCCGGTGGCGTCCCTGGTTCGCGACCATTTCTTAGAGGCCATCGCCCAAGGCGACGGCGAGCGTGACTGGTCGGCGCTGGCCGCCGTCGCGTTCCGCCACGCGGGGCGACCGATCGGCTGAAAGAGCCCAGGGCGGCCTATGGCGCAGGTCCGACCTGATCGCTTCGCTCTTGTCGCGTCTATCGCCAGAAGTGGAAAGCGTCCCAGCCGCTCTGCATGGCCTCGGGCGGCGCGCCGAGCATTGCGGCGAATTCGGCGGCCATTCGGAACAGGCCCGCGCCCACGCCCGGAACGAAGAAGATCAAGGCCAGGAGGACCAGCCAGGTCAGCCCTTCGGCGCGGCGGAGCGTCGGACCGAGTCTTCTGGGGAGGAACGGACGCAGGGCGTTGAAGCCGTCGAGCCCTGGCAGCGGCAGGAGATTGAGGATCAGGGCCATGGCCTGGAGGAAAGCCAGCATGGCCAGGGCCGCGAAGAGATCGCCGCTCACTGCGCCCTGGGCGGACCACAGGCGAAGCCCGGTCGCCAGCAGCAGCAGGATGACTGCCGTGGCGGCCGGCCCGGCCAGGGCCGCCGCGGCGCGCCAGGCGCGCGAGCGCATCAGATCGTTGCGCAGATAGACTGCGCCGCCCGGAAAGCCGACGCCGCCCAGCGCCAGGGCGAGGACCGGGATCAGGAGGGTGGTTTGCAAAGCGCCATAGCGGCGCGGATCGAAATCGAGATAGCCCTTGGCCTTCACCGTGTGGTCGCCGCCGAGCCAGGCGACGGCCGCGTGGCTGAACTCGTGGAGCATCACCGACAGAATCCAGCCGACGAGGACGAAGGCGAAGGTGACGACGTGCGGCGCCTGGCCGGCCAAAAGCAGGACGGCGCCCAAGGCCAGCCACAAGGAAAGGATGGCAGCCCCCACGAAGTTCGAGCCCCTGGCTGGCGATGCGGCGGCCGTCTGTGTCAAAGCAACCCCCCCGATTGACCGGTCCGAGGGCTTACGCCGGGATCAGGCAAAGGCGCAATCGGTCGCCGTCCCGCGCTACCGTTCCCGGAAACGGCGGACCGCGCGGCAACAGTTCGCTCAGTGCATCATGCCGCCGGAGACCTCGATGCGCTGGCCGTTCACCCAACGATTGTCCTCCGACAGGAGCGAGGCGATCATCGGCCCGATGTCCTCGGGCAGGCCCGCACGGCCCAGGGCGGTCCGGCTCGCGATGAACTGGTTCACCTCCCGGTTGTCGCGCACCATTCCGCCGCTGAAATCGGTGGCGACAGCGCCGGGCGCGACGGCGTTCACGGCGATCCGGCGCGGACCCAGCTCCAGGGCCATGTACCGGGTCAGTGACTCAACGGCAGCTTTGATCGGGCCGTAGACGGCCCGGCCAGGCACGGGGTGCTGGGCGAGCGCGCTGGAAATGTTCACGATCCGGCCGCCGTCGTTGATCAGCGGCAAGAGCGTCTGCGACAGCAGGAAGACACCTTTGAAATGAACCTTGAACAGCGAGTCCAGCTCGGCCTCGGTCGCGTTCTGGAAGCCCATGGCGGATGAGGTGCCGGCGTTGTTGACGAGGTAGTCGAAGCGCTCGGCGCCCCAGTCCGACAGGACCGCGCGGACCTCGGAGGCGAAAGCGTCAAAACTGCCGCTCTGGCCGACATCGAGTTGCAAGGCGGCGGCTTTGGCGCCCAACTCATTTGCGGCCTCGACCACTCTGTCGGCTTCTTCGCGGTTTGAGTTGTAGGTGAAGATCGAGTCGACGCCGCGGCGGGCAAGACTGAGCACCGTGTTGCGGCCAATGCCGCGGCTTCCACCGGTGACGATCGCGATCTTGCGGGCGGTGTCGGTCATCGGGACCCTCCGTTGAATGGTCGTCTCATATGAACCTCTGACGATCGCGCGTTAATCCGATATAATGCACACGGACTGTGTGGAAATCAGAACAATGGATCGGGACCTCAGTGACCTCGCCGCGTTTGCGGCCGTGGCGAAGGCGGGGGGATTTCGCCAGGCGGCGCGGTCCGGCGGCGCGGAGTCCGCGTCCTCCCTCAGCGAGGCGATCCGGCGACTCGAGGCTTGGGCGGGCGTGCGGCTTCTGAACCGCACGACGCGCAGCGTCGCCCCGACGGCTGCCGGCGCCACTCTGCTCGATCGGCTGACGCCGGCCTTGGCGGCCATCGACGAGGCTGTGACCGAGATGCGCTCGGCTCAGATCGACCCCTCTGGCCCCTTGCGGATCAACGCGCCGGAGCCCGCCATCCAGTGGGTGCTCGCGCCGATGGTCCCGGCATTCATGGCCGCCTATCCGCGGGTGCGGCTGGAGATCATCGCCGAGTCGGGCCTCGTCGATATCGTCGCGCGCGGGTTCGACGCTGGCGTGCGCTGGGAAGAAAGCCTGGCGCTCGACATGGTGGCCGTGCCGCTTGGGCCGCCGCAGCGCTACGTGGTCGTCGCCACGCCGGACCTGGTCGAGCGGGTCGGTGCGCCAGCCCATCCGCGCGATCTCCTTTCCAGGCCGTGCCTTCGCACGCAGTATGATTCCGGCGCCAGGCCGCCTTGGGAGTTCGAGCGTCGCGGCGAGGCGCTGAAAGTCGCCGTCGAGGGCCCGGTGCTGACCAACAGCCGGTCAGTTCTGATGACTGCAACCCTGGCGGGCTGCGGCTTCCTGCAGACCTTTGACGCGGCGGTCGCGGCTCACCTCGCCCGAGGCGATCTCATCACCGTGCTGGACGATTGGTCCGAGCCGTTTCCGGGGCCGAAGCTCTATTATCCGGGCCGACGACACCTGCCATCCGCGCTTCGCGCCTTCGTTGAGTTCCTCCAGGCGAAACGGCGGCGCGAGGGCTGGTAGTCAAACGACCGCGCCATAAGATGGATCATTCCCATCGGACGAGACGATTGAATGCCGTTCGCTGAAAATCACGGTGTCCGCCTTCATTGGGAGACGAGAGGCGAAGGCACGCCAGTGCTTTTGATCATGGGGCATCGCTACACCGCACGCATGTGGTACCCAATCCTGGCGGATTTGGCCGCGAAGCATCGCGTCATCACCTTCGACAATCGTGGCGTCGGCGAGAGCGAGACCACGTCAAAGGCCTCCATTGCCGATTTCGTGGCCGACACCCTGGCGGTGATGGACGCGGCCGGCGGCCAACAGGCCCACGTCTTTGGGGTGTCGATGGGCGGCGGCATCGCCATCGAGTTCGGCTTGCGCCACCCAGATCGCGTCAAGTCGTTGCTCCTGGGTTGCACCTGCATCCTGACGGCGGACAAACCGCGTGCGCCGGCCTTTCTGCGCAGCCTTTACCGCTGGGCGCCGTGGCTCTTGAACTGGCTCATGCGACGACGCGGCGCCGATCAGGGTTACGGCCGCGCCGCTCCGGCCGACAGGGTTGCTCTCGACCAGAAGATCCTGGCCGAGGAAAAAGGCACGGTGGCCGGCGTGGCCGCGCAGGCCGACGCGGTCGCCGGCTACGTCAACACCCACGAGGCCGTCGCCGGGCTCACCGTGCCGGCGCTGGTGTTGCATGGCGACGAGGACGCCGTGGTGCCGTTTGCTTGGGGTGTCGAACTCGCCCAGACCCTACCCAACAGCCGCTTCGTCCGGTTCGCCGGCGCCGGACACAACTTCTTCATCGCCGGCGGCCAGCGCGCCAACGAGGCGGTGCTGGAGTTCCTGGAGGACGTCGATCGGGGCATCCCCATCAAACGGGTACGCGACGCCTGAGCCTCTGCGGCGGCGTGCGCGAGACTGCCCGCCGGCGCCGGCTGATCGGTCATGGCCTTGCGCGCCCCGGGCATGTAGGCGTCGAAGCGATCGATGGAGGGAAGTCATGGGACGCGCGACAAAGGTTCTGGCCGGCGGAATCTTCTTCGGCGAGGGCCCGCGCTGGCGGGACGGCCGGCTCTGGTTCAGCGATTTCTACGACCATTCGGTAAAGTCGGTGTCCCCGGCCGGCGACCTCGAGACCGAGTTCACAATCGACGACCAGCCCTCGGGCCTGGGATGGGCGCCGGACGGCTCGATGCTGGTGGTCTCCATGACGCGTCGCCAGCTCCTGCGCCGGACGCCTGACGGAAGCATTGGCATCCACGCCGACTTGTCGTCCCTCGCCACCTTCCACTGTAACGACATGGTCGTCGATGCGGCGGGCCGCGCCTATGTCGGCAACTTCGGCTTCGATCTCGACGCCGAGCTCGCCGCCCGCGGCGCCCAGGGCGTCCTGGCCGACCATCCGACCGCCAAACTGGCGCTGGTCAACGCCGACGGGTGCTTAAGCGTCGCCGCCAGCGATATGCATTTCCCCAACGGGACGGTGATCACGCCGGATGGCAAGACGCTCATCATCGGCGAGACCCTGGGCGCCTGCCTAACCGCCTTTGACATCGCGACGGACGGCTCGCTCAGCAACCGTCGGGTGTGGGCCTCGATCGCGCCCAGGGTCCCCGACGGGATCGCCCTGGATGCGCAGGGCCGCGTCTGGGTCGCCAACGCCCTCGCCCCGGAATGCGTGCTGGTGGCGGAGGGCGGCGAGATCGTCGAGGTGATCGAGACCGGCCAGCCCTGCTACGCCTGCATGCTGGGCGGAGAGGACGGCCGCACCCTCCACATGCTCACCGCCCGCTCGAGCGCCGCACACGAGGCGCGCGCCGAGGCCACGGGCCAGATCGTGGTCGCGGAGGTCGAGGTTCCGCACGCCGGCCTGCCCTGAGCCTGAACCTCGGCGTCGCCTCGGACGTTTTGTCTCCAGGGACTCCTGGAGGAAACGACCATGACGGATGAGCGACGGAGCGAGCGCCCAGAACAAGCCGACGCATCGCGCAATGCGCTGGAGCGCACCAAGGACGAGGTCCAGGCCTGGTTCGGCGACGCTAACGCCGCCGCCCGGCGCCAGCGCGACCAGGCGGTGGGCGACCACACCGGCAAGGGGCCGGAAGACGATCTCGATCCCGACGCGCGGATCATGGCCGACATCAGCCAGCGCCTGACCGAGGATCCCGACACCGACGCCTCGCGCGTGAAGGTCGCCTCGCGCGAGGGCCTGGTCACGCTCACCGGCGAGGTCTCGACCGCCGCCCAACGCGCCCGCGCCGAACAGCTGGCCGGGGCGGTCGCCGGCGTCCAGTTGGTGGAGAACCGGCTGCAGGTCGTCTGACGCCGCCGATTGCGGCGGTGGGCCGATGCGTGCAGGAACGGGCCATGTCGCCCGCCACGCTTGTCGGCTACGCCGCCGCCCTCTTCACCACCTCCGCCTTCCTGCCGCAGGTGATCCGCGCCTGGCGGACGCGCTCAACGCGCGATCTGTCGTGGCACAGCTTCGCCACCTACGCCGCAGGCTTGGCGCTGTGGCTGACCTACGGCCTGATGATCGGCGACACTCCCTTGATCGCCGCCAACGGCGCCACCTTTTTGCTGACTTTGACGATCCTGGGCCTCAAGTTGAGGCACGGCTAGCTCGCGTCGGCGGTTCTCGCGGCGGCCACTCGCCCAATGAACTGCTCGCGGGTGTTCTCCTGCGGATAGGGCGTGCCCGGGACCGGGACGCCCAGGAAGGCGCACAGCCGCTCCCAGCCCTCGCCCACCTGCAGCACAAGCAGCCGCTCGGGCGCGATCGTCGCCTTCACCTCATCCGAATGGCGGCGGAAGAAGTCGGTCATGAAGGCGCGGTCGTGGATGTGGCCGGCGAGCGGGCCGGTAAAGGACTCGAAGAATTCCTTCAGCTGCGGCGGCGGATTGTCGGCGAAGGAGCCGGGGGCGAAGATCGTCGCCTGAGTGGAGTCGAACCAGGCGTCCGGATCACGCTCCGTGTGGATCACCTTGGCGTCCGGATAGGAGTCGGCGATCTCGCGCCAAAAGCCGGCGGTCGGGTAGTCCACGGCGGAGACATAGTCTTTGAAGACCGTCTCCCAATCCGGCCGGCCGTGGCTCGCGGCCACCCACAGCGGCGTGGTCTCGGGGTGGGCGAAGACCTCGACCATGTGGTGGCAGGGGCCGAACCCCAGCTGCTCCAGGGCCAGCTTGAGTGAAAAGGAGCCGGTGCGGCCAAGTCCCGAGCCGACGACCTTCAGAGCCATGACGTCCCTCCTGGTCAGACGGCGCCCGCATACCACGGAGCGGAGATGAGGCGTAGCATCGGGCCATGGCGCCCTTGAAACCCCGCACCCGGCTCGAAACCCACGAGGTGACCAACCAGCCGCCGCCGCTGCCGACTTACAACGCCTTCGCCGACGATCCGCTGATGCGGCCGGCGCGGCTGGCGGACGGCGAGGCGGCGGTCCACCTCGCCGCCTTCGGCACTCTCTGCGGCGGCGAGGAGGCCAGAGAGCAAGGCCGGCTCGCCAACGAAAACCCGCCAAAGCTGAAGACCTTCGACCGTTACGGCGAGAGGCTCGATGAGGTGGAATTCCACCCTGCCTACCACGCCCTCATGGACCTTGGCCTCTCGCATGGCGTCGCCAGCCGCGCCTGGACCCATCCCGCGCTCGGCCATACGGTTCACGGCGCCCTGATGATGATGATGACCCAGGCCGATAGCGGGGTCACCTGTCCGATGTCGATGACCTATGCGGTCGTGCCGGCTCTGGCCGCGGCTGACTGGGCCACGGACGAGTGGACTCCCCGGGTCACCGCCGGGCGCTATGACCCGAGGTTCATCCCGGCGGCGATGAAGGCCGGCGCCACCATGGGCATGGCCATGACCGAGAAGCAGGGTGGGTCGGACGTTAGGGCCAACACCACACGCGCGCTGGGCGTCGCCGGCGACGAGGCCGAACTCGTTGGCCACAAGTGGTTCTGTTCGGCGCCGATGTCCGATGCTTTTCTGACCCTGGCCTACGAGGAGGCCGGCCTCTCGTGCTTCCTGGTCCCGCGCTGGCGGCCGGACGGCGAGCGCAACGCCATCGAGATCCAGCGCCTGAAGGACAAGCTCGGCGACCGTTCGAACGCCTCTTCGGAGATCGAATACAAGGGCGCGTGGGCGAGGCGCGTCGGCGAGGCCGGCCGCGGCGTCGCCACCATCCTGCAGATGGTCCAGCTCACCCGCTACGACTGCGTGCTGGGCGCCGCCGGGGTGATGCGCCGCGCGCTCAGCGAGGCGATATGGCACGTCGGCCACCGCACGGCCTTTCAGAAAAAGCTCATCGACCAGCCGCTGATGCGCGCCACGCTCGCCGACGTCGCGGTCGAGGTCGAGGCGGCCATGGCGCTGGCCTGGCGGCTCGGCGCGGCGCTAGACGAGGGCGACGTCCGCTTCGCGCGCCTGGCCATCCCGGCCGCGAAATACTGGGTCACCAAGCGCTGTCCGGCCGTCGTCGGCGAATGCCTCGAGGCCCACGGCGGGGCCGGATACGTGGAGGAGGGGCCGATGCCGCGCCTCTTCCGGCAATCGCCGCTCAACGCCGTCTGGGAGGGCTCGGGCAACGTCATCGCCCTCGATGTGTCGAGGGCTCTTGGCCGCGAGCCTGAAGTCCTGGAAGGGATCTGGGCCGAGCTCGCCCCGGTGGCCGGTGTCTACCCGGCGCTCGACGCCCATGCCGAAGCGCTGATGGCGCAGGCGAGCGAGCAGCCGGGCGAGGGGTCGATGCGCGGCCTGGTCGAACACCTGGCGCTCGCCTTGCAGACGGCGGCCCTGATCCGCCATGCGCCGAGCTTCGTCGCCGACGCTTTCGTGGCCACGCGGATCGGCCGGCCGTCGCTTCAGTTCGGCGCCGGCGCCGCGGCGATCGACGAGGCCGCAATCCTCGCCCGAGCCAGTCTGGCCGCCTGACATCGCAGCCTTGCGCACAGCTCTGCAGCGGGGAATAGGGGTCCGATGCACGAGCTCCTGCCACTCAGCCAGAGGATCGCCCGCGCGCGACGCCGGCTGTCGGAGATTGAGGTGTGGAGCGTGCGCGAGACGGCGCCGCTCGGGCCCTGGACGTTCGATGATTCGGCCATTTCGCTCGGCGACTCCTGGCCAGAGAAACGCGGTGTCCACCTTTTCGAGGGCGGCGCCTTCACGACCGCCTGGCCGCTGGCGGAGACGCGTCTTTCCCTCGATGTCGGCGGCGAAGGCCTGCTCACCCTCCACTTCGACGGCGGCCCAAGCCTCGTGCTCGGCCTCGACGCCAATCACAATCTGTTTCCGTTGGATCGGCCCGCGGGTCGGCTGTCGATCGAGGCCGTCGCCCGCCGCGCTTTCGGCCAATGGGTGGAGGACCCGCGCCTGCGCCGCGCCGAGCTGCGCCGCATCGAGCCGGAGCTGATCGCCTTCGCCCGGACCTCGGGCCTGGTCATCGACCTCGCCGCGGCGCTGAGTGAGAATGAGGCCTCGCCCCTGCTGCTGGAGGCTGTGGAAGAGGCGCTGGCGCAACTCGACTGGCCGACCCGGACAGAGGACGTCGTCGCCCGCGAGAGCCCGTTCGCGCGCGGCTATGGCGGCCGGGACGAGCCGCCCCGCGATTTTCCGGTGACGCCGCTGCCCGACGCCACGCGCGCCTCGATCGAGCCGGCCCACGCCTTCCTGAACGCCGAGCTCAAACGGCTGAGGACGCGGTTCCCGCCCCACGGCGCGGTGGCGCTCGTCGGTCATGCCCATCTCGACACCGCCTGGCTGTGGCCGCTCGAGGAGACCCGCCGCAAAGCCCGGCGCACCTTTTCCACGGCGGCGGAGCTGCTGCGCCGCTATCCGGATTTCCGTTTCGCCCAGTCGTTCGCCGAATATTACCGCCAGCTCGGGGACGACGATCCGGACCTGCTGGCCGAGGTTCACCGCCTGGCTGGCGAAGGCCGCTGGTCGCCGACCGGCGGCCTGTGGGTCGAGCCGGACATCAACATGCCGTGCGGCGAGTCCCTTGTCCGCCAGGCTCTGTACGGCCAGAGGCTGTTCGCGGCGTTCGGCGCCCGCCATACCGTCGCCTGGCTGCCGGACACCTTCGGCTTTTCCCCCGCCCTGCCGCAAATCCTCAAGGGCGCGGGCCTCGAAAGCCTCTTTACCATCAAGATCGGCTGGTCGGAGACCAACCGCTTTCCCCACACCCGCTTCTGGTGGGAGGGCATCGACGGCTCACGGGTGCTGGTGCAGCAGTTCGCCACGCCGGAAGACACCTACAACGGCCTGGTCGACCCGGCCTCGCTGCTGCGCGCCTGGCGCACCCACGCCGACAAGCGTCATGCCGCCGAGGTGTTGCAGCCGATCGGCTATGGCGACGGCGGCGGCGGACCGACGGCCGAGATGATCGAGGCTCAGGGCGTGTTGGCCGGCTTCCCGCTGCTGCCGCAGACCCGTTTTGCGACGCCGGACGACTATTTCGCCCGCGCCCAGGTAGAAGCCGCGGAGTTCCCGCCGCCGGTGTGGGTCGGTGAACTCTATCTCGAGTATCACCGCGGGGTGCTGACCAGCCAGGGGCGGACCAAGCGCCTCAACCGCAGGGCCGAGCGCGACCTCGTCGCCGCCGAGGTGCTGGGGTCCATCGCTGCACTCATGGGAGGGCCGCCGCCGGCGTCGCTGGCGGACCCCTGGCGGACCCTGATGATCAACCAGTTCCACGACATCCTGCCCGGCTCCAGCATCGGCGATGTCTATCGGCGGACGGAGCACGAGCTGGCCGAAGTCGTGGCGCGGGCCGGGGAGGCGTCGGAGACGGCGCTGGAAGCGATCGCCGAGCGACTGGGCGGCGAGGGCGAAGACGGTCTGCTGATCGTCAATCCGGATCTTGCTGAGCGGCCGGTGCGGCTCGAGAGCGCCGAGCCCTTGCCGGGCGGCCAGGCGGCGGAGGAGGGTTTCGTGCTCGTCTCCGATGACCCCGTTCCACCCTTGGGAATTCTAACCGGCCGCCTGACGCCGGCGATGGGCGCGGCGGCTGGCCAACACTCTCTGGAGAACGAGTTTCTGCGCATCGAGCTGGGCGACGACGGAAGTTTGGCGCGCGTCTTCGACAAGCGCGCGGAACGCGAGGTGCTGGCCGATCGTGGAAACCAGATCTGGGCCTATCACGACCAGCCACGCAACTATGACGCCTGGGACCTCGAGGCCGACTACGAGCGGAGCGGCGCGGAAGTTCCTGCCGACTCCATCGAGATCGTCGAGCACGGCCCGCAGCGGGCGGCGCTCAGGATCACTCGCCGGATCGCCCACTCGACCATTGTCCAGTCGGTGCGCCTGTGGGCCAATTCGGCTCGCATCGACTTCGCCACCCGCTTCGACTGGCATGACCGCCGCCTCCTGCTGAAGGCGCGCTTTCCACTGGCCGTTCGCGCCGACCAGGCGTCGTTCGAATGCGCCTTCGGGGTCCAGCATCGGCCGACCCACGCCAACACCAGTTGGGACGCGGCGAAATTCGAGGTCGCCTGCCACCGCTTCGTCGATCTTTCCGAGCCGGGATACGGTGTCGCCTTGCTGAACGACGGCCGCTACGGCTGCCATGCGCGGGGAAACGAGCTGGGCCTCAGCCTGCTGCGCTCGCCGATCCTGCCTGACAAGCTGGCCGACGAGGGTGTCCAGGCCCTCATCTATTCCCTGCTGCCCCATCCGGGCGACTGGTTCGAGGGCGGTGTCCTGGCCGAAGCCGAGGACCTGAACCGGCCGCTGTTCTTCCGCCAGGCCCGGGCGGCGGCGGGAGCGCGGCGCATCCTCGAGGTCGGCCGTCGGCGGATGGCGCTGGCCGCCCTGAAGCCGGCCGAGGACGGCGAGGACCTGATCCTTCGCCTCTACGAGCCGGCGGGCGGCCGCGGGCCGATCCAGATCGAGCCGCCCACGGGCTGGCGCGTGGCCGGCGAGGTCAGCCTGCTGGAGGATCCGCTGCCGGCAGGAGAGCCGCTCATCGGTCCATTCCAGATCCGCTCGTTCCGCCTCGCCCGTGAGGATGGCCATTGAGCAACAGTCTACAACCGCCGCCGGGCGCCGACGTCATCCTCGCCGGGGAGCTTACCCGCGCCGACCACGAGACCTACCGCGAGCGCGCCTTCGACGTGCCGGCCGGCGTCGAGCGCCTCACGGTCGTCTTCGCCCACACCGGCCACGAGGAAAAGGCGACCATCGATCTCGGCCTCTTCGATCCGCAGCGGTTCCGCGGTTGGAGCGGCTCGAACAAGCTGCGCTTTACGCTCGCGTCGACCGACGCCACGCCATCCTATCTGCCTGGACCGATCACGCCCGGCCGCTGGACCCTGATCCTCGGCGTCCCCAACATCCGCGAAGGCAAGACGGCGCAATACCAGGCCGCGATCTTCTTTGGCCGCGGCGAGACCGCGGCGATCTCGACCTTCTCGGACGCGCCGCTTGCGACGGGCGACCGCTGGTGGCGGGGCGATCTGCACATGCACACCTGCCACAGCGACGGCACGGCGCCGGCCCAGGCCGGCGGGCGCGCGCCGGGCCCGGTCTACCGCACCGTCGAGGCGGCCGCCGCCCGCGGCTGTGATTTCATCGCCGTCACCGATCACAACGCCGTCTCGCACCTCAATGCCCTGCGCGAACTGCAGCCCGCCTTCGACAAGCTGCTGCTGATCCCGGGCGTCGAGATCACCACTTTCCACGGCCACGCCGGCGTGCTGGGGATCGCCGGTTATGTCGAGTTCCGGCTGGGCAGCGGCCACCTGCCGACCGTCGCCCGACTGCAGGACGAGGTGGCGAGGCGCGGCGGCGTCTTCGCCATCAACCATCCGGCGTTGCCGTCCAACGAACTGTGCATGGGCTGCGGCTGGACCGCCGATGGGACCGACTGGGCCAGGCTCGATGCGATCGAGGTGGTCAACGGCGGCGCGGCGCTCGCCCAGGGGAACACGGCCGACGGCCCGTTCTCCGGCGTACCGTTCTGGGAGGCGCGGCTCAACGACGGCTTCAGCCCGACGGCCATCGGCGGCAGCGACAGCCACAAGCCGGATGCCGGTCCCGCGCGCATGGCCTCGGTGGGCGCGCCCACCACCTGCGTGTGGGCGGGCGAGCTTTCAGAGCGGGCGATCCTCGACGCCATGCGGGCCGGCCATGTTTTCATTGACGTCG
>DASXCH010000098.1:0-46666 GCA_036491275.1 Caulobacteraceae bacterium
GCGCTCTATCAGCTCTTCCACGCCGTCTGGGAAACAAGCGGCGCGCGCCTCGAGCCCCGGTATGTTGAGGGTCATGCCGCCACCGCCGGTGACCGGCTGATGCGCATCACGCCCAAATCGCGTCAGGCCTTCCTGTTGACCGCGCTGGAAGGATTTACCCCGCTCGAGGCGGCGCAGATTCTGAACGTGCCGTTCGACGAAATCGAAGAACTGATCGGTAAGGCTCAGACGGAGATCGACGCCGAGCTGGCCACCGATGTCCTGATCATCGAGGACGAACCCGTCATTGCCGCCGACATCGCCGCCCTGGTGCGCGAACTTGGTCACCGGGTCTCACAGATCGCCGCCACGCGGGCCGAAGCCGCCGAGGCGGCGAAGGCTGAAGCACCGGGGCTGGTGTTGGCGGACATTCAGCTCGCTGACGGGTCCTCGGGAATCGACGCGGTGCGCGATATCCTGAGCGAGGTCGACACGCCGGTTATCTTCATCACCGCCTTTCCGGAGCGGCTTCTGACCGGCGAGCGGCCTGAGCCAACTTTCCTGATCACAAAGCCGTTTCAGCCCGAGACGGTGAAGGCGGCGATCGGTCAGGCGCTGTTCTTCCATCCTCGCGCCCGCGTCCCCGCCTGAGCGTAGGTATCGATCTCACCCAGGTGGTCATCGGTCGCTCGATCCAACGGTGACAAGCCAGTCCCGCAGCAACCGCGGCGACGATGGCGATCGGACGGAAGAGCCATGGCTCGCTCCACCCCATAGTGTGAGCAACCACTGCCTGAGCCGGTTCGTGCGTCAGATAGAGCGCATAGGACGCATCGCCCAACGCGGCGACAAACGGCCAGTTCGGAGTTCCGCCATCGCCTTCGACAGCCAGGGCGCCGGCGACGCAGAGCGCGGCTGGAATGCCCCAAAGGAAAGGTCGCCAGAACTCGCTGAAGATGCCGAACGCGGCGGGCACGGCGAAGGCGACAAGGCCGGCGGCAAGAAGCGCCCACCCGCCCTTTCGGCCCGGCAGCATCTTCATCTCGGCGAGATTGGCGATCACGACTCCGGCGACGAACTGCAGCAGCATCGGATTGGCGCCCAGTTGATAGATCGGATCGGCGAGCAGAAATCCGGCCGCGACGGTGGCCGACAGCGCGCCGCAAACGATCACCGCCTGGCGCCGTCTAGGAGCTAGCAAGGCGGCCCCAAAGAGCAGGTAGAAATAGGCCTCGTAGTTCAGGGACCAACCGGGGCCGTACAATGGAAAGGGCAGGCCTTTCGGGTCCATGTGCGGGGTGAAGGCCAGCGAAAGCAGGACGTGGCCGGTCGCCGGATGGACATTGTCCAGGAAGTCGGGCCAGACGAGCGCCACCGCGGCCAGAACCAGTGTGATCAGCCAGTAGAAGGGAGCGACGCGCGTAAACCGGCGCCAGATGAAGCGGCCTGGCGACGACTCGGCGTTGCCCGTCACCTTCCACATGATGACGCCGCTGACCACGAAGAACACATCGACCCCGGCCCGACCGATGTCGAAGATCGATCCGCCCCATTGCGTCGCGTGATAGACCACGACCGCCAGGGCCGCGGCCGCGCGCAGGTACTGGATAGATAACAGCGTTTTCAACCCTAAGCGTCCCGATCCCTTCCGCCTCGCGGTGCGACCGCGCTTGGCGTAAGGCTAGCGGCCATGAGCCGACTTCCCAACCTACTTACTGGCCTGAGACTGGCGCTTGCTCTGTTCACTTTCTTCGGCCTGGCGATCCCGGTGCTTCTGGGCGAGCGTCTGACCCAGGATGCCCAATACAGCCTGGAGCGTTGGGCTTTTGTCGCCTTCGTCGTCGCCGCGGTCACCGACTTCTTCGACGGCTGGCTGGCTCGGAAGCTCAAGGCGGCCAGCCTGTGGGGCGCGATTCTTGATCCCATCGCCGACAAGGTGCTGGTTTGCGGCGCCATTCTGGGACTGCTGACCCTGGGTCCCAACGCGGCCGTCGCCATTCCCGCTGCGCTCATCCTTTTCCGCGAATTCACCGTCAGCGCCCTGCGCGAAGTGGCCGCGGGAAAGGGCGTGAGCCTGCCGGTCACACTGCTCGCCAAATGGAAGACGACGCTTCAACTGGTCGCGCTCGGCGCCGAGCTACTCGTGGCCTGCTGGGCGGCCTTTTCCCTGCCGAGCGATCCAGAAATCCTGGGCCCAGCGACCATCGGCGCGCATGCTCTTCTGTGGTTGGCCGCGGTGATTACGCTGGTCACCGGCGCGCAGTACTGGGAGCAGGCGCGCCGCTCGCTCTCGGAGCACCCTTAAGCGACGGGTCGGAGCGGATCCGGCGGCAAGGGAATGAACTCGTCGTGGTCGAGGTCGGGCAGCTTCATGCGCCCGGCGCGCCAGTCGGCCTTGGCCTGCTCGATCCGGTCGTGTGATGACGACACGAAATTCCATTCGATGAACCGGGGTCCCAGGGTCTCGCCGCCCAGGAGCATGATCGTGGCCGAACGGAGAGCCCCGAAGAGCACCGGCTCGCCAGGTTCGAAAACAATCATCTGACCTTCTTCGAAGGTCTGGCCATCCACCTCCGCCGCGCCCTCGGTGATGAAGGCTGCTCGCTCGGGGTATTCCGCCGGAAGTTGGGCGCTTGCGCCGGCGTCCAGTCGCCAGTGGACGTAGAACATCGGCGAATGGGTCTTGACGTTTGCTTTGGCGCCGAACGCTTCGCCGGCCACCAGGCGCGCCCACATCCCGCCGCTCTCATAGGTCGGCAGATCCTCCTCACCGTGATGGGCGAACGCCGGATCGGTCTCTTCCAACTCGACGGGGAGGGCAACCCAAGCCTGGATCCCATGCATGGCGCCGCCGGTCTTGCGAATGATGTCAAAGCGTTCGGAATGGGTGATGCCGCGGCCGGCGGTCATCCAATTGACCTCGCCGGGGCGAATGGCGATCTCCGAGCCCAGACTGTCGCGATGGGTGATCTCGCCATCGAACAGGTAGGTCACGGTCGAAAGGCCGATGTGCGGATGCGGCCTGACATCGGCGTCGCGAGAGAGTCCGGCGGGGAAATCCACCGGGCCCATGTGGTCCCAGAAAACGAAGGGACCGATCGTGCGATGCGGCGCATAGGGAAGCACCCGGCCGACCTCGAACGCCCCCAGGCTGTGCCGCCGCGAGGGGATCACCAATTCGATCATCGCCGTCTCCGTCTGGGCTCAGGCCCGGGCGGGAACATAGGCGTTGATCAGCCCCAGCGGTATGGCCGTGGAGTTCTTCACCGCGCGGATGACAATACGGCTCTCGATGTTCGAGACGATGCCCAGCGCCAGGATCTTGTCTCGCAGGAAGGCGTCGAAAGCGTGCATGTCGCGGGTGACAATGCGCAGTTCGTAGTCGGCCGCGCCGGTTACCGTGGCGCATTGCACTACCTCAGGCCATTTCCTCACCGATTGCTCGAACACCTCCAGGTTCTCCTGGGTCGGCAGAGACAGCTTGACCGTGCAATAGACCTCGAAATCAAGGCCGAGCTTCTCGCGGTCGAGCAAGGTCACGCGGCGCTGAACAACGCCGTCTTCTTCCAGGCGTTTGATCCGCCGCCAGCACGGACTGGACGAAAGGCCGACGCGATCGGCGATCTCGGCCACGCTCAGCGAGGCGTCATGTTGAATGAGGTCGAGGATGCGGGCATCCACGGCATCGAGCCGGTCGGACAAGATTCTTCCCTTCGCCTTCTGTTTTTTGCCCCGTTCTTGCTGATCTCAGGGTTGCTTGGGAAAACCTTTGGCAAGCTTTCCTGCCGGCTCCATATATCATTGCCAGACCAGGAGCCAGTCTCGTGGGGAAGGATTTTGCGATGAGCCACGCCTGCGCGACATTTCGCGAAAATTCTGCCCGCGATAGCTGGTTTGAGGCGATCGGCATTGCGGGAGGAGTTCGGTGAGCGGCGTTCTGAGATTTCACGTTCCCGAACCGTCCAGCCGGCCGGGCGGAAAACCGGACTTCTCCAACTTCGCCGCCCCGGAGCCGGGACTGGTCGACCGCCCGCCGGTGGATGTCGATCCCAAGGAAATCCGCGATCACGCCTTTTCCGTCATCCGGGTTCTGAACAAGGACGGGGAGGCGGTGGGTCCCTGGGCGCCATCCCTCGACGCTGAGGCGCTCGTAACCGGGCTTCGACACATGATGACGCTGCGCGCTTTCGACGCGCGCATGCAGATGGCCCAGCGCCAGGGAAAGACGAGCTTCTACATGCAGCACACCGGCGAGGAAGCCGTGAGCTGCGCCTTCCGCGTGGCGCTGAAGGCTGGCGATATGAACTTTCCCACCTACCGCCAGGCCGGCCTGCTGATCGCCGACGACTATCCGTTGGTCACCATGATGTGCCAGATCTTCTCCAATGAGCTCGATCCGCTGAAGGGTCGCCAGCTGCCCGTCCTTTATTCCTCCAAGGAACACGGATTCTTCTCGGTATCCGGCAATCTGACGACCCAATTCATCCAGGCGGTCGGGTGGGCCATGGCCTCCGCCATCAAGGGCGATGACAAAATCGCCGCAGCCTGGGTCGGCGACGGCGCCACCGCCGAATCGGATTTTCACGCGGCCCTGGTGTTTGCCTCGACCTACAAGGCCCCCGTGGTGCTCAACGTCGTCAACAATCAGTGGGCGATCTCCACCTTTCAGGGCATTGCCCGCGGCGGCTCTGGCACTTTTGCAGCCCGCGGCCTCGGCTTCGGCATTCCGGCGCTGAGGGTGGACGGCAACGACTATCTGGCGGTCTATTCGGTGGCCAGCTGGGCGATCGAGCGAGCGCGGCGAAACCTCGGGTCGACGCTCGTCGAGTACGTCACCTATCGCGCCGGCGCCCATTCCTCATCCGATGATCCCTCGGCCTATCGACCCAAGGCGGATTTCGAAAACTGGCCGTTGGGCGACCCAGTCATGCGTCTGAAGGACCATCTGATCCGGGTCGGCGCCTGGTCGGCCGAACGCCACGCCCAGGCTGAAACCGAAATCTACGCCGAGGTGGTGGCCGCCCAGAAGGAAGCCGAGGGCCATGGCACGCTGCACGCGGGCGGGCGGCCGTCAGCTCGCGACATCTTCGAAGATGTCTACGCCGAGCCGCCGCCGCACCTGCGCCGTCAGCGCCAGCAGATCGGAGTCTGAGCCGTGGCCCGGATGACGATGATCGAAGCGATCCGTAGCGCCATGGACGTGTGCATGGGCCGCGATGATGACGTTGTGGTGTTCGGCGAGGACGTCGGCTTCTTCGGCGGCGTGTTCCGCTGCACCCAGGGCCTACAGCAGAAGTATGGGGCCAGCCGCTGTTTCGACACGCCGATCAACGAGCTTGGCATCATCGGCGCGGCCATCGGCATGGCCGCCTATGGCCTCAGGCCCTGCGTCGAGATCCAGTTTGCCGACTATATGTACCCCGGCTACGATCAGATCGTTTCGGAAGCGGCCAGGCTGCGACACCGCTCGGCCGGCGATTTCACTTGCCCGATGGTCATTCGCATGCCGACCGGCGGGGGCATCTTCGGCGGCGAAACGCACAGTCAGAGCCCGGAAGCCCTATTCACCCATGTGGCGGGCCTGATGACCATCGTCCCGTCCAATCCTTACGACGCCAAGGGCCTGCTGATTTCGGCCGTCGAGAGCCCGGACCCGGTGATCTTTCTCGAACCCAAGCGGCTCTACAACGGCCCGTTCGACGGTCATCACGACCGCCCGGTCACCCCATGGTCCAAGCACGAGCTGGGTGAAGTTCCCGAGGGCCACTATACAATCCCGATCGGACAGGCCGCGATCCGCCGCGAAGGCTCGGCGGTCACCGTGATCACCTACGGCTCGATGGTCTATGTCGCGCTCGCCGCAGCGGAGGAGACCGGGATCGACGCCGAGGTGATCGACCTGCGCACGCTGGTGCCGGTCGATGTCGACGCCATCGTCGCTTCTGTGCGCAAAACCGGCCGCTGCATCATCCTGCACGAGGCGACCCTGACCTCGGGCTTTGGCGCTGAGCTCTCCGCCCTGGTGCAAGAGTCCTGCTTCTACAACCTCGAGGCGCCGATCCTGCGCGTCGCGGGCTGGGACACGCCTTATCCCCACGCTCAGGAATGGGCCTACTACCCAGGCCCGACCCGCGTCGGCGCGGCCATGCGCGAATTGATGGAGACAGCCTGATGGGCGAGCACGTGGTCAAGCTGCCTGACGTGGGTGAGGGCGTGGCCGAGGCCGAACTCGTCGAGTGGCATGTCAAGGTCGGCGACATTGTCCAGGAGGATGATCTCCTGGCTTCTGTGATGACTGACAAGGCTACGGTCGAGATTCCCTCGCCGGTCGAAGGCGAAATCATCTGGACGGGCGGTGATATCGGCGACACCGTCGCCATCGGCTCGGAGCTGGTCAGGGTGAGGACCGCCGGCGGATCCGCCGAAGCCAAGGCGCCGCCAAAAGACGAGACGGCCAAAGCCGCTGCGCCAGAAGCAGAGCCCGAACCGGCAAAGCTGCAAACGCGCTCGCCGAAACCGGAACTTCCCATGGCGCCGCGCAAGTCGGTGGCCGCCGCCGTCCGTCGGACTCCTGGTGAGCGGCCGATCGCTTCCCCGTCGGTGCGGCTGGCCGCGCGCGAAGCCGGGGTCGACATGCGCCAGGTCGGCGGGAGCGGGCCTGCCGGACGCATCACGCACGAGGATCTGGACGCCTTTCTCGCTCGAGGCCCCGAGACACCGGGCGCGCCGGGGCTGGTGCGTCGGACCGACGTCACCGAGGTCAGGGTCGTTGGCCTGCGTCGCCGCATCGCCGAGAAGATGGCGCTGTCGAAATCCCGAATCCCCCACATCACCATTGTCGAGGAGGTTGATGCCACCGCCCTCGAGGAGCTTCGCGCCGCGCTCAACAAGAAGCCGGCGGCCGATCGACCCAAGCTCACCTTACTGCCGTTCCTGATGCGCGCGATCGTGCGGGCCGTGGCCGAACAGCCAGATCTCAATGCCTTGTTCGATGACGACGCCGGGATCCTCCGCCAGCACGCGGGCGTGCACATCGGCATCGCCACCCAGACCCCGGCGGGGCTCGTCGTGCCGGTGGTCAAGCACGCCGAGGCGCGCAGCCTGTGGGACAGCGCCGCCGAGGTGGCGCGCCTGGCCGAACGCGCGCGCGACGGCTCTGCCAGCCGCGAGGATCTCACAGGTTCGACCATCACCATCACCTCTCTCGGCCCCTTGGGCGCCATCGCCACCACGCCCGTGATCAATCACCCCGAAGTGGCCATCGTCGGCGTCAACCGCATGGCCGTGAGGCCGATGTGGGACGGGACCGCCTTCGTGCCGCGCAGGATGATGAACCTGTCTTCGAGCTTCGATCACCGGGTGATCGACGGCTGGGACGCCGCCGTGTTCGTCCAGCGGCTCAAGGAGCTCATCGAGACACCGGCGCTGATGTTCGTGGATGCCTGAGATGGAAGAGATCTCCTGTCGGCTGCTCGTCATTGGCGCCGGCCCAGGCGGCTATGTCTGCGCCATACGCGCCGGCCAACTGGGCATCGACACTGTGGTCGTCGAGCGCGAGCGGCTTGGCGGAACCTGTCTCAACGTCGGCTGCATTCCGTCCAAGGCTATCATCCACGTGGCTGAAGAGTTCGAGGTCCTCAAGACGGCCGCGGCCGGAAAATCCGTATTCGGACTTTCGACCACCGAACCACACATAGACTTCGCGCGTACGACGGCATGGAAGGACGAGATCGTCCAAAGGCTGAACAACGGCGTCGGCGGTCTACTGCGCAAGGCCCATGTCAAAACCCTTCATGGCCAGGCGCGGTTTCGAGACGGCAAGACGGTGGTCGTGGAGACCGAGACCGGTTCGACCCTCGTGCGCGCCGAGGCCGTTGCGATCGCTTCCGGCTCGGCGCCGGCGGAGCTGCCGATCCTTCCATTCGGCGGTGAGGTCATCTCATCCACCGACGCCCTGGCGCTCACAAAGGTCCCTCAACGCCTGGCGGTGGTCGGCGCCGGCTATATCGGGCTGGAGCTCGGCATGGCCTTCGCCAAACTCGGCTCGAAGGTGACAGTTGTCGAAGCCTTGCCGCGGATTCTGCCGGCTTACGATCAGGAGCTGATCCAGCCAGTGGCCCGGCGCCTCTCCGAACTGGGCGTCGAGGTTCTTCTCGGCGCGGAGGCCCTTGGCGAGGAAAAAGGCGCGCTCAAAGTCAAACAGGCCGACGGTAAGGCTCGCAAGGTCGCCGCCGACAAGATCCTCGTCACGGTTGGCCGCCGGCCGGTCGTCGACGGACTTGGCCTCGAAGAGCTGGTGCTCGATATGAATGGCCGCTTCATCCGCATCGATGAGCAGTGCGAGACCTCCATGCGCGGTGTCTACGCCATTGGCGATGTCACCGGTGAACCGATGCTGGCCCATCGGGCCATGGCCCAGGGCGAGATGGTTGCCGAGATCGTAGCCGGTCACGCCAGGGCCTGGGACAAGCGCTGCATTCCGGCGATCTGTTTCACCGATCCGGAGATCGTTTCGGCCGGTCTTTCGCCTGACGAAGCGCGCGCGGCGAACCAGGAGGTCAAGGTTGGCCTTTTCCCGTTCTCAGCCAGCGGTCGGGCGATGAGCCGCGCCAACGAGCGCGGCTTCGTGCGGGTGACGGCGAGGGCAGACAATCATCTCGTGCTGGGGATCCAGGCCGTCGGGCAGGGCGCCTCGGAGCTTTCGACGGCGTTTGGACTGGCGATCGAGATGGGCGCAACTTTGGAGGATGTTGCGGGCACGATCCATGCCCACCCAACGCTCGGGGAATCTTTCCAGGAAGCAGCGCTCAAGGCTCTCGGGCACGCCCTGCACATCTGAGTTTGCGCCGCTTGATGGCTGCTGGGCCAACCCCTATAAGCGCGCCTTCCGCGGCGCCCTGGCTGGGTAGCTCAGATGGTTAGAGCGGTGGATTCATAACCCACAGGTCGGCAGTTCGATCCTGCCCCCAGCTACCACCGGCTCTCCGGAGGTTCCCGTGCGGACGCCGCCCCGACTTTCCAAGATCCGCCTTAATCGGGCGTAGGTTTCAGCTCGAAGCGGGCGGTTTCACCATGTCGGTGAGACCCAGCCTCTGGAGCATGACGCCGGCGAAGCCCTCGAACTCCATAGACCGATAAAGGGGCACCAGCATGCGCGCATCATCGCCGGCCAGGTGGCGCAGCTTGGGGTCCGGCTCGGTGGCGAGGGCGAGGATGATATCGGCGATTTCCTGCGGGTTCTGCGGCGGGCCGGCGCGAAAGCCGGCCATGGCCTCGCTGAAGCGGGCGGCAAGGGAGCGATAGGGCGATTCCTGGCCATAGGCTGGCTCGACGATGATGTTGGCGCCGAAGTTGGTCTCGAAGCCGCCAGGCTCGACCAAAGCCACACGCACACCGAACGGCCGAAGCTCGAACCACAGCGCCTCCGACAGGGCCTCTAGCGCATGCTTGCTGGCCGAATAAGCGCCTGTGAAAGGTGCTGAGATGTGTCCGGCGACGGAAGACAGGTTGACGATCAGACCATCGCCGCGCTCGCGCATCGCGGGCGCCACGGCGCGCACCATGCGCACTACGCCCAGGACGTTCGTGTCGAACTGGAGTTTCAGGCTCTCGTCGGAGAGATGCTCCACCGGGCCGGACACTTCGAAACCGGCGTTGTTGACGAGGACGTCGATCGGCGCGGCGGCGCTTGCCTTGCCGACAGCCGCTGAAATGGAATCGTTGTTGGTGACGTCGAGACTGACCGGCGTCACCGGCAGGCCCTCGTCGGCCAAGGCTTTCAGGGCCGCGGCCTTGGCCGGATTGCGCAGACCGGCGTGAACCGTGTGGCCCGCGCGGGCGAAGCCGGCTGCGGTCAGAAGGCCAAAACCACTGTTGGCGCCAGTGATAAGGACATTGAGGGGCATGAAATCTCCTTCTTGCCGGCGATCAGTAACGGGGACGCCTATTCAAAGTCATCGCGTATGCAATTCACGCCGCCGACGTGTCCGCCGCTGCCCCGTCTTGCGGTAGGATGTGGGTCCAGAATTCCTCGCGCGAATTAGTGCGCGGAAATGGTGTTTCCGGAGTCGGGACACCTAGGAATTCGCACAGCGGCGCCCAGCCCTGTGAGACCTGGTAGACCAGAAGCCCCTCTGGCGGGATTGCCGCTTGCACGGCCGCATTGTGACGATTGAAGGCGGCGATCACGTTCTCGCGGCTGTAGTCACCGGCGAAGGTCTGTTCGGAAATGATCAATTCGGCAAAACGCATCGCCTGACGACGTCCGTCGTCGGGATCGGCCGTTCCGGCCCTCATCGCCTTTACGATGGTCTCGCTCATACTCTCCCACCAACGCTCCGGGTCGCGCACCGTGAGCAGCATCTTGGCGTCAGGATAGCGGTCCGCGAGCTGTCGCCAGAAGTGACAGCTCGGCCAGTCGACGGTCGAGGAATAGGCGGCGTAGATCTCTTCCCAATCCACGGCTTCACCCTCAGCGGCGCGCCGCCAGAAGTCCGCCTGTTCCATATGAGCGAACACCTCCACCATGTGATGGCAAGGCCCAAATCCGAGCTGCTCGAGCGCAGTCTTGAG
This sequence comes from Caulobacteraceae bacterium, assembly GCA_036491275.1. Taxonomy (GTDB): domain Bacteria; phylum Pseudomonadota; class Alphaproteobacteria; order Caulobacterales; family Caulobacteraceae; genus Acaudatibacter. The sequence continues at coordinate 10,552 of DASXCH010000098.1, forward strand.
CGTCAGTGTCCCGGTCCGGCCGAGGCCGGCGCCGATCAGCTTGAGCGTCATGTCGCCCCCTTGGTCAGATCAGCGGCCTGAAGGGATGTCCTTGAACGGCACATTCTTGTCGAGGCGCACGTCCTGAGGCATGCCGAGCACGCGCTCGGCGATGATGTTGCGCAAGATCTCATCGGTGCCGCCCGCGATCCTCAAGCCCGGTGCGGCCATAAGGGTTGTCTGGAACGCCGCCGCCAAGGGCGCCAGGGCCGGATCGTTGATGATCCCGAACTGGTCCTCGAGATCGAGGGCGGTGTGGGCCATGTCCTGCATCACCCCGGCGCTGACGATCTTGCCGATCGAACTCTCCGGTCCCGGGGTCTGGCCGCGCGACAGGGCGGTCATCGTCCGGTAAGTTGTGTATTTGAGCCCTTCGGCCTGAACGAACCATTCGGCGATCTTCTCGCGCAGCCCTGCGTCCTTGGCCGCCGGACCAGCAAGGGTGGCGACGTCATTGGCCAGCTTGAACACCCGCCCGTGGCCCGATCCGCCGCCGCCGCCGCCCACCGACAGGCGTTCGTTCATCAGGGTGACGAGGGCGACCCGCCAGCCTTCGCCGACGCCGCCGACGCGCTGGGAGTCCTTCACCCGCAGGTCGGTGAAATAAACCTCGTTGAAGTTCGAGGCGCCCGACATCTGGTGGATCGGGCGCACTTCCACGGCCGGATCGTGCATGTCGATCCAGAACATGGTCATGCCCTTGTGCTTGGGCTGATCCGGGTCGGTACGCGTGAGCAGCAGACCGAAATCCGAATAGTGGGCGCCGCTGGTCCATACCTTCTGGCCGTTGATCATCCAGTCATCGCCATCGCGCACCGCCCGCGTGCGGGCCGCCGCCACGTCGGACCCGCCGGCCGGCTCGCTGAACAGCTGGCACCAGATCTCATCGCCGAGGACGGCCGGGCGCACGAAGCGTTCCTTGTCGGCGTCATTGCCGGCGGACATGATCGTCGGCACGCACATTCCAAGGCCGATGGCGAACGGATTGATCGGTGTCGTCACCTTGGACTCTTCCTGGCCGAAAATCACCGACTGCCAGGCCTTGCCGCCGCCACCACCCCAATCCTTGGGCCAGGTGATGCAGGCGTAGCCAGACTCCGCCTTTTTGCGCTGCCAGGCCTTCGAGGCGTCGAGGTTCGGCGCGTCGTCATGACTGACTTCGCCGACGCGGGTCCTGGGCGCATTCGCCTCCAGCCATGCGCGAACCTCGGCGCGATAGGCGGCTTCTTCAGGGGTGTCGTTGAAATCCATGACTTGAGTTCCTTCCTCAGGCCGCGTTGCGCCGTTCGAGCTCGGTGACCAGTCGCTCTTTCCACGCCTTGGCGCCGCCGGCCACCAGACCCAGTTGCTGGGCCCGGCGATAGAAGAGGTGGCAGTCCACCTCCCAAGTGTAGCCCATGCCGCCGTGCGTCTGCAGGCTCTCCTTGGCGGCGAACCAGAAAGCCTCGCACGCTGCAACACGGGCCGCGGCCGCCGCCACCGGCAGCTCCGCCGCTCCAGTTTGCAGGGCCCAGGCGCCGTAATAGGCGTTGGACCTCGCCAGCTCGTTCTTGATGTAGATGTCGGCAAGCTTGTGCTTGATAGCCTGATAGCTGCCGATCGGCCGGCCGAATGCGTAACGCTCGAGGGCGTAGCTCTTGGCCATCTCCAGGGCGCGGTCGGCCCCGCCGACCTGCTCGAAGGCCAGCAAGACAGCCGCCCGGTTCAGCACCTGCTCGGCCAGCGCCATGCCTTCGCCCGCTTCGCCCAGTCGTTCAGCCGCCGCGTTGGCGAACGTCAGCTTGGCGACCCCGCGGGTCGGGTCGAGGGTCTGGATCGTCTCCCGAGTCACGCCCGCGCCTACAAGTTCCACCAGGTAAAGACTGGTGCGGCTGCCTTCTCGGGCCAGGACGACCGCCAGGTCGGCGATGTCGCCATCGGTGACCGGTATCTTCACGCCGGAAAGCTTTCCGCCGTCGATACGCGCTTGCACCTGAGCTTCTGTGAGCGCGCCCGCGCGTTCGGAGGTGGCGAAGCAGCCGATCACCTCTCCGGCGGCGATCTTAGGCAGCCACCTGGATTTCTGGGCGTCGGAACCGGCGAGCATGACCGCCTCGGTCACGAAATAGACCGTCGAAGCGAAGGGGATGGGCGCCAGTGACCGGCCGAGTTCCTCGGCGATGGCGGCCAGCTCGATATGGCCAAGGCCAAGACCGCCGTGTTCCTCGGGGATCGCTGCGCCCAGCCAGCCCTGCTCGGCGACGGCTTTCCACAAGCCCGCGTCGTAGGATTTGGAGTCATCGTTGAGCACGCCGCGCACGACCTCGATGGGGGAGCGGCTCTCCAGGAACCGCCGCGCTTCGGTTCTGAGGAACTTCTGGTCGTCGGTGTAGTCGAAATCCATGATCTTTCTTCCGCGTTCGCTTCCTCGCAATTAACGATAGCCGGCTTTACGCAAACGGAAAGCCTGACCACGCGTCAAGGCGGTTGAATCCTGCGGCGGAATGCCACGCAGGTCTAACCTCATGGCGGTTTCGCGCGTTCTGAGCGGGCGATGACCCTAAAAGACGCGCGGACGGCGGAAAAGTCTCCGGACCTGCTTGGCGCGCGCCCGTCGCCAGCGATAAACACCTCGGCCATGCGCACCGACACGCCCCCGCCGATCCGACTCGCCGACTACACCCCTCCGGACTTTCTCATCGACGAGGTTCACCTCGATTTCCGGCTCGAGCCGTCCGCCACCCGCGTGGCGACGCGCCTGGTTATCCGCCGGAATGGCGAGCATGACAGGCCACTGCGCCTCAACGGCGAGCGCTTGAAGCCGGTCTCGGTCACTCTTGATGGTCGTCGCCTGGGTCCGGAAGAGCATCAGATCGACAAGGAGTGGCTCACCGTCCCCAGCGTTCCGGCCGCCTTCGTGCTGGAGACCGAGGTCGAAATCAATCCGGCCGGCAACACGGCCCTCCAGGGCCTCTACGTCTCGGCTGGACGGTTTTGCACGCAATGCGAAGCCGAAGGTTTTCGTAACATCACCTGGTTCGCCGACCGGCCTGACGTGCTGGCGCGCTACACGGTGCGGATCGAGGCCGACAAAGCCTTCCCGCGGCTGCTCTCGAACGGCAATCTGCTCGACTCCGGCGACCTGCCTGGAGGCCGTCACTTTGCGGTCTGGCAGGATCCGTTTCCCAAGCCGAGCTATCTCTTCGCCCTGGTGGCCGGCGAACTCGACGTGCTTGATGATTCTTTCACCACCATGAGCGGGCGCGAGGTGGCGCTTCGGATCTACGTCGATACCGGTCTTGCGCCCCGGGCCGCCTATGCCATGGACAGCCTCAAGCGGGCCATGCGCTGGGATGAGACCGCCTTCGGCCGCGAGTATGACCTCGACCTGTTCATGATTGTCGCCGTGCGCGATTTCAATTTCGGGGCCATGGAGAACAAGGGCCTCAACATCTTCAACTCCGTGCTGCTGTTGGCCGATCCAGAAACGGCCACCGACGCCGACTACGAGAACATCGAGAGCGTCGTCGCTCACGAATATTTCCACAACTGGACGGGCGACAGAGTCACTTGCCGCGACTGGTTTCAGCTGTGTCTCAAGGAAGGCCTGACTGTCTTTCGCGATCAGTCTTTCTCGGCCGACCAGCGTGGCCATGCGGTGGCTCGTATCAAGGACGTCCGTGATCTCCGCGCCCGCCAGTTCAGCGAGGACGCCGGCCCGCTCGCCCACCCGGTGCGGCCGGAGAGTTTCGTCAAGATCGATAACTTCTACACCGCGACCATCTACGAGAAGGGCGCCGAGGTCATCCGCATGTTGCGCCTCCTCATCGGTGAGGACGCGTTCCGCCTGGGGATGGATCTTTATTTCGATCGATGGGATGGCCAGGCGACGACTGTCGAGGCCTTCATCGCCTGCTTCGCCGAGGTATCGGGCCGCAATCTTGATGACTTCTTCACCTGGTATCGCCAGGCCGGAACTCCCTCGGTGGAACTGACCGCGGCATACGACGCCAAGGCGCGGGCGCTCGACCTGACGTTCAGACAATCGACGGCCCCCACGCCGGGCCAGAGCCACAAACGACCCCTGCCGATCCCAGTGGCCTTCGGCCTGCTCGATGAGGACGGTCGCGTGCTGCGCGATACGGAGGTGGTGCTGCTCGATGGCGCCGAGCGCCGCCTGCGTCTGGAAGGAATCGACCGCACGCCGGTGATCTCGGCTCTGCGCGGCTTCTCGGCCCCGGTGCGATTGACGTCCGACGCGCCGGTCAAGGATGCCTATGTGCTCCTGGCGGCTGATCCGGACCTCTTCAACCGATGGGAGTCCGGCCAGAGCCTCGCCCGCGACCTCATCCTCAAGCGCGCCGGGGGATCTATCGACGAGGTGGGCGAGGAGCGCTACGCCGACGCCGTCGGGCGGGCGATGAACGATCAGTCGGCCGATCCGGCCCTCAAGGCGCTGTTGCTCGCCCTGCCCTCCGAGTCGGACCTCGCCCAGGCGGTCGCCGCGGCCGATCCAGCCGCGATTCGCGGCGCGCGTGAGGCGTTGCGCCGGCGGATGGCGGCTCATTTGGCGGCCATTCTGCAGCGTCTCCACGAGGGCATGGGCGGGGTTGGCGAGTTCTCCACAGATGCCGAGGCCGCGGGCCGTCGCGCCCTGCGCAACGCGGCGCTCGAACTGCTCGCCGGCAATCCCAACGGCCGCAACCGCGAGCGGGCGCGTGAGCATCTCCACCGGGCGTCCAACATGACTGAGGCTATGGGCGGCCTGAACGCCCTGATGTTGATGGGCGGCGCGGATTTCGACATCGCTCTCGAGGCCTTCTACGCACGCTGGAAGCATGAGCCGCTGGTTATCGACAAATGGTTCGCCGTTCAGGCGCGGGATCCGGACGAAGGGGCGCTGAACCGGGTGATTGCGCTGACGGCTCATCCGGACTTCGACGCCAAGACCCCCTCACGCCTGCGGGCCTTGGTGCAGACCTTCGCCGGCGCCAATCCGGCGAGATTTCACGATCCATCCGGCGCGGGATATCGCTTTCTGGCCGACCATGTGATCTCCACCGATGCGACCAACCCGCTAACGGCCGGGCGGCTTGTCGAGCCTCTGTGCGTCTGGCCGAGATACAAGCCTGAACTTGGGGAATTGATGAAAGCCGAGCTGAGGCGCATCGCGGCGACCCCCGGGCTCTCCAAGAACCTGACAGAACTGGTCGATCGGGCCCTGGAAGGCGCCTAGGCGGAAATCAGAGCGCGCGAGGCGGCCAGGGCGCGTTTTCGCGCAGCGCGCAATCGCGTCTTGAGAGAGCGGAAGTCGCGCGCGCCGCCGGCCTTGGCCAGCAGGGCGCGCAGGGCCTTAGGTTCGGATTCGGGGTCGTGGTCGTCTTCCAGCGCGATCTTGAGAAGCTGGGAGAGCGTCTGCTGCAGGCCCCAGGCCTCAATGAGTTCACCAAGACGACCTGCATCGGCCAGGCCGGCCCGAAGGAGCGCGGTGAGCGCTTCGCCGGTGTTCGCCACCAGGGGACCTCCCTGGCCGGCATGGACCAATTGCAGGTGCTGGGCGGCGAATTCGATGTCCACCAGGCCACCGTCCGAGAGCTTCATGTCCCAAAAGCCGGCGGGCGGTCGCTCGGCGGCCATCAGGGCGCGCATCGCAGTCACATCACGGCCAGTGCGAATGGCCTCACGCGGCCGGCGTAGCGCTGTTTCGACGGCGCCTCGGGCGACGCCGGCGAAGCATTCCGAGGTTGACCAGACCACTCGCGCGCGGGTCAAAGCCAGCAACTCCCAGGTCTCGGCGTCCGCTTCGTAATAGCCGTTGAACGCCGCGAGGCTCACCGCGACCGGTCCTTTGGTCCCTGACGGGCGCAGCTGCAGATCGACTTCGTAGAGGCCACCCTCGGCGGTGTAGACCGAGAGCGCCGCCAGCAGCCGCTGGGTGAAGCGGGCATAGTAGGTGTCGGCCGAGAGTCCCGCCGAAGCAGAGATCGCGTCTGCTTCACGGGGTTGATAGAGCGTCATCAGATCAAGATCGGACTGCGCGGTCATTTCCCGCGAGCCGCACTTGCCGAGCGCGATCACCGCGACATCACCATTGAAGGGTCCAAACGTCCGTTCGACCTCGGCCAGGCCGGCGGCCGCCAGGCCGGCGATGAGGGCGTCGGCGAGATCGGCAAAGGCGGCGCCGGCGACGTCGGCGCTCGCTGCGCCTTCCAGCACCTGCACCGCCACGCGGAAAGCGTGTTCTCGCCTGGCCCGCCGCGCCAGGTCCATGGCGCCCTCGAATCCATCAACCTCCGCCAAACGGCGGGCCAGGTCCGGCGGGGGCTTGATCGGTGCGAAGAAGTCTGGGTCGAGAAGGGCGTCGAGGGCCGCCGAATGCCGGGCGAGCGTGACCGCGAAGCGCGGAGCGAAGGCCATGATCCTGACCACCAGAGCCAGCAGCGCCGGCTGGGCCAGGAAGAGCGACTGCACCTGGATTCCGCTCGTCAGCCGCATGAAGAAGTCGGCAAAGCGGGCGAAGGCGGTGTCCGGCGCACCGGTGGCCGCCGCCGCCTCCAGCAAGCGCGGCGTCAGACGGGTCAACAGCTCCCGGCCGCGCTCGGTTCGTGTCGGTCCGATCCGTCCGTGGTGCCAGGCGCGGATGGCGCCGGAGACCATCGCCGAATCGGCAAATCCCATCCGTGTCAGGGTTCGCAGCGTCTCGGCGTCGTCGTCGACGCCGGTGAAGATCAGGCTGCCATGGCGCGAGGACAGGGGCTCTTCGCCGGCGAAGAGAGCGCCGTACCGCTTGTTGACGCCGCGCAGGACCCTGGCGACGTCGGAGTCGAAACGGCGCAGGTCGCCATATCCGGCCAGAGCCGCCACGCGTCTGCGGGCATTGTCGTCCGTCGGCAGACGGTGGGTTTGCTCGTCGTCCAGCATCTGCACCCGGTGTTCGAGGCGGCGGAGTGTCTCATAAGCGGCGGCGAGCTCGGCGGCATCGGCCCGATCGACCTGCCCAGCAGCCGCTAATGCGTCCAGGCTTTCCAGGGTCTGCGCCGAACGAAGACCGGGATGGCGGCCACCGAGGATAAGTTGTTGCGTCTGAGCGAAAAATTCGATCTCGCGGATGCCGCCGCGACCGAGCTTGAGATCCGCACCGGGGGCGTTCAGCCGGTCATCCACCTTGTGGACGTGGATCTGCCGCTTGATCGAATGGATGTCCGCGATCGCCGCGAAATCGAGATTGCGCCGCCAGATGAATGGCGCAAGCTCGGAGAGGAAGGCCTCGCCTCTAGGGATGTCGCCCGCGATCGGCCTGGCCTTGATGAGCGCCGCCCGTTCCCAGTTCTGCCCGACACTTTCATAGTAGCCGAAAGCTTCGCCCGTCGGCACGGCCGTCGAAGTCGTTGCAGGGTCGGGGCGAAGCCTGAGATCGACGCGAAAGACGTAGCCTTCGGCCGTACGTCTCTGAAGGAGCGAGGCCAGCCGCTCGATGGCGCGGATCGCCACGGAACGTGGCTCGGTTCCTTCCGAAGCGGGAATCGTTTCCGGCTCGTAGAAGGCCGTCAGGTCTATGTCGCTGGAATAGTTGAGCTCGAAGGCGCCGAGCTTACCCATGCCGATCACAAACAGACCAGGGATCGGACCTTCCCGGCCATCCCCGACGGCGGCTAGCCGGCCGCGGTCATGAGCTTCGCGCGCAGCCAGGCGTAGGGCGGCCTGGACCGCAACGTCGGCAAATCTCGTGAGCGCGCCGGTGACCTCCTCGAGCCGCCACACGCCGCCAAGGTCGGCCAGGGCGACAAGGAGGTGCAGGTCGCCCTTGAGGAGTCGAAGGCGGATTTCGGCGGCGTCGATATCGACATGCGCCGAGCAGGCTTCGACGCGATTGAGGACATCGGCCAACGAGGCTTCCGCCGACTGTGACAACAACCGACACAGTCGTTCCGGTGCGCGGCTTGCCAAGCTCGCCAGGTAGGGCGAGGCGGCGAAGACGGGCGCCAGCGCTGGCCAGGCGGCTTGCAGGTCGGCGCCCCAGCCATCCTCGCCTGCGGCCTCGTTGAGGCGATCGCGGGCTCGTTCGGCGGCGGCCGCGTCGATGACGGGTCCGCATGGCCGGATAAGGCCGCCGAGTGGAGTCGCCATCAGCCGACCTTTGGCAGGACGAGCGCCACCCGCAGGCCCGCCCCGTCGCCAACGGTCGAGCCTGGACCCTCGTCCAGCTCCAGGTGGCCGCGATGAGCGCGAGCGACGGCTGCGACCAGCGAAAGTCCGAGGCCTACGCCCGGCAGATTGCGGCTGTGCTCGAGGCGGACGAATCGTTCGATCACCCGTTCTCGATCGGCGGCGCCGACGCCGGGCCCCGTGTCGGTGACCGACATCTCGATATCGCCTGACGAGCGGCGCCGGACACGCAACATGATCGCCCCGCCGAGAGGGGTATATTTCACGGCGTTGTCGAGGATGTTGGAGAGCGCCTGGGCGACGAACTCACGATTGCCTTTGACCGAAAGGCCGGGAGTCAGTTCCGCCTTGAAATCTAGGCCCTTATCGTCGGCGAGAGGCTCGTAGAGTTCGGAGACATCGGCCGCCAGCACGCCAGGGTCGAACAGGGCCTGGTCGGGAGCGTCGCCGGCGGCTTCAAGCCGTGCGATGGCCAGCACGGCGGAGAAGGTCCGAAGAACACCGTCCGCATCTTCGAGCGCCTGATGCAGGGCGGCCTTGGGATCGCCGCGGCCGGCGTCGGCTTCGATCATCGCGGCTTCGAGCCGCGCCCTCAGGCGGGTAAGCGGGGAGCGAAGATCATGGGCGATGGCGTTGCCGGCGTGCCTGAGACCGCCAACGGAGCGTTCGAGACGCTCGAGCATGTCATTGAGGCCGCTGGCGAGCTCGTCATATTCGTCACCGGCGCCGCGGATTCTGGCTCGGGCGGCAAGATCGCCGCTCCGGGCGGCGTCGATGACGTCGGTGAGACTCGCCATGTTGCGGCTGACGTCCCGGCTCACCAGGACCCCGCCGACAAGGCCAAGGACGATCACCAGCGCCCCGGCGCCCCAAAGGGCCCTGAGGATCCTGACCACGAAACCCTCGGCCTCACCGACATCGGCGCCGACGAACATGTATTCGCCGCCGGACATGCGTTCCTCCAGGCCGCGCGCTGGCAGGCGAAGCACCGCGCCGTCGGGATTGGTCTCTGTGAGTACGAAGCTCGACCACGCCTGATCGCGATCGCCGATCTTGACCGGCGACTGCGGGATCGAGCCGGAAACGGCATGCCCTTCCTTGTCCATCAGTAGGTAGACCAGCGACGGGTTGCTCGAGGACCGCTCGATCACCGCGTGGTTGAGTTCGGCAAAGCCGCCGCGCGCATAGACCGCCTCGAGAGAGCGCATCTCGGCGCGGACCAGCGAATCCGCCTTGCGGGTAACCTCGCCGGCGGTGGCCAGGTATATGTAGGCGAGGAAGGCGCAGGCAGCGGCGGCAAAAAGCGCCAGGAACAGCAGCGTCAGGCGAAATGGGGTGGTTCTAAGAACCCTGGGCAGGCGCATCCGCCCGGTCCCCGATCAGGCTTCGAGGCGGTAGCCCGCGCCCCGCACGGTCTGTAGCATCGGCCGGTCGAAGCCCTTGTCGATCTTGGCCCGCAGCCGTGAGATGTGGACGTCGATGACATTAGTCTGCGGGTCGAAGTGGTACTCCCACACCTTCTCCAGCAGCATGGTGCGGGTGACCGATTGGCCGGCGTTGCGCATCAGGAACTCGAGCAATTGGAATTCGCGCGGCTGCAGGTCGATCTCCTGCCCGGCTCGACGAACTTCGCGGCCGAGAAGGTCCATCTCCAGGTCGCCGACTTTCAGCACCGTTTGAACCGAGCCGGTCTCCCGCCGGCGAGCCAGGGCCTCAACGCGGGCAATGAGTTCAGCGAAGGCGTAGGGCTTGACCAGATAGTCGTCGCCGCCAGCCTTGAGGCCGGTGACGCGATCATGGATCTCGCCAAGCGCAGAGAGGAACAGCACCGGTGTCTGATCGCCGCGAGAGCGCAGGCGTTCGACCATGGCGACGCCGTCGACCCGCGGCATCATCCGGTCGACAATCAGGACATCGAACCGTGATCCGTCGGCTGCAGTGAGGCCCTCTTCGCCATCGGACGCGGTGAGGCACTCATAACCCGCCTCCGCCAGGCCCTTGGCCATGGCGGCGGACGCCTCGAGATCGTCCTCGACGATTAAGACCCGCATTCAGCCCCCAAAGATTTCGACCGCGCTTGCGGTCAGGCTCATCCGTCTATCTTCAGCGGCACGAACAGGGTGCGTCCGCCCCGGTTGATGGCCAGAGGAATCTCCTTGCGACCTTCCTTCTTCCATGTCGACACAGCCGCCGCGATATCGCCGGTGGACGCCACCTCGCGGTCGCCAGCCCGAACGATGACGTCGCCGCGCTGCAGCCCCTTGTCGCTCGCGTCGGAAGTCCCGTTGACGCCTTCGATGACCACGCCGCGCGCGTTCTGGCCGAGGTTGAACTCCTGGCGCTCAGACGGACTGAGCGGCGCCAGATTCATGCCGAGGATCGCGGCCCCTGGCGTCGCCCGCGAAGATCCCATTTCATCGCCTGGCTCGCCGTTTTGACCATTGTTTTCAGCAAGTTGCGACTCCGAGGGCCGCAGGGCCGTTCGCACGTCGACGGAACGCTCCTTGCCGTCGCGATAGAGATCGAGGCGAGCGACATCGCCGGCCGGCACCTTGGCGATCTCCCGCGTCATTTCGGTGTAGTTGGCGATCGCCTGGCCATTGACCCCGACGACAATGTCACCAGACACCACGCCGGCCTTCTGCGCGGGGCCGCCGGGGACGACGTCGGCCACGACCGCGCCAGTGCGTCCGGAGAGTCCGAAGGAGTCAGCCATTTCGGAACTGAGCTGCTGAATGGTAGCGCCGATATAGCCGCGCTGGATCTTGCCGGTTGAGATCAGCTGCTTGGTCACCTGGGCGGCGACGTCGGCAGGGATATCGAATCCGATGCCAACCGATCCGCCGGACGGCGAAAAGATCGCCGTGTTGACCCCGATCACGCGCCCGTAGGTGTCGAAAGTCGGTCCGCCGGAATTGCCGCGGTTGATAGGCGCGTCGATCTGAATGTAGTCGACGAAATTCTCGCCGAGATCGCGATTGTAAGCCGAAACGATGCCGGCCGTGGCGGTGTTTCCCAGGCTGAAGGGATTGCCCACTGCCAGGACCCAGTCGCCCACGCGCGGCTTGGCCGAGGTCTCGAAGTTCACGTACGGAAATCCGTGGCCCTCGACCTTGATCACGGCGAGGTCGGTCGCGTCGTCGCGCCCCACAACCACGCCCTTGAGCTCCTTGCCGTCCTTGAGGACCACTTTGATCTCGTCGGCGTGGTCGACGACATGGTTGTTGGTGACGATGTAGCCGTCCGGCGAAATGAAGAAGCCCGATCCGGCCGATAGTTGCTTCGGCCCCGGTTGAGCTGGGCCGCCTTGGGCCCCCTGGCCGTCTTGGCTGCCTTGGCCCTTCGGTACGATTTCGAACGGGAAGTTCTCGAAACCGGGAATGCCGCGCAGTGTAGTCACCGGCGCGCGCGAAGTGACATCCACCGAAACGACAGCCGGCGAAACCTTCTCGAAGATGTCGGCGAACGACATGGGCGAACTCGGAGTCGACGGCAGTTCGGGCAGGGATGCCTTGATCAACTGGCCTCCGTCGAGGCCAAACGGATGCGAGCGCAAGCCGGCCCCAGCCATGGCGGCGGCGGCGATGGCGGCGCCTGCGAGGGCGCCGATGACGACATGAAATCTGGTGACGGCCATGAATGTAGTTCCTTACGAGCCCACGGATCCAAGAGGGCCGTGGTGCTAATCTAGTATCGGATGCCAAGGAGCGCGAGGGCGCTCAAGTTACCTTTCCGTTAGTCCGGCGGCGTTCTTGGAGCGCAATTCTGGCGCGAAGGTGTCTGACGCATGTTCAAGGGCGGCCAGTCTGGTCTCTTCGTCGGCGGATAGCTCCGCAATGTTCTGTGGTCCGGTGCGCCCGCGCGCGACGAGCCAGGCCGCACCGGCCAGTGCGATCAAAAACGGAGTCGTCCAGAGGAATGCGTTGGTCCAGGTGACTTGAGGCCGAAAAAGCACGAAATCTCCGTAGCGAGCCGCAAGAAAGGAGCGCACTTGGCCGTCGCTGGCCCCAACAGCCACGCGCTCACGGATCACCCGGCGCAGATCTGCGGCCAGGGGAGCATCCGAGTCGTCAATCGACTCGCCTTGGCAGACCAGGCAGCGCGTCTCGCGGAACAGGGATCGCGCCCGGGCTTCCTGCGCAGGGTTGTGCAGGCGGTCGGCGGGGTCGTCCGCCGCAGCCAGGCAGAGCAATGCGGCCATCACGAGCGGCCAGCGTCTCATTCCGCCGGCGCCAGAGCCGGGGCGGACGCTCTGCGGCCTGAGGCCAGGCGCAGTCGCCGATCGGAAAGGGAGACGGCCCCGCCCAGGGCCATAAGCAGGGGTCCAAGGAAAACCAGCCGGATCCATGGATTGACGTAGGCCCGCACGAGCCAAGCCGAGTCCTGGCCGGCCATCCGCCTCTCGCCCAACACGACATAATGATCGCTGAGGAGAGTCGGGCACAGCGCCACCCTGGACACCGTCTCGCCGCCGACATCGTAGGTCCGCCGGCCCGGTCTGGCGTCACAGACGATATTTCCCGCGCCGTCGGTGATGGCGATCTGGGCCTCTTCGGCATCATAGTTCGGTCCGGGCCGTACGGCCACAGAGCCGAGCTTCAAGTGATATGCGCCCAACGACATGGACTCGCCCGCTCTAAGGACCTGCGCGGCTTCCACTCGCCAGCCGGTCTCGAACGCCGCGCCCATGGCGAAGAGGCCAAGGCCGATGTGGGCGAGCGTCATCCCCCAGGCGCCGCGCGGCAAAGCGCCAAGGCGGCGGCCACTCTCACTCAGGGGCGCGCGCAAAAGCTTGAGGCGGCCGGCCGCTTCTTCAAGGGCGCCGGCAATGACCCAGACGCCAAGGGCGAGGCCCAGGCTGGCCGCGGCGTGCCTTGGGCTGATCAGAACGATGGCCGCGGCGCCCACGGCTACGGCAGCTACGCCCGCCCAGATGAGGCGTCTGGCGGCTCCGGACGCCTGTCCTCGCTTCCAGGCCAGCAAGGGGCCGAACGGCAGAAGCAGGAAGGCGACCGCCATCAAGGGTCCGACGACCGTGTCGTAGTAGGGCGCCCCAACACCGCCCTGACGCCCCGTCGCCTCGAGCAACAGCGGCCAGAGCGTTCCCAGGAGCACGGTCGAAGCCACCGCGGCCAGGATAATGTTGTTGATCACCAGCGCGCTCTCGCGACTCACCGGCGCAAACACCTGGGAGTCCTTCAACAGCGGAGCTCGCCAGGCGAACAGGGCGAAGCCGGATCCAGCCGCGATCCCGAGGATTGCGAGCAGGAAAAGGCCCCGGCGTGGATCAACCGCAAAGGCATGCACCGAGGTCAGGACGCCGGAGCGCACCAGGAAAGCGCCCAGCATGGACAGGGTAAAGGCGCCAATGGCCAGGAAAGTCGTCCAAGCCGCCAGCGCGCCGCGCTTTTCGGTGACGATCGCCGAGTGGAGCAGGGCCGTGGCCATCAGCCAGGGCATCAGGCTGGCGTTCTCGACCGGATCCCAGAACCACCAGCCGCCCCAGCCTAGCTCGTAGTAGGCCCAGAAGGAGCCCAAGGTGATGCCGACGGTGAGGAAACTCCAGGCCGTCAGGGTCCATGGACGGACCCACCTGGCCCAGGCAGCGTCGACGCGCCCCTCCACGAGGCCGGCCAGGGCCAAAGAGAAGACAACCGAAAGGCCGACATAGCCGGCGTAGAGGAACGGCGGATGAGCCGCCAGGGCCGGGTCCTGAAGAAGCGGATTGAGCGAGCGCCCCTCCACCGGCGGCATGACCACCCGCATGAGCGGATTGGAGGCGAACACCATGTAGCCGATGAACAGGACCCCAAGGCATCCCTGAACTCCGACCGCCGTCGCCTTGAGGTTCCAGGGTAGCGTCTTGGCAAACGACAGAACCGCGCCATAGGCGGTGAGCATGAGGCACCACAGGAGGATCGAACCCTCATGGCTGCCCCAGGCGCCGGCGATTTTGTAGATCAGCGGTTTTTCGGTGTGGGAATTTTGAGCCACATTCGCCACCGAGAAGTCCGAACTGACGAACGCCCAGATCAACGCCGCATAGCCGATCGCCACACAGCCGAAAGCCGCGATCGCCGCACCTTCGCCGCAGCCGGTAAGGGTCGCGTCGCGTCTTGCCCGCCCGGCAAAGGAAAGGAGCGCCTGGGCCAGTGAAACACTGAAGGCGAGGATGAGGGCGAAAGCGCCCAGTTCGACGGTCATGTCGGACCGCCCTGATCGTAACGCGGCATTGCGCCCGCGCCGCGCCATTCACCCCGCGCCTTGAGCGCGCGGCTGAGTTCACGCGGCATATAGCGTTCGTCATGCTTGGCGAGGATGCTGGAGGCGACGAACACGCCGCGTTCGTTAAAAGCGCCGATCGCGACCACGCCTTGACCCTCGCGGAACAGGTCCGGCAGGTCGCCGCGGAAGACAACCGGGGCATGAGCGATGCGATCGGAGACGACGAAGCGGACGGCCCCGTCCGGGGCCTTGGCGACGGACCCCTTGTCCACGAGACCGCCAAGCTGGATGGCCAGGCCAGCCGGTACGTGCGCCGCCTCCGCTTGAGCAGGCGTGTAGAAGTAGGAAATAGAGCTACGCAGGCCATAAAGTGTGAGGCCGGCCGCCAACGCCAGGATCGGCGCCGCTGCCGCCACCACTAGGAAGCGCCGCCGAGCGGTCCGTGATTTCGGCAGCCACGCCATTAACGGACTCCGGTGGCCATCGCCGGCGCCTTGGCCGCCTCGGAAAGGGCGGTCAGCTCGTCCGGTCGCCCGGCGTAGCGCTTGCGGGCTGCCGCGACAGCCCCGTCGCGCGCCGCGTCGTCGCCCAGAACGGCATAGGCCCGGACGAGGCGCACCCAGCCTTGCGGATCGTCCGGATGGGCGGCGAGGCGAGTCGCCAGGCTGTCGACCATGCCGCGGATCGCTCCCGTCATGTCTGAAGCGGAAGGCGTCGCCTCCGACGTTTGCGGCTCGGTCAATCGTCCGCTCCGCTCGGTGGCGTCGATCTCGGCCGCCAGGGCGATTCGCCGCGCATCATTTGCCGGCAGGTCGGCCAGCAGCGCACGCCATTGTCCGAGACCGCCGGTCACATCGCCGTCGATGATCGCGGCCTTGGCGAGATAGTAACGGGCGGCTGCCTGATGCGGGTCCTGCGCAGACGCCCGCTGAAAAAGCGCGCGGGCCTCAGGCGTCAGCGCCCCTCCGCTCTGAAGCACCTTCACCTCACCCAGCATGGCGGCAAGGTCTGCATTGGCCGGTTCGAGCATCAGGGCCCGGCGCAGCGCGTGAGCCGCCCCATCCGCATCGCCGAGTCCAAGATCCAAGGCCGCCAGTTTGCGCAGGGGTGTTGGATCGCCGGGCCGGCAATCGGCGATTGCCTCGAGGGTTGCGGCCAGGGCGTCGGGCGCGGCGTCTTCCGGGTGCGCCTCCCAACCGGCGAGACGCTGCGCGAAGGGCTGGTCAGGCAGATCTGGCGAACCGATCAGCGCATAGATGGCGACCGCGATGACGGCGACTGCTCCGGCGGCGGCGAGCGATGAACCGCGACCCAGACTCCTGTGGACCTGCGGCGTAGGTCGGTCGGAGGCTCCGATCAGCCGTCTTGCCGCCTCGGCCCGCAGCTGGCGACGTTCGTCAGGCGCCAAAAGTTCCCGATCGGCCATCTCGTCGATTTCGCCGATGGCGCGGCGATAGACCTCGATCCGGGGATCGGCGCGCGACGTCAATCGAGCGCTCTGGGCGGCGCGGGCAAGCATGAGCGCGGCCGCACCCGCCGCAAGGAATGCGGCCGCGACCCAGAAGCCGATCATGGCGCCCTGTTAGTGGAAATGAACGGAGCCCGCGAGTGGCGCCGTCAATTGACCGCCCGCGGAAGGCAGATTTCAACTGCAAGTCCGCCGAGGCGAGAGTCGCCCAGCTCAATCGACCCGTCATAGGCGCGGGCGAGTTCGTCGACGATGGAAAGGCCCAGACCTGAACCGGGTGCGCTTTCGTCGAGGCGCTCACCGCGGCGCAGGACCGTCTCCCGCAGTTCGGGCGCAAGGCCCGGTCCATCATCCTCGACGGTCAGGGAGAAGACCGGCGCCTCGGGCTTGGCCGCGGCGGCCACCCGGACGCGCCGCTGCGCCCATTTGCAAGCATTTTCCATCACATTGCCGGCGATCTCGAGCAGGTCCTGCCGCTCGCCCACGAACATCAGCCCGTCGGGACATTCGATGCGGATCTCGCCGATCTTGTCCTGGAAAATGCGTTCGAGGGCCCGCGCCAGCTCGTCGATCACCGGTCCGACTTCGGTTCTTTGCCCGTGGCCCTGGGTCCGGGCGGCGGCCCTGGCCCGCCGCAATTGGTAGTCGACCTGCTGGCTCATGATCAGCGCCTGTCGCGCTACGACCTTGGCCAGTTCGCCGCCGGTCTGGCCAGCTTCGGCCATGATCACTGACAGGGGTGTTTTGAGCGCGTGGGCGAGATTGCCGACATGCGTCCGCTGACGCTCGACGACCTGCTGATTGTGGGCGACCAGCGCGTTGAGTTCGGCGGCCAGCGGCTCGAGTTCGGTCGGATAGGTCTTCTCGAGTCGCTCCAATTTACCGGTTCTTACGTCAGCGACCTCCCGGCGCAGGGCGAAGAGTGGCTGAAGGCCCACCCGGACCTGGATGATCACCGCGAGGATCAAGCCAATCCCCAGGATTCCCAATGCGACTGCGATCGTGGTGACAAACGTCCGCACGTCGCGGTTCACCGGAGTGCGGTCCTCGGCGGCCATGAACACCACCGGCTGGGCATAGCCCTCGACCCGCGCCTGGAGGGCGTCCACCCGCAGCGGCTGATCGAGCGGGCCCGGCGCATCGTAGAAGAGCGATTGGCCCTCGGGCTTGGCCAATGCGGCGACGCCCTGTGGTGGCGGCGCCAGCGCGCGATCCCAAAGCGAGCGCGAGCGCGCCAGCGCCTTGAGACCGCCGGCGCCGTCCGGTGTGGCGATTTCCCAATATTCGCCGGAATAGGCGCGCTGCTCGCGCGGATCGACCGCCGCGGGCGGCGTCACCTGGCCTCCCTCCGTTGAGGTTCCGGCGAGGAGTCCGTCGACGGTTTCACCTAGCTCATCATCGAACCGCGTCGTCGCGGTGTGGTTGAAGAACAGGGACAGTGACAGGCCGGCCACGACCAGCACGACGAGGCTCCAGGCAGCCGCCAGCAGGACCAGGCGCCGGACGAGCGACGGCGCCATCGGCCTGGCGATCCTCACGCCTCGTTCGCCTCGCCCTCGAGCGCGACCAAACGGTAGCCTAGGCCGCGAACAGTCTCGACCCGGTCGGCCCCAATCTTCTTGCGAAGGCGACCGACAAACACCTCGATGGTGTTGGAATCGCGATCGAAATCCTGATCGTACAGATGTTCGACCAACTCAGTCCGGCTGATGACCCGGCCTTGATGCATCATCAGATAGTGCAACATTCGGTACTCGAGCGACGTCAGCCGCACGGGCTCGCCGCCAACAGAAGCCCTGGCGGCGCGCGGATCGAGGCGCAAGGCGCCGCACGCGAGATTCGGCGCGGCGTGACCGGCGGAACGGCGCAAGAGCGCGCGCAGGCGAGCCAGCAGTTCCTCGGTGTGGAACGGCTTGGTCAGGTAGTCATCAGCGCCGGCGTCAAAGCCTGCCACCTTCTCGCTCCATGACCCCCGGGCGGTGAGGATCAACACCGGCGTGGCGACGGCGCCGCGCCGCCAGCCTTCCAGCACCGAAGCGCCGTCGACCTTGGGAAGGCCAAGATCGAGAACGATGGCGTCATAGGGCTCGGTTTCGCCGAGAAATCCGGCCTCTTCGCCGTCGGCGGCGTGGTCGACGGCATAGCCGGCGTCCGCCAGCGCTCGCTTCAGCTGGCGAGACAGGTCCGGATCGTCCTCCACCAGCAGAATGCGCAAGCGGCTAGCTCCCCTATCTGCCGGGCAGGATCGCGCCGGATGTGGCGTCGACGTAGTAATCCATCCGACGCCCCTGCGTCGTCATCCAACGCACCCGATAAACGAGCCTCGGGCCCAGATATTCAAGCCCGGCGTCAAGCTGTCGTCCTGGCATGACCCGGCGGATGTTCTCAATGACGCGGCCAAGCGGCGCCAGCTGGCCCTGCCGCACCCCTTGGCGAAGGAAGTTTTCCTGGTTGCGCCAGCGACCGCCCATTGCCGGCGCGCCGGTCCGATAAGGGCCGCCATAGGGCGGATAAGCTTGCGGAGGAGCGCCACGTTGCTGCGGATAGGCTGGCGGGGCGTAATGTCCGCCAGAATATCCTTGGAAACCGGGCCGGTAGCCATGGGCGCCGCCGTCGAACACCGGTGCGCCGAAAAAGCCGCGCCCGCCACCGCCGCCCATAGCCGGACGCGCGCGCTCCAGACGCTGCTGGGCGTGTCCCGAAAGTGCGATGGCGATCAGCGCCGTCGCCAGCAAGGCGCGCAAACTTTTCACGAGGCTGGTTTAAGGGTGGCGGCCTGAACGGGGACTGAACATGCGCCCAAATGGCGTTTTCATCATCCTATTCTGATCGTTGCGCTCGTTCAGGTACGCTGGCGGGGCGTATAGGGCCGCTCTCGCCGCCATTCCTCGGCGAACTCCTCGAGCTTCGAATCCGGACTTTCGGGAAGGGTCACGACAAGCCGGGCGAGCAGGTCCCCGCGTCGACCATTGCCGTCGGCGAGACCGCGTTTGCGAAGCCTGAGCACCGCGCCTGTATTGGACCCTTTAGGGACATTCAGCGTCACCGGACCGTCCGGTGTCGGCGCCTGGACCTTTCCGCCAAGGATCGCGTCTGGCACCGTGATCGGCACATCCATGATCAAGTGATCGCCCTCGCGGCGGAACTTCGGATGCGGCCGGATGACGATCTCGATCAGAGCATCGCCCGGGCCGGCTCGGCCGGGTGAGCCCTGATCCTTCAGTCTCAGCATCTGGCCGTCAGCGGCGCCGACCGGGATGGTGACTTCGAGCACACGTCCGTCGTTGAATGAGATCCGCCGCTTGCCGCCCTTTACCGCTTCTTCCAGGTCTATCTCGACGCGGGCCTTCACATTGGCGCCGCGCGATGCGAACCCGCCGCGCCGTCCGCCGCCCCCGAAGAGGTCGCCCAGGATGTCCGAGAAATCGATGTTGTCGAATTCAGCGCCGCGCATTCCCGCGCCAGCCCCCGCGCCCTGACCGAACGGGTTGCCGGTGAATCCGCGCATGGTCTCGCGGCCGTCGGCGTCGATCTCGCCGGCGTCGAACTTGCGCCGCTTGTCTGGATCGCCGAGCAGGTCGAAGGCGGCGCTCAGTTGTTTGAACTTCTCTTCGGAGGCCTTGTCGCCCGGATTGGCGTCGGGGTGATGCTGCTTGGCGAGCTTGCGGAACGCCTTGCGGATGTCGTCGGCCGAGGCCGCTCGCGACACCCCCAGTTCCTTGTACGGATCTTGCGCCA
This sequence comes from Caulobacteraceae bacterium, assembly GCA_036491275.1. GTDB lineage: Bacteria > Pseudomonadota > Alphaproteobacteria > Caulobacterales > Caulobacteraceae > Acaudatibacter. The sequence goes on from DASXCH010000098.1 coordinate 30,167, forward strand.
AGTCGTTCTATTCCTTCATTCGCCGCCTGAGTTAGAGCCTCGGGCGCGGCGTGCAAGTGGTGCCGCTCCACGCTCGATCATCAGATCCGGCGCCATGTAGTCCAGCGCGTCCTCCGGATCGACGAGCGTGTCCTCGCTGATGGTCTCGTTGCGGACCGAGACGCCTGCCTTATGAATACTCTCCGGGTCGCCGCTCACCAAAGGATGCCAGGACGCCAGGCCGCGGCCTTCGGCGAGCCGCCTGTAGGCGCAGCTCTTGGGCATCCAAGGCAGAGACTTCACGTTGCCTGGGGTCAGCTTGATGCAGTCGGGAACGAAATCGCGGCGGTTTGCGTAGTCGCGGCAGCGACAGGCTTCGCCGTCGAACAGACGGCAAGCGACGCGTGTCGGGGTCACGATCCCGGTGTCCTCGTCCTCGTAGCGAATGAGGCAGCACAGGCCGCATCCGTCGCACAGGCTCTCCCATTCGGAGGCCGACATCTCCGCCAGGGTCTTGGTTTGCCAAAAGGGCTCGGCCGCCATCAGCTAGTTCCTAAACCCTCGAGTGGCCGGCTGTCAGGAACAAAGCCGCGCGAGTCATCCAGGCAACGATCGTTGGGAACGGCGGAAATGATCCCGCGCCGTCGTTCAGGTTTTCGACGCTTGAAACGCGAATTGATCCGCTTTGCTGCAGATTATCCCGGCCAAGTTCCAATGATCGCCATCAGCCAATGCTCTTAACAAAGGATCGCCATCCGGCGATGCAACGCAGGAGGTAAGAGATGAATCTTGTCCCGTTTGGCCGGGAAAACGGTGCGCCTGCACACCGGGACATCGGCTTCAACACACTGCAGCGTGAGATCGATCGGGTGTTCGACAGCTTCGCGCGGAACATTCCGGTTTGGGGCGCCAACTCGGCCACCCCTAGCTGGGCCTATCCCCATATCGATGTCGTCGAGTCCGATAAGGAAATCGAGATCACTGCCGAGTTGCCCGGCATGGAGGTGGGAGATGTCAACCTCTCCCTTGCCGACGGCGTTCTGACCATCAAGGGCGAGAAGCAGGCTGAGCAGGAGCACAAAGGGAAATCCTATCAGCTCCTCGAGCGCAACTACGGCGCCTTCTCAAGATCCATTCCACTGCCGACCAATCTCGAGGCGGAAAGCGTCAGGGCAAGCATGGACAAGGGCCTGTTGAAGGTGAAGGTGGCCAAGCCGAAGTCCGCCACCGCCCGCCAGATCGAGATCAAGCCCGCTATCTGACCCGAGACATCGGGGTGGGCGAAAGGCGGCGCGGCGACTCCGGTTGTCGCGCCGCCCTCGTATCCGTCATTCGCTGAGCCGGAGGGTTGGGCTGCCTGCGAGGTCCAGCTGAGACGGCATGATTGATCCCTCAATCCTGCTGATGGATTGTCGGCGGCCATGGCGCCGCCGATTCTTGCGCTGCGAGACGTCGGTCTCGCCGACGGTCCGACGATGCTGTTCGAGGGCGTTGACCTGGCGCTCGGACGGGGCGAGCGCGCCTGTTTGGTGGGTCGCAATGGGACCGGCAAATCGACGCTGCTGCGCCTGCTTCTGGGCGAGATTGACCCCGACGTGGGCGAGAGGATCACCGTCCCAGGACTGTCAATCGCCCTGGTGGCGCAAGAGCCGATCATCGCTGGCGAAACCCTCCAGGCCTGGGCTGAAACGGGCCGGGCTGCGCCCCATCTTGCCCGAGCCGCTCTCGAATCCATGGGCCTCGATCCGGCCAGCCCGACCGCAAACCTATCCGGAGGCGAGACGCGCCGCGCCGCCCTCGCGCGCGCCTTCGCCGAAGAGCCGGACGTCCTGCTTCTCGACGAACCGACCAATCATCTCGACATCCTGGCCATTGAAGCCCTCGAGACTCGTCTTGGCCGACAGCGCGCCGCCCTGCTGCTGGTCAGCCATGACCGGACGTTTCTGGAGGCGGTGAGTCAGGTCTGCTTCTGGCTGGAGCGCGGTCGCTTGCGCCGCCTGGACGAATCCTTTGTGAAATTCGATAGCTGGGCAGAGGGAATCCTGGCGGCGGAGGACGAAATTCGACGTCGCCTGGCAAAGGCGGTCGAGCGCGAAGAGCGATGGCTCAGCTTTGGAGTCACCGCCCGGCGGGCGCGCAATGAGGGCCGCCGGCGACGACTTCATGCGCTGCGAGCGGAAAAGGCGCTCCGGATGGCGTCCGGGACGGGTGGCCCGAGGTTGGCTGCGACCGGGTCGCCCAGATCCGGCGCCTTGGTCATTGAAGCGCGAAACATCACCAAGTCGTTCGCCGAACGACGCCTGGTCAGCGATTTCTCGACACGGATCCTGCGCGGCGAAAAGATCGCCATCCTTGGTCCGAACGGGGCGGGCAAGACGACGCTGATCGGCCTTCTGCTTGGCCGTATCGAGCCGGACTCGGGCGAGGTTCGACTTGGGGCGTCGATCCAACTCGCGTTCGCGAGCCAGAGCCGCGCCGAACTCTCACCAGACCGAAACCTCATGGACACGCTGGCGCCGGCCGGCGGCGATCAGATCATGGTCCGCGGCCGGCCCCGGCATGTCGCCGGATACGCGGCCGATTTCATGTTCCGGTCCGAACAGCTTCGCCAGCCCGTCGCCTCGCTCTCGGGTGGGGAGCGCGGCCGACTACTCCTCGCCCTGGCGCTCGCCAAGCCCTCGAATCTGCTGGTGCTGGACGAACCCACCAATGATCTCGACCTGGAGACCCTGACTTTGCTGGAGGACCTGTTGGCGGACTACGAGGGGACCGTGATCCTGGCGAGCCACGATCGCGATTTCGTTGAACGCCTGGCCACCTCGACCATCGCTCTCAAGGGAACCGGTGAAGTGGTTGAGACGCCGGGCGGATGGGCTGATTTTGGGTCTCAGAACCCGGATTTCTTTTCAAAGCGACGTGTCTCGACAACGCCCAGGCGAAGGGAGACAGCCGAGCGCGTCAAACCCAGGAGCGCCAAGCTCTCCTATCGCGAACAACGGCGGCTCGCCGAACTGGAGGCCGAGATCCCCAGTCTCACGAACCGAATCGCCTTGCTGGAAAACCGACTGGCTGACCCGGGCCTCTTTGCCCGAGACCCTTCGGCGTTCGAGCGCCTTGGCCGAGACCTGGCAGAGTCTCGAATCGCGCTGGCTGCAGCCGAGGATGCCTGGCTCGAGCTCGAAGCCCTGCGCGAATCTCTCGCCCTTGGCGCAGGCGAAGGCGCGCCCTAACGTCCGCGACATGAAGCTGAGCCTGATCATCGGCCTTGCCGCCGCCCTGCTGGCGCCCGCTTGTGCGCCACGCGCACCTGCATCGGGCGGGGGCGTGCAGATCCGTTTCGCCACGGACTGGCGGGCCGAAGCCGAACAGGGCGGCTATTATGAAGCCCTCGCCGAGGGCGAATACACCAAGCGCGGTCTCGCGGTCAGCTTCATTCCCGGCGGCCCCGGTGTGAATGTGCCTCAGCTGGTGGCCTCCGGCGCGGCCGAGATGGGCATCGGCTCCAACAGCTTCATCGTCATGAACCTGGCCGCCCAGCACGCCCCGGTGCGGGCGGTGGCCGCTTTCATGCAGAAGGATCCGCAGGTCCTGATTGCCCATCCGGACGTCGGCATCCATTCCCTAGCCGATATGAAGGGCCATCCGATCCTCCTGGCGGACGCTTCAATCTCGGCCTTCTGGGTGTGGCTCAAGGCCAAGTACGGCTTCACCGACGATCAGGTGCGCAAATATGCCTTCAGCAACGCGCCGTTTCTGGCCGACAAGCGTCTGGTTCAGGAGGGCTACCTGACCAGCGAGCCATACACGATCGAAAAGCAGGGCCATCTGAAGCCGGAGGTTTTCCTGCTCGCCGACGAGGGCTACCCCGGCTATGCCAGCATGGTCATTGTCTCCGACCGCCTCATGGCCTCCGATCCAAAGGCCGTGCGCGCCTTTGTCGAGGCCAGCGCCAAGGGCTGGCATGACTATCTGCATGGCGATCCGGCGCCGGCCGACCGGCTTATTCTCAAGGACAATCCGGAGATGACCGAGGATGTGCTCGCACAGGCGCGCGACAAGATGCGCCAGTATGGCATCGTCGATTCGGGGGAGGCCGCAGAGGCTGGGCCTGGCGCCATGACCGACAAGCGCTGGGCGGACTTCTTCGCGATCGCTTCGGGCCATGGCGTCTATCCGAGGTCGCTCGACTATCGCGCCGCCTATACCCTGGCCTTTGTTCCTAAGGCCCCGTGAGCCTCGCACGCCTGTCCGCCGCCAAAGTCATCTATCCCGGTCGCGGCGCGGCGCTCGGGCCGTTCGACCTTTCTATCGAGCCGCGCGAGGCGGTCGCGCTCGTAGGGCCATCCGGCTGCGGGAAGTCCACGGCGCTTCGGCTGCTTGCTGGCCTCGAAACGCCGACGCGCGGGATGGTGGACCTCATCGTAGGCAAAGGCGAAACCTCGGTCGTGTTCCAATCCCCCACTCTTGCGCCCTGGCTGTCGACCGAGGCCAACGTCGCGTTGCCGCTCATCCTCGCCGGCGTCAGGCATAGCGAAGCCAGGGCGCGCGCCGGAGCCGCTCTCGAACGCGTGGGCCTCGACGAGGCGCGATCCGCCCGGCCCGCGCAGCTCTCGGGGGGCATGGCCATGCGCGTGGCGCTGGCGCGGGCGCTGGTGACCCAGCCCCGGCTGCTTCTGCTCGATGAACCCTTCGCTGCGCTGGATGAGATCACCCGCCGGCGGCTTGCCGACGACCTGCTGTCGATCTGGGCCGAGACGGGTGCGGCCATGGTCTTCGTCACCCACAATGTTGAGGAGGCGATCTACGTCGCTGGGCGGGTGGTTGTGATGACCCCGGGTCCTGGACGCTTCGCCGGCGAGATCAGGGTCGAGGCTTCATCGCCACGCTCCGAGGGCTTTCGCCTGACGCCCGAGTTCCGCGTCGCCGTGGAGGCCACATCGAAGCGTCTTTCACAGGCAATGGCGGCATGACCCGCATCCTTGCGCCATGGGTTCTGATCATCGCCATCCTAGCGGTCTGGGAAGTCGGGACCATGCTCGGCCATGTCCCGGCCTATCTCCTGCCGGCGCCGACCGACATCCTCACGGCCTTTGTCCAGAACTTGCCGCTGCTTGCCGCCTCCGGTTGGCGGACGCTCGAGATGTCGCTCGAGGCGCTGGCCGTTGCGTGCGTGTTCGCCGGATTGTTGGCGCTTTCCGTGAGCCTCAACCGGACCGTCGATCGAGCCGTGCGTCCGATCGCCGTGGCCCTGCAGGTGACCCCAATTGTCGCCATCGCGCCCCTGTTCGTGATCTGGATGGGAGTCGACCATCCAGAGCGAGCGGTCGTGGCTTTGGCCGCTATCGTCGCCTTCTTTCCGGTTTTCTCCGGCGCGGCCCGCGGCCTTGCCTCGGCCGATCCGGACCTCGAGCGTCTTTTCGACCTCTATGGCGCTGGCCGCCTGCAGCGGCTGGCCAGGCTGCAATTGCCCTCAGCCGTGCCGTTCATCGTCGAGGGCGCCAAGGTGGCCTCGGGTCTGGCGATCATCGGCGCGGTGGTCGCCGAATGGGTGGCCGGCGGCGGCGGCGCCCAGGGCCTGGCCTGGCGAATCCTGGAGGCCGGCAACCAGTTGCAGACAGCCAAGATGTTCGCCGCCATCCTGGCGCTGGCCCTGATGGCCGCCGCTGTCCACCTCGCGTTCGTCTGGCTCGAACGGCGCGCCCTGGTCTGGTGGCGGGGCCGCTAGGCAAACACGGCGGCAAGATCGACGGCGGATGCGATCCGCCACGCGCCGGGCGCTAGGTCCGGCGGCTGTTCGAGGCGCCCGACAGCTTCGCGATGCAGAGCGACCACATGATTGCCGGCGGCGGCGAACATTCGCCGCACCTGATGATATCGGCCTTCATGGATGGTCAGTCGGGCCAGGGTCGGCTCCAGGATCTCAAGTTCGGCTGGCGTCAAGGGCTTGTCATCTCCATCAAGCTTGAGGGCTCCCGAGGCGAACAAGGACGCCTCATGCCCGCTGAGCGGCCGGGCGAGCGTGGCCAGATAGCGTTTGGCCACATGCGATCTGGGCGAAATGATCCGGTGGTTGAGGGCGCCATCGTCGGTCACGATGATGAGTCCCGAGGTGTTTGCATCCAGCCGTCCGACCGTGGAAAGGGCCGGCGTGCGCCGCCGCCAGCGCTCGGGGAAGAGTTCGTAGACGTTGCGGCCTGCTTCGCGATGCGAACAGACGCCGCCGAGCGGCTTGTTCAGCAGGAGGGTCAGGGGCGAGGGCGGGTCGAGCGGCTCACCGGAGACCGTCATCCGCGCCGAAAGAGACGCATCAGTCTGGATGTGGGTCGAGGCTTGCACAGCCGGCGCTCCGTCCAGCACCACTTCGCCGGCGGCGATCAGGGCCTGCGCCTCGCGCCTGGAGCCATAACCGAGATTGGCGAGAAGCCGGTCAAGCCGGACCCTCACTTCACACCCTCCAGGACCTTGTAGCCGCCCTCGCGGGCGATCGAGCGGACCTGAGCGAAGGTTGCCGCAAGGGTGACCTCGTAGGCCAGGGCGACGTTGGCCACTACGCGCAAGATTCCGCCCGGCCTCAGCATGGCGGCGGCGGTTTCGACGAACTGGCCCCCGAGACGCCAATCCTCCGCGCCGCCTTCATGGAAGGGTGGGTTCATGACCACGAAATCGAGGCCGTTCACGGGCGGTCGGCGCAGATCACGCTGCAGAAAGCTTGCCCGAGGATCGATGATGTTGCGCCGCGCCGCCGCGATCGCCCGCGCGTCTATGTCGATGAGGCGCAGGCTCGTCACAGCCTCAGCCGCAAGGATTTGGCGTGCGAGGAGGCCCACGCCGCAGCCGAGGTCCGCGCCTGAACCTTTCGGCGACCAGGGCTGGGCCATGAGCAGGGCAGTGCCGGGATCGATCCGATCCCAGGAAAAGACGCCAGGTTGCGACCAGAGTCCGAGCCCCTGGACCCATTGCGGGCCCCCTGCCTGGATCGCCGCTTCGAGGCCCACGGCCGCTCCCGATCGCTTCACGCGGCAGATTCGGTGATGGGCTTTGGCACGCTCGCGGACTTCGCAGCCGAAGGCGGTCAGTTCGGCGGCCAGGCGCGCCCCGCCGCGGAATTTCGGGGCCAGAGCGACCAGCTCGCCCCCCGACGCCAGGCCGCGCAGCGCGTGAGCCAGGACATACCGGCGTTCAAGGGTTCCCGGTGGAGCGAGGATGGTGAATCGACTCGAGGCGCCGTGCGCCAGCGCCTCGATCGGCGTTCCGCCTATCACGAGGGGCGAGGTCTGGATGGCGCCGGCCGGAATCGGCGCCAGCGCCGGCGGTGGAAGGCCGTAAACCACCTCGGCCGTCACGCCCGCTCCCGCGTCCGCTCGAAGGCAAGCTTGGGGAAGCGCTCGGCGACGTAGCCGATCTCCCAGGCCGACTTGGCCAGGAACACCGGCCCTCCGTCGATGTCGCGAGCCAGGGCGGTGCGATACTTGCCGGCGAAATCCTCCATGGCGACCGTGTCGCCGACAAGCCAGCGAGCCTCGGCGTACGGAGCAGGTTCGAACAACGCCTCCAGACCGTATTCGCCCACCAGGCGGTCGGCCATGACCTCGATCTGCAACTGGCCGACAGCGCCGACGATGAATTCGCTGCCGATCTCGGGCCGGAAGAGCTGGGTGACGCCCTCTTCTGCGAGGCTCTCGAGGGCCTTTTTCAGGTGCTTGGCCTTGAGCGGATCGACTACGCGGACGCGTTGGAGAATCTCAGGCGCGAAGTTGGGTAGGCCCGCGAAGCGCAGATTTCCACTCTGCGACAGCGAATCGCCGACCCTCAGAACGCCATGGTTAGGGATGCCGATCACATCGCCGGCGTAGGCTTGGTCGGCCAGTTCGCGGTCAGAGGCGAAGAACAGGATCGGCGAATTCACACTCAGCTGTCGGCCGGTGTTCTCGACCTTCAGCTTCATGCCGCGGGTGAAGCGTCCCGACGCCAGGCGCACAAAGGCGATCCGGTCGCGGTGATTGGGATCCATATTGGCCTGGATTTTGAAGACGAAGCCGGAAACCTCGTCATCGCCGGGAGCGACGTGCGTCTCCTCGCCGGCGCGGCTCGCCTCCACCAGCGCGGGCGGCGGAGCATAGGCGCCGATCGTCTCCAGCAGTTCGGCGACTCCGAAGCGACGCAGGGCCGATCCGAAAAGAACCGGCGTCAGGTGACCTTCGAGGAAGCTCTGGGGATCGAACGGCTTGGACGCCTCACGGACCAGCAACGCGCCCTCTTCAGCCTCGTCGCGCTCGTCCGGATCCAGGAACGCAGCGAGGGATTTGGAGCCCAGGGCCAGGGGCGCGCCATGGCTCTCTTCATGCCGCCGAAACGGCAGGAACCGTTCATGGCGTAGGTCGATCACCCCCTTGAAACGGGCGCCCGAGCCGGCCGGCCAGGTGAGCGGCGCGGGATCGAGGGCCAGCTTCGAACCGATCTCGTCCAGGAGCGCAAAAGGGTCCTCGGCTTCCCGGTCCATCTTGTTGATGAAGGTGATGATCGGGATGTCGCGCAGGCGGCAGACCTCGAACAGCTTGAGGGTCTGAGGCTCGATGCCTTTGGCGGCGTCCAGCACCATGATCGCCGTGTCGGCGGCCGTGAGCGTTCGATAAGTGTCTTCCGAAAAGTCTTCGTGGCCGGGGGTATCCAGCAGATTGAACATCAGACCCGCGTGGTCGAAAGTCATGGCGCTGGCGCTGACCGAGATGCCGCGCTCGCGCTCGATCTTCATCCAGTCGGACCGGGTTCGCCGCTGTTCGCCGCGGGCCCGCACGGCGCCGGCCGCCCGGATGGCGCCGCCGGCCAGCAGCAGGTTCTCGGTCAGAGTGGTCTTGCCCGCGTCCGGATGACTGATGATGGCGAAGGTCCGGCGGCGCGCGGCCTCGAGCGCGGGCGATGAAGATTCGGGCATGGCGGCGGCCCATAGAGCATGACGCGATCAGGTGGAACCGCCTGATCGCATTTTGCTCCGAAGATCAAAAGTTTGAGTGCATTATCATCGCAAAAAAGAGATCTGCTCCTGCAGAACGCGTTCTGGGCGCGAACTGGCGGATCGGGGCAGACCCAGTTGCTTAACGCCGCTCCACCTCTTCGGTGAGGAACCGGGCGCCGTCAGCGTCCTCGATCTCCACCACCCACAGATCCGGATCGAAACGGGCAGCGCGTTCGATATAAGCCTCGGTGTCAGCCTCCAGCGTCGAGTCGGCCGGCCGCATCCACACCATGTCGCCGTCGGGACCGATCGCCTGGGCGTAGAGCTTCGCTTCACCGGAGCGCCGGTCGAAGGTCTTCACCAGCACGGCGCCCGACCGCGCGTCGCCCTTGCGTGCGATGGTCGCGAAAGATCCGGCCAGTTCCACCCGGCGGATGAGCGCGGAGACCCAGACGTCGCTGCTGATTTCCATTGCCGCAGTATGGTCAGCCCTCGCCGAGGTTGCCAGAGCCGACCGGAGGGGCCAAATCCAGGTCATGGACCAGGCCGTCATCACCCCGATCAGCGCTGTCGTGGACGACTTCGCCGACGAGCTCGAACTCCTGGGCGACTGGGAGCAGCGCTACCGTCATCTGATCGACCTCGGACGCGAGCTCGAGCCGCTCAGCGAAGTTGAGCATGGCGACGCCCACAAGGTCCGCGGCTGCGCCAGCCAGGTTTGGCTGATCGCCGAGCGCGGTGGAGACGGCCGATTCCGGTTTCGCGGCGATTCCGACGCCCACATTGTTCGCGGCCTGATCGCGGTTCTGCTCAGTTTCTTTAACGGCCGCACGGCGGAGGAAATTCTGGGATTCGACGCCCGCGCCGCATTCGAGCGCCTTGGCCTCGCCGGAGCGCTCTCGCGGCAGCGGTCAAACGGCCTCTTCTCGATGGTCGAGCGGATCCGCCAGGAAGCCGCGGCCTGAGGACTATTCCGTCACGCCATAGCGCTTGAACTCGTCGCTCACCTTGGGATTAGCCGCCATCGCTGCCTGCAAGTCGCGGTCCGCATCGGCGGCGCGGCCGCGGCGGCGCTCGGCGAAGCTGCGACCCAGCAGGGATTCCGCAGTGAATGGCTCCAGGGTCAGCACCGTGTCGTACTGGGCGATGGCCTCATCGTCGCGCTTCAGGCGCAGCAGGACAAAGCCCCGGCTGTCGAGGATGTCGGCCGACTTGGGCGCCAGCTTGACAGCCGCATCGCAGTCGTTGAGGGCTTGGTCGAGCTCAAATCCCCGGATTGCGGCCTCGTAGCAGACGAGATTGAGCGCATAGGGGCTTGCGGCGCCAAAGCGGCGGGCTTCGGCGAAATCGACCTTGGCCTGGGTTTCCTGCTTCTTCTCGAGTTCGACACCGCCCCTAACGGCGAGCGCCGCGGCGTCATGCGGATCGACCTTCAACGCCCGGTCGAGGAAGCCCAGTTCGTCGGACCAGTTGCGGTTCGTTTCGGCCAGGAGCGCCTTGGCACGGATCGCCGATTCGGTGTTGGGGTCGATCTTAAGGGCCGCGTCGGCGTCGGCGGCGGCCTTGTCGCCCATGCTCGGAACCTGGGCCAGGATGGCGGCGCGGCCGCCCATGGCCGCCGCCGACTTGGGATCCAGCACCAGGGCCTGGTCGAAAGCGGCGATCGCGTCCTTGGCCCGGTCGGCGGCATGGAAGGCAAGTCCCTGGGCGACATAGCCGGCCGCGGTCGTGGGTGCGGCGCCTTCGACCGGACCAGAGCTTGACTTGGCGACAGCGCCGGGCGGAGCGATGAACAGCGTCCGCTGGGACAGGTCGGCCAGGGCCGCGGTCACCGCCGGGGCCTGTGCGGACGGGAATTCGGAGGCTAGGCTCTCCTTGTCGGCGACGACGGTGAAGACGCCGTCCTTGAGCGTCGCCTGACGGCTGTAGCGGACTCCGGCCACCGTCTGGTTGATGTCCTGGCCGGCGATGGAAAAGCCCTTACCGCCATTGGGCAGGACGATAGTCTCGCTCGATCGCTCATGGACGGGAAAGGGCACGGCGTAAGGCGCATCGCTGTGTGGCCCGGCGTCGCGCGCCAGGTCCGGTCGCGTGACCAACCGCGATCCCAGGCTCTCCATGCCCTCGCCCGACCAGTCGAGATTGGCCGTTCCGTCGAGCTCGAATCGTTCCTCGAACCTCGCCGGGTCGAAAATCTCACTGACGTGGCTGATGTCGTTGAAGGTGTGTTGAGCGCTCCAGAATTTTCGAAGGGTCTGGTCACGCTGGTCCGGAGGCAACTGGGAAAACTGGGAATGGAGGAACCACGCCGCGTCGCCTCTGAGGATCGTCTCGGCGTGAACCTTGGCCGGCGCCGAAAGCCCGGCTGTGGCGTCGAACCGGAGACTGGTTTCGGATTCCGCTCTCGCCGACGGCGATTGGTTGAGGGCGACGAGCGTCGCCCCCGTCGCTCGCACCGGCAACGCCCAGTGGAACGGGGGGATCACGATCGTATCGAGCGGTCCATCTCCGGGCCGGGTGCCGTCCAGCCAATAGTCGCGGCCGTCGATACGGGCATGGACGATCACGTGGTCGAAGGCGAACATGCCCGGCAGCCGCTCGTTCATGCCATCTCCCGCGCTGCTGCTGACGAGCGCCGGCTCCGCCTCGATATCGAGGGCGTGCAGCAACGCCAGCAGCAGGGCCGTCTTGCCCTTGCAGTCGCCATAGCGCCGCGTCCAGGTCAGGTCGGCAGGGGCGGGGACCAGGCCACCGCCATTCAGGGTCAGCGCGACGTAGCGGACCTGTGTCTGCACCAGGCTCAGCGCGGCGCTGGCGCGCACCTTCGGATCGCGCGAAGCCGCCGCGATGCGTTTGGCCTCGGCCTGCAACGGCGAATTCGGATCGAGCCGCGCAGCCTTGTCGAATAGCGGCGCCATCACCGCCGAGACGTCCGCCCAGGATGCGAAATTGCTGATCTCGATCTCCCGGCCGCGTTTGAATCTCGCCGGCGCGTCCTTCGGCAGGACGACCTCCGGCGAGTTATCGATCGCCAGGGTTTCGGTGGTCTCGCCGCCGGCGGCTTGGGGCTTCATGGCCGGGACCCAGGCAGAGGTCTGGACCTTCACGCCGGCGTCGTTCGGCCAGATCATCCGTACCCGGACGCGTGAGCCGGGCGGCGTGTTTGGCCGAATATCCTCCTGGATATGGCCTTTGAGGACCGGGTCGGCGTGGCGAATGGTCCAGGCGACATCGAGGATGTCCCCGACCCTCAGGTCCTCGATCTGCAGCTCGGCGGTTAAGGTCCCGTCCAGTGTCGCCTGTTCCAGCTTGGTCTCACGGCGTAACACCGTGAAAGTCTTGCCGCCGGCCATGGCGTCGATCACCTTGCCGTTGCGGATGATGTGCACCTTGTGGATGGTGAGTTCGTCGGTGTCGGGGTTCCACACCGGCGCGAGCTGGCCCAGCGTCTGCAAGCCCTGCGGCGTCTGCACCTTGGCCGCCAGCTCCCAATAGGTCTGTTGTTCGTCGGGCGTGAACTTCAGCTGCAGGTCCTGCAGCAACAGGGCGGCCGGCGCGTTGGCATCCGCCTTGGTCGGCGTTGGGTTGAAGGTCGAGGGTTTCACCCAGGCGGGCGGAGGCCCCAGCGACGGCTGGTCGGCGGCCAGCGCGGCTTGCGCGGTGAAAGCAGCGCCGGCGGCGAGCGCCATCGTGCGGACGAGGTTCAGCGAGGGACGGACCATTGGGCAACGCATCGACCACCGTTCTAGCCTAAACCACACCGCCATGGGCAGGCCTTGACGAAGGAGCGGCGCACGGTTCGAGTGCGCCGGCAAGCGGGGAATCAATGGCGGCCTTGGCGATCACATTGGGACTGCTCGCCGCTTGCGCTGTGGCGATCTATCTAGCCTGCGAGTTCTTCACCAACGGAGTCGAGTGGCTCGGACGCGCCCTTTCGCTCTCCGAAACCGCCACCGGAACGATCCTCGCCGCCTTCGGCACGGCTTTGCCCGAAACCGTGGTGACGCTGGTCGCCGTCGCCTTCAGCGCTGGTGCGGCCGCCAAGTCGATCGGCGTGGGCGCGGCCTTGGGCGGGCCTCTGGTACTCTCGACCCTCGCCTTTTCGACGGTGGGTTTCACCCTCCTGCTCACGCGCCGGCCGTTTTTGAAGTCGGAGGAGACGCGGGCCCAGTTCCGACGCCTTTCCCGCGACCAGACATGGTTCCTCGGGATCTTCGCGGCGAAGATCGGCCTTGGCGTCGTCGCCTTCGCCGGCAAGGCCCTGACCGGCTGGCTGTTCCTGGCCGCCTACGGCCTCTATGCGCGGGTCGAACTCAAGGGCGTGGACAGGGAGGAGATCGAGACCCCGGCGCCATTGCGGCTCTCTCCGCGGGCCGAGCGGCCGTCGCTCTTCTTCATTCTGCTGCAAACGCTCGGCGCCCTGGCGGTAATCTTTGAGGCCTCGCGCCTGTTCGTGGAACAGCTGGAGCGCCTCAGCCCCATGCTCGGCATGCGCCCGCAATTGGCCGCCATGCTATTCAGCCCTATCGCCACCGAGCTCCCGGAGATCCTCAACGCCGTCATCTGGGTCCGGCAGGGAAAGCACCGCCTCGCCCTGGCCAACATCTCCGGCGCGATGATGATTCAAGCCACTCTGCCCACCGCATGTGGGCTGTTGTTCACGCCCTGGATTCTGGACGCGCCGCTGTTGGCCGGCGCCGCGGCGACGGCGATCGCGATCCTGGTCATGGCGGTGGCCTTCGCACGCGGCGTCCTGTCACGGCGGCTGATGGCCGCCATGGGACTGATCTACGCAGCCTTCGCCGTCGCTCTGGTCACATTCCGGCTCTAGGCGGTTTCACCCGCCTTTGGCCGTTCCTGAAACGATTAGGGGCGCCCCAAGGCGCCCCCAATCCCTTATCCGCGACGCTTTCCCGCCTTGGCCGCCTGTCGGCCGCCCTGGCCGAGGCCCATCTGCTTGGCGAGGTCCGAACGGGCCTTCGCATAGCTGGGAGCGACCATCGGATAGTCCTTCGGAAGTCCCCACTTCGCGCGGTAGTCTTCCGGACTCATGTTGTACTTGGTGCGCAGGTGACGCTTCAGCGACTTGAACTTGCGACCGTCCTCCAGGCAGATCAGATAATCCTGGGTTATCGATCGCCGAACTGGAACCGCGGGTTCCTTCGGCGCTGGCTCCACGGCTTCCCCGCCTGCGGCAACCGATGTCAAAGCCCTGTGAACGCTTTGAATCAGCGCAGGAAGATCGCCTGTGGAAATGTTATTGTTTTCAACATACGCCGCCACGATTTCCGCGGTCATTTCGATTATTTCGGCTTTATCGTCCATGGAAGGTCTTTCGCTTGATTACAGGGATTTTAATCCCGGTTACGACCCAGCACTCCACTGCACGCGCTCTTACTGTCTCCAGAACCTAGCGACAAGCGGTTTGTCGCGTTTCTGTCGTGAAACGTTTTTGACCTTCGAGATTTCGTCGCCAATTGACTCGGGCCGGTAGTAGGCCGCGGCCCTTTCAACTGAAATCGCGCGATTTCCAATGCGGCCAGATGTCTGGAAGATCGGTCGAAACCCGATTGGGAAAATGCGCCGGACGCTTTTCAAGAAAAGACGTCACGCCCTCCGCGACGTCCGCTGACTGGCCGCGCGACTGGATCGCCCGACTGTCGGCCTGGTGCGCGGCCATCGGCTGATCGGCGCCGGCCATCCGCCAGAGCATCTGCCGCATCAGGGCGATCGACACAGGCGCTGTGTTGTCGGCGATCTCCCGGGCCAGCGACCGCGCCGCTGGGACGAGGTCGTCCGGCGCGTGAAGCGAGCGGACAAGGCCCTTCTCGTGAGCCTCCTGCGCGCTGAACACCCGCCCGGTGTAACACCACTCCAGCGCCGTCTGCAGGCCGACGAGCCTTGGCAGGAACCAGGATGAGGCCGCCTCCATGGTGATGCCGCGGCGGCCGAAAACGAAACCAAAGCGGGCGGCTTCGGAGGCCATCCTGAAGTCCATCGCCAGCTGCATGGTGACGCCGACGCCGACCGCCGGGCCGTTCACCGCCGCGATCACCGGCTTCAGGCTCTCGTAGATTCGTAAGGTCAGCCGACCGCCGCCATCGCGCTGCACACCGCCGACGCGGGCATCGGTGCGGATAGGATCGGTGCTGCCGCGGTGGTCGAAGGTGCCGGCGCCGCCCGACAGATCCGCCCCGGCGCAGAAGCCGCGGCCGGCGCCAGTGACGATCACCGCGCGGACCCCATCGTCGCCGTCGGTGAGGTCGAAGGCCGCGATCATCTCGGCCATCATCCTGGCGGTGAAGGCATTGAGCTTGTCGGGCCGGTTGAGGGTGATGGTGGCGACGCCGTCGCGCACCTCATAGAGAATGGTCTCGAAGTCGGGCATGGCGGGTCTCCCGTGTCAGGTGCGAATGCCGCGCCGCTTACGCCACGACAGTCAAGACAGCGGCTTTACGGGCGCGATCCCCTCGCCCTAAGTTGAAACAACTGTTTGGCGAGAGGCTTTGCATGGCCGACGATCTCGAAGCCGATTTCATCATCGTGGGGGCCGGCTCGGCCGGGTGCGTGCTGGCCAATCGCCTGACCGCCGACGGTAAGACCAGGGTCCTGCTGCTGGAAGCCGGCGGCGATGACCGGCCGACGCATAATCCCGGCCAATTCCTTTCCAACCTGATGATCCATGTGCCGGTGGGCTATTCCTCGACTCTGAAGGACCCGAAGGTGAACTGGCTTTATCCTACCGAGCCGGATCCCGGCACGGGCGGTCGGGCCCATGTGTGGCCCAGGGGCAAGGTCCTCGGCGGCTCCTCGTCGATCAACGGCTTGCTGTATGTGCGCGGCCAGCGGGCCGACTATGACGGCTGGCGCCAGCTTGGCTGCGAGGGCTGGGGCTGGGAGGACGTCAGGCCCTATTTTCTGCGCGCCCAGAATCAGGAGCGTGGCGCGGGGCCACATCACGCCGTCGGCGGTCCGCTGAATGTTTCGGACGTCACCCAGACTCACCAGGTCTCCGATGCGGTGATCGAGGCCTGCCAGGAGGCCGGCATTCCGCGCAACGACGACATCAACGGCGAGTCCCAGGAAGGGGCAGGATACTACCAGCTGACGGTGAAGAACGGGCAGCGCTGTTCGGCGGCGGTCGCCTACCTGCATCCGGCGATGAGCCGGCCGAACCTCACGGTCGAAACCGGCGCCCTCGCGGCCAAGGTGATCATCGAGAACGCGCGCGCAACCGGCGTGGAGTTCATCCAGAACGGAGTCCGCCGCAAGGCCAAAGCCACGCGTGAGGTGATCCTGGCCGGCGGCGCGATCAACTCGCCCCAGCTTCTGCAACTCTCCGGTATCGGGCCGGGCGAACTGTTGCAGAGCCTCGGCGTGCCAGTGGTGCGCGATGCGCCCGGCGTCGGCGCCAACCTGCAGGACCACTATGTGATCACCATGACTTGGCGGCTGAAGCCGCACGTGGTGTCCGTCAATGAAATGACCAGGGGCGGCCGCTTCGTCGGCGAAATCCTCGCCTATCTCACCAAGCGCACGGGCCTCTTGACCCTTTCGGCGGCTCACAT
>DASXCH010000099.1:0-46465 GCA_036491275.1 Caulobacteraceae bacterium
TCACCCAGCAGCCGCTGGGCGGCAAGGCGCAGTTCGGCGGCCAGCGCTTCGGCGAGATGGAGGTCTGGGCGCTCGAAGCCTATGGCGCGGCCTACACCTTGCAGGAGATGCTGACGGTGAAGTCCGACGACGTCGCCGGCCGGACCAAGGTTTATGAGTCGATCGTTCGCGGCGATGACGCCTTCGAGGCGGGCATTCCGGAAAGCTTCAATGTTCTGGTCAAGGAAATGCGGTCACTCGGCCTGAACGTGGAGCTGGAGAACACTTGATCGGCTCGATCAAAGAACTGGACGCCATCAGGCGAGGGGAGGGGTGTCGCGCCTCTCCCCGGCCGCGTCCGAACGCAACTCTGCCTCAAGCGGGTGATAGATGAACCAGGAAGTCCTCAATATTTTCAATCCGGTCGTCGTCGCACCGACGTTCGACCAGATCCGCATCTCGCTAGCCAGCCCGGAGAAGATCCGCTCCTGGTCGTTCGGCGAGATCAAGAAGCCCGAGACCATCAACTACCGCACCTTCAAGCCGGAGCGGGACGGGTTGTTCTGCGCCCGGATCTTCGGTCCGACCAAGGACTACGAGTGCCTGTGCGGCAAGTACAAGCGCATGAAGTACAAGGGCATTATCTGCGAAAAGTGCGGTGTCGAGGTGACCCTCGCCCGCGTGCGCCGCGAGCGGATGGGCCACATTGAGCTGGCTTCGCCGGTGGCGCACATCTGGTTCCTGAAGTCGCTGCCCAGCCGCATCGCCATGGTGTTGGACATGCCGCTCAAGGACATCGAGCGCGTCCTATATTTTGAATACTACATAGTCACCGAACCGGGCCTCACCGCCCTGAAGCAGCACCAGCTGCTTTCGGAAGAGGAGTACCTGCGCTTCCAGGAGGAGTTCGGCGACGACTCCTTCAGCGCCGAGATCGGCGCCGAAGCGGTCCAAAGGCTGCTCAGGGCCATCGACATGAGCGCCGAGGCCGAGAAGCTCCGCGCCGAACTCCTGGTCACGACCTCTGAAATCAAGCTCAAGAAAACCTCAAAGCGGCTCAAGGTCATCGAGGCCTTCATCGACAGCGGCAACAAGCCCGAGTGGATGATCCTGGACGTGATCCCGGTCATCCCGCCGGAGCTGCGGCCGCTGGTGCCGCTGGACGGCGGCCGTTTCGCAACTTCCGACCTCAACGACCTCTACCGCCGCGTCATCAATCGCAACAATCGCCTCAAGCGTCTGATCGAGCTGCGCGCGCCTGACATCATCATCCGCAACGAAAAGCGGATGTTGCAGGAAGCCGTCGACGCCCTGTTCGACAATGGCCGTCGCGGCCGAGTGATCACCGGCGCCAACAAGCGGCCGCTGAAATCCCGGGCCGATATGCTGAAGGGTAAGCAGGGCCGCTTCCGCCAGAACCTGCTCGGCAAGCGCGTCGATTATTCCGGCCGTTCGGTGATCGTCGTCGGCCCTGAGCTGAGGCTGCACGAGTGCGGCCTGCCCAAGAAGATGGCGCTCGAGCTGTTCAAGCCGTTCATCTACGCCAGACTGGACGCCAAGGGCCTGTCAGGAACGGTCAAGCAGTCCAAACGCATGGTCGAGCGCGAACAGCCGCAGGTGTGGGACATCCTCGAAGAGGTGATCCGCGAGCATCCGGTGATGCTCAACCGCGCGCCGACGCTGCACCGTCTGGGCATCCAGGCCTTTGAGCCCAAGCTCATCGAGGGCAAGGCGATCCAGCTTCACCCGCTGGTCTGCACCGCCTTCAACGCCGATTTCGACGGCGACCAGATGGCGGTCCACGTGCCCCTGTCGCTTGAAGCCCAGCTCGAAGCCCGCGTGTTGATGATGAGCACGAACAACATCCTCTCGCCGGCCAACGGCAAGCCGATCATCGTCCCTTCGCAGGATATCGTTCTGGGCCTCTACTACATCTCCCAGGCCAAGGACGGAGAGCCGGGCGAAGGCAAGGCCTTCTATGACATCGGCGAGATAGATTCGGCCCTGGCCGCGGGCGTCGTCAGCCTGCACTCCAAGGTCAGGGCCCGGTTCTCAGAAATGGACGCCGACGGCCATATCGTCAGCAGTCTGATCGAGACCACGCCAGGCCGGATGAAGATCGCCGCTCTGCTGCCCAAGCATCCGGCGATCCGCTACACCCTGGTCGACCGCAGCCTGACCAAGAAGGAGATCGGCAATCTGATCGACGTGGTCTATCGCCACTGCGGTCAGAAGGCGACGGTGATCTTCGCCGACCAGGTGATGGGCCTGGGCTTCCGCGAGGCGGCCAAGGCCGGCATCTCGTTCGGCAAAGACGACATCATCATCCCGACCGGCAAGGCCGCGATAGTCGACAAGACCCGCAAGCTCGTCGAGGAGTACGAACAACAGTACGCGGACGGTCTCATCACCAAGGGCGAGAAATACAACAAGGTCGTGGACGCCTGGTCCAAAGCCACCGATCGCGTCTCCGATGAGATGATGAGCGAAATCTCGACCATGCGGAAAACCACCGACGGCCGCGAGTTCGACATCAATTCGGTGTGGATGATGGCCAACTCTGGCGCCCGCGGCTCGCAGGCCCAGATGAAGCAATTGGGCGGCATGCGCGGCCTGATGGCCAAGCCGTCCGGCGAGATCATCGAAACGCCGATCATCTCCAACTTCAAGGAAGGCCTGACCGTGCAGGAGTATTTCAACTCCACGCACGGCGCCCGCAAGGGCCTGGCCGACACTGCGCTCAAGACCGCCAACTCGGGTTATCTGACGAGGCGCCTGGTCGACGTGGCCCAGGATTGCATCATCACCGAGGAGGATTGCGGCACCACACGCGGCATCACCCTCCGGGCGGTGGCTGAGGCCGGTGAAGTTCAGGTGTCTCTGGCTCAGAGGGTCCTGGGACGGTTCTCGGCGGAGGCCATCCTGGCGCCAGGAAGCGACGAGGTTGTCGTACCTGCCGACACCTACCTCGACGAGGACATGATCGACGCCATCGAAGGGGCCGGCGTGCAGCAGGCCAAGGTCCGCTCGGTCCTCACCTGCGAGGCCAAGGTCGGCGTCTGCGGCGCCTGTTATGGCCGCGACCTCGCCCGAGGGACTCCGGTGAACATTGGCGAAGCCGTAGGCGTCATCGCCGCCCAGTCGATCGGCGAGCCCGGCACTCAGCTTACCATGCGCACCTTCCACATCGGCGGCGCGGTTCAGGTGGCCGAGCAGTCGTTCTTCGAGGCGGCCAACGACGGCGTCCTGAAGCTTTCGGCCAGCCACACGGTCAAGGCGCCCGATGGCGACATCGTGGTGCTGTCGCGCAACCTGCAGGTCACTGTGCAGGTCGACGGCGTCGACCGCGAATCCTATCGTCCGCCCTATGGCGCGCGCCTGAAGTTCAAGGACGGCGCAAAGATCTCGCGCGGCGCCCGTTTCGCCGAATGGGACCCCTACACCACTCCGATCATCACCGAGGTGGCCGGCAAGGTGCGCTTCGAGGACCTAATCGATGGGGTTTCGGTGCGCGAGGAGGCGGACGAGGCCACCGGCATCACCAATCGTGTGGTGATTGACTGGCGCACATCGTCGAAGGGCGGCGATCTCAGGCCGGCCATCGCGGTGCTGGACGACGAGGGCGGCTATCGGAAGCTGAGCAACGGCGGCGACGCCCGCTACCTGCTTCCGGTCGGCGCGGTCCTGTCGGTCGGCGACAGCGACGACGAAGTCAAGCCCGGTGACGTGCTGGCGCGCCTGCCCACCGAGAGCGCCAAGTCGCGCGATATCACCGGCGGTCTGCCGCGGGTCGCCGAACTCTTCGAAGCTCGCCGTCCGAAGGACTGCGCGGTAATTGCCGAAATGGACGGCCGCGTCGAGTTCGGCCGGGACTACAAGAACAAGCGGCGGATCCGCATCGTCCCGGACGACGGCGAGGCGGTCGAGTTCCTGATCCCAAAGGCCAAGCACATCGCCGTGCACGACGGCGACCAGATACGCCGAGGCGAATACATCATCGACGGCAATCCCGATCCGCACGACATCCTGCGGATCCTGGGCATCGAGGCTCTGGCCGACTTCCTGGTCAACGAGATCCAGGACGTCTACCGACTTCAGGGCGTGCCGATCAACGACAAGCACATCGAAACGATCGTCCGTCAGATGCTGCAGAAGGTTGAAATCCTCGAGCCTGGCGACACCGGTCTGCTCAAGGGCGACCACCTCGACAAGCCCGAGGTCGATGAGGAGAACGTCAAGGCGGAAGCCCGGGGCGGACGCCCGGCGATCACCCAGCCGGTGCTGTTGGGGATCACCAAAGCCTCTCTGCAGACCCGCAGTTTCATCTCGGCCGCCTCCTTCCAGGAGACCACCCGCGTGCTCACCGATGCCGCCGTCCACGGCAAGCGCGATGCGCTCGAGGGCCTGAAAGAGAACGTGATCGTGGGTCGGCTCATCCCGGCCGGCACAGGCTCATACCTTCGCGGTCTGCAGCGGATCGCCGGTAAGCGTGACGAGGCCCTGGCCGCCAGCCGCGCCGAGGTTATCGAGATGGAGCCGCTGCCGGCTGAGATCGAAGCGGAGACGGTCTAGAACCAGCGGACGGGACGGCCGCGCGCCGTCCCCGTCTGCGGCTTTGGGTCGTTTCGAGCATCTCGGGTCCGCCGGCGCAGAAACTTCAGGCCTGACCAGTCGGCGTCGACCGCGCATACCTTGACGTCCACCCACCCGGTGGGAAGCAGGACTTCGCGCACGCCACCCTCGGTCAGGTCGATAAACTGGGCCGACGATTTCTTCGGCCAGGAAATCCACAGGGCGGCGCCCTGGCGCGGCGCCTTCGTCAAGCGGGCGGCGTTGGCCGCGAGCATTGCGCGATCGGGCGCGAAGACGTGCAGGATGTCGGCCGTCTCGGCCCTGGTGACGATCTCCACACCAAGCGGTAGCGCGCCAATCATCGCCAGGTAATGGTCCGGCGGACCGAGAATCCAGAGTCGAACGCCCGGCTTGATGCCTAGCTTGTCGGCGAAGCTTTTGCCGGAATAACCGGCCGCCGGCCGCGCCTCAGCGCCCGTCACTTCCAGGCGCCCCTGGCGGACAGGTGTCCGAAAGCCAGTGGTCGTTGCTCTGGGTCACGAAGTGTAACTTGAGCCCCATCCAGGGAAAATCACCTTCGGCGTTCAGCGCCAAGGTAGTGGGCGTATAGGTCCCTTCACCTCGGAGCAGTACGTGACCGCCCTTGGCGTCAACGCAGTCGCCGTGAAAGACAATTTTCCCGCCCTTAGTCGATTCCTCCGGGCACATACACTTGTAGTGGTGGTTGATATAGCAACCCATGAATCTGCTGATAGCCGTGGGAGTAATGCAGCGATTTTCGGTCTTCGTCTTCGACACCGGCTTCAGAATGCTGTTGGTCGTCGACCAATAGCCGGGCCGGATGGAGTCTACAGCGGAGGCGGCGCCCGTGAGCAGGCCGACCGCAGCCAGGCCGAGCCAGAAGACTGATCGCATTGACGCAAGCTTCATTGCGGCAGCGGAATGGTCAGTGGATGGGTGTCACCCAGGCCGCCGATCGTGCCCGCACCCTTGTCGGTTCCTACCGGCATGCCGCTGTTCCTGCTCCGCTCCTGTCTATCGGCCGTGCGATCGAACCTCGCCCGCTTGACCGGGTCAATGCCATCGAGCGCCGGCGCACGCGCAGCCTCCACACCAAAGCGCTCGTCGCAGCGAGCCCGTTCCACATTGGTGAGATTTACCGCATTGGCGTTGGCGCAGCCGACCAGCGTGCCGCGCAAACCCGGACCTCCGCTTGGCAAGGCGCCATAGGGATAGGGGCTAAGGCCATTTAAGCGCGAACCGCTGGGGGCGCCCGGAGCGCCGGGGGCGCCGCCCCCAGGAGCGCCTCCGCCCGACGCCAAGGCGCCGCCCGGTGTGAGCGGCAGGGTCGGCAGGTTCGAGGGGATTTCGCGGTTGGACTTGTGCAGATTGAGCTTGCTCGGCCGCATGACGACCTGGGGAGAGGGGGTGCGGGCGGTCACGACGCTCTGGGTGATGATCGTCGCCGTTGTCGGCGGCCTGGGCGAGGGCGAGGGACCCGGCGACGGGCTCGGCGACGGCGTCGGCGGCGATGGCGTGCGAGCCGGCGTAGGCGCCGCCGGGATCGGGTTCTGTTTCGGCGGCGTCGGCCTTGCCTGTGCGGGCGCCGGGGGCGTCGGCGGCGTTGGCTTTGGCTTTGGCGGGTTGGGCTTGGGCGGCGTCACCCTCGGCGGCGCCACAGGCGTCAGCGGTTGCCGTTCTGGTTTGGGCGGAACCGGTGTCGGCGGCAGCGGCGGAGGCGGTGGTGGCGTCTGTTTCTCCAGCGCCTGCTTCAGTTTGGGGGGAATGACGACCGGCGGCGGGGGCGGCTGCGGCACCTCCTCCTGCGGATAGATCTCGAGCTGGATGGGCGGCGGTTGCACCGGGGGCAGGGCATAAGGGTTCGCCGTCTCGTTAATCACGAATGACAGGAAAAGGATGTGCAGCGCGGCGGAGGACGCCAGGGCCACGGCATTGCGGCGTCTGTTGGATTTGCCGCTCAATCGCGCAGTCCCTGTATAATAAGGCGTTCCTTCGAGCCATTGGAAAGCCCGGCGAGGGCGCTTTCGTGACATCTAGCATCCTTTGGCCGGCCCTTGACGGCAAGAGGTGTCGCGTCTAGAAGCGCGCCTCTCTGTTGGACCGGCTGTGCCCGAGGGAATTTTCCTCTGGCAGACGCGGTTCGCGGGACGACCCTGGCCAGGCGCCTCTTTGGCATCTGATCTGGGACTTCAGGCCCTCGCGGCTTTCCGCGCGGGCCGTTCGTTTTTGCGGGCTTACGCGTTCGCGGCTCTTCGGGGCCGATCGAGCCGGTCTTTGAAATGGTCTGGCGCACGCGGGCTCACCGAGCCTCGAAGGGAACATACGAGCGATATGGATCGTCAAAACATCCGCATCCGGCTCAAGGCCTTTGACCACCGCGTGCTGGACCATTCCACGCGTGAGATCGTCAACACAGCCAAGCGGACCGGCGCGACCGTACGCGGTCCCATCCCGTTGCCGACGCTGATCGAACGTTTCACCGTCAACCGCTCGCCCCACATCGACAAGAAGTCGCGCGAGCAGTTCGAGATCCGTACGCACAAGCGCGTGCTCGATATCATCGACCCGACCCCGCAGACCGTGGACGCGCTCATGAAGCTCGATCTCTCGGCTGGCGTTGACGTCGAGATCAAGCTTTAGGGAGAGCGGGTCCGATGCGAACCGGCGTTATCGCCAAAAAGCTGGGAATGACCCGTCTCTTCGATGAGGCCGGCTCCCATACTCCGGTCACGGTGCTGAGCCTGGACGGCTGCCAGGTGACCGCCCAACGGACCCGCGAGCGCGACGGCTATGTGGCCCTGCAGCTTGGCGCCGGCGCCAAGAAAGCCAAGAACACCAGCAAGGCCGAGCGAGGCCATTTCGCAAAGGCGCTGGTTGAACCTAAGCGCTGCGTCGCCGAGTTCCGAGTCAGCGAGGACAATCTCATCGAGGTCGGCGCCGAGTTCACTGCCGACCACTTCGCTGCCGGCCAGAAGGTGGATGTTACCGGCGTGACAGTCGGCAAGGGTTTCGCCGGAGCCATGAAACGCTGGAATTTCGGCGGCATGCGAGCCACCCACGGCGTATCGGTCTCGCACCGCGCCCACGGTTCCACCGGCCAGCGGCAGGACCCCGGCAAGGTGTTCAAGGGCAAGAAGATGGCCGGCCACATGGGCCAGGACCAGGTGACCACCCTCAATCTCACTGTCTTCGGTATCGACGTTGGCCGCGGCCTGATCCTCATCAGAGGCGCCGTTCCCGGCTCTGAGGGCGGGTTCGTCCAGATCCGCGACGCGGTGAAGTCGGCCGCGCCCGCCGACCTTCCGATACCGGGCGCCTTCAAGTCGACTGGCAAGGCGGCGCCCGTCGAACCGGCCGAAGAGCCGGCTGTCGCGGCCGAAACGGTCGAACCAGGCGAAGGCGAAACCGGGGGTGAGGCATGAAGATCGACGTCATCACCCTTTCCGGCGCCAAGGACGGCGCCGTCGACCTGCCGGACGACATTTTCGGCATAAAGACCATTCGCGCCGACCTGCTTCAGCGCTGTGTCACCTGGCAGCTCGCCAAACGCCGCGCCGGCACCCACAAGGTTCAGGTGCGCAACGAGGTCTCGCGCACGGGGAAGAAGATGTATCGCCAGAAGGGCACCGGGGGCGCTCGTCACGGCTCGCGTCGGGCGGCTCAGTTCGTCGGCGGCGCCCGCGCTTTCGGCCCGGTGGTCCGCGATCACGGATTCGATCTTCCCAAGAAGGTGAGGGCCCTGGCGCTGCGCCATGCGCTCTCGTCCAAGGCCGGATCGGGCGCCCTGGTTATCCTGAGTTCGGCCGAGATGAAGCAGTCCAAGACCGCTGCGCTCCGCGCCGACCTCGCAAAGCTCGGCCTCAGCAACGCCCTGATCATCGCCGGCGCAACGGTGGATCCGAACCTCAAGCTGGCGGCTCGCAACATCCCCAACGTCGATGTGCTGCCGGACGCGGGTCTCAATGTCTATGATGTCCTGCGCCGCGACACCCTGGTTCTGACCAAGGACGCCGTCGAGGCCATCCGCGCCCGCTTCGAAGCCAAGGAGGCCGCGTGATGGCCGCCACCGCCCGCCACTACGACACGATCCTGTCTCCGGTGATCACCGAAAAGGCGACGCTGCTCTCAGACCACAACAAGGTGGTGTTCCGCGTCGACCTCAACTCGACGAAGGAAGATATCGCCACGGCCGTCGAGGAGCTGTTCAAGGTCAAGGTCGTCAAGGTCAACACCCTCATCCAGAAGGGCAAGACCAAGAGGTTCCGCGGCCGAAAGGGCCGCCGCAGCGATATCAAAAAGGCCATCGTCACGCTCGAGGAAGGCCAATCCATCGACATCACGACGGGGCTGTAGGGTCATGGCGCTCAAGCAGTTCAATCCCACTTCGCCTTCCAGGCGCGGCCTTGTGCTCGTCGACAGGTCCGACCTGCACAAGGGCCGGCCCGAGAAGAGCCTTGTCGAAGGACTCACCAAGACAGGCGGGCGGGGCGGTGGCGGACGCATCGCCGTGCGTTTCCGTGGCGGCGGCGCCAAGCGCCTCTATCGGGCGGTCGATTTCAAGCGCCGCAAGTGGAACGTGACAGGCAAGATCGAGCGGCTCGAATATGACCCGAACCGCACGGCCTTTATCGCCCTCGTCAAGTATGCCGACGGCGAGTTGGCTTATATCCTCGCCCCGCAACG
Organism: Caulobacteraceae bacterium; assembly: GCA_036491275.1. GTDB lineage: Bacteria > Pseudomonadota > Alphaproteobacteria > Caulobacterales > Caulobacteraceae > Acaudatibacter. Next base: position 9,256 of record DASXCH010000099.1, read on the forward strand.
GCTCACGGTCGGCGATGAGGTCGTCGCAGCCGACAAGGTCGATGTTAAGCCCGGCAACGCCTCTCCACTTCGCAGCCTGCCGATCGGCACCATCATCCACAACGTCGAGCTTAAGCCCATGAAGGGCGGCCAAGTGGCGCGTTCGGCGGGGACCTACGCTCAGCTGGTGGGTCGCGACGGGGGCTACGCCCAGATCCGACTGAATTCCGGCGAACTGCGCATGGTGCCGGACGGCTGCATGGCCACTGTCGGCGCAGTGTCAAACCCGGACCATATGAACGAGGTCCTCGGCAAGGCCGGCCGCGTCCGCCACAAGGGCCGTCGCCCGCACGTCCGCGGCGTCGCCATGAACCCGATCGACCACCCGCACGGCGGGGGCGAGGGCCGCTCTTCCGGCGGCCGCCACCCGGTCACACCGTGGGGCAAGCCCACCAAAGGACGCAAGACCCGCTCCAACAAGGCTACGGACAAATACATCATCCGCAGCCGTCACATGAAGAAGGCGCGCTAAGCGATGACCCGCTCTGTATGGAAGGGCCCCTTTGTCGACGGTTTCCTGCTGAAGAAAGCGGAAGCCCTCCAGTCGACGGGCCGCAAGGACGTGATCAGGACCTGGTCGCGCCGCTCGACCATCATGCCGCAGTTCGTCGGCCTTACGTTCGGCGTGCACAACGGCCAGAAACACGTGCCGGTCATGGTCACTGAGGACATGGTCGGCATGAAGTTCGGTGAGTTTGCGCCGACCCGCTACTTTCCGGGCCACGCGGCCGACCGCAAGGCCAAGAGGAAGTAGAATGAGCAAGAAGGCAAAGATCCGGAGTCTGAAGCCGATCGAGGCGATGGCCAAGGTCCGCTCGCTACGCACCGGCGCGCGCAAGCTCAACCTGGTGGCGCAATCGATCCGTGGCCTGAAGGTACAGCGGGCGCTCAATGAACTGGAGTTCAGCCGTCGACGCATCGCCATCGACGTGCGCAAGGCGCTCTATTCGGCGATCTCCAACGCCGAGAACAACCACAACCTCGACATCGACAATCTCGTCGTCGCCGAGGCCTTTGTAGGCAAGAACCTGACCATGAAGCGTTTTTCGGCGAGGGCTCGGGGCCGTTCGACCCGGATCGAGAAACCGTTCAGCGAGATCACCATCGTGGTCCGCGAGCTGGGCGAGGCAGCCTGATGGGTCAGAAAGTCAATCCGATCGGTCTGCGGCTGGGCGTCAACCGCACCTGGGACAGCCGATGGTTCGCCGCTGGTCCGGAATATGCGCGTCTGCTGCACGAGGACATGCGCGTGCGCCGTGAACTGAAGAAACGCCTGGCTCAGGCCGGCGTCTCCCGGATCATCATCGAGCGTCCGCACAAGCGCTGCCGTGTCACCATCTACGCCGCCCGCCCCGGCGTGATCATCGGCAAGAAGGGCGCCGACATCGAGAAGCTGCGCAAGGACCTTTCGGCGATGACCGAGGGCGAGGTGCACCTCAACATCGTCGAAATCCGCAAGCCCGAGACCGACGCCCAGCTTGTCGCCGAGAACATTGCCCAGCAACTTGAGCGCCGGATCGCCTTCCGCCGCGCTATGAAGCGCTCGATGCAGTCGGCCATGCGTCTTGGCGCCAAGGGGGTGCGGGTCGAGGTCGCGGGCCGTCTCGGCGGGGCCGAAATCGCTCGCGCGGAATCCTATCACGAGGGCCGCGTTCCGCGGCACACGCTCCGGGCCGACATCGACTACGGCTTCGCCGAAGCCCAGACCACCTACGGCGTTATCGGCGTCAAGGCATGGATCTTCAAGGGCGAGGTGCTCGAGCACGACCCGATGGCTCTCGACAAGCGTCTGGCTAGCGAATCCGGTCCGGCGGGCGAGGGCGGCGGACGCGAGCCGCGGGGCGATCGTGATCGCGGGCCACGCCGTGATCGCCGCGAAGCCGCCAGCGCTTAAGGGCCGTCGTCATGCTGTCTCCGAAGAAAACCAAGTACCGCAAGCAGTTCAAGGGTAAGATCCATGGCATGGCCAAGGGCGGCTTCACGCTGAACTTCGGCTCCCATGGGCTCAAGACTGTCGAGCCCGATCGCATTACTGCGCGCCAGATCGAGGCCGCGCGCCGCGCCATCACACGGCAAATGAAGCGCCAGGGCCGGGTGTGGATCCGCATCTTTCCGGACGTGCCGGTGAGCGACAAGCCGGCGGAAGTCCGCATGGGCAAAGGCAAAGGCGCGATCGAATACTGGGCCGCCCGAGTCGCCCCAGGCCGGATCATGTTCGAGGTCGACGGCGTGGCCGATGATGTGGCCCGCGAAGCCTTGCGCCTGGGCGCGGCCAAGCTGCCTGTCCAGACGCGCATCGTCACCCGTCTCGGCGCAGCGACGGAGGCCGCCTGACATGAAGATCGATGACGTGCGGCGCCTGACGCCCGATCAGCTCACCGACCAACTGCTGAGCCTGAAGAAGGAGCAGTTCAATCTGCGCTTCCAGGCCGCGACCGGTCAGTTGGAAAAGACCCACCGCGTGGAAGAGGTTCGCCGCGACATCGCGCGCATCAAGACCGTCCAGCGCGCCAAGGCCCCGAAGGCCTAGAGGAAACCTGAAAAGATGCCGAAGCGAGTTCTCGAGGGCGTGGTCGTCTCCGACAAGGGCGACAAAACGGTGGTGGTCCGCGTCGAGCGAACCTTTCTCCATCCGTTGCTGAAGAAGACTGTGCGACGGTCCAAGAAATATCACGCTCACGACGAACAGAACGCCTACCGCGCAGGCGAGGCGGCCAAGATCGTCGAATGCGCGCCGAAATCCAAGCTCAAGACCTGGGAAGTGCTTCCCAAGGCCGAGGCCTGAGGCAGACCGATGATCCAGATGCAGACCAACCTCGAGGTCGCCGACAACTCGGGCGCGCGCCGAGTGATGTGCATCAAGGTGCTGGGCGGCGCCGGGCGGCGCTACGCCGGCGTAGGCGACAAGATCGTCGTCTCCGTCAAGGAGGCTATCCCGCGCGGCCGCGTCAAGAAGGGCGACGTGTTGCAGGCGATCGTCGTGCGCACCTCGCAGGCCATCAAGCGTAAGGATGGCTCCGTGATCCGTTTCGACCGCAACGCCGCGGTGATCGTCAATAAGCAGTCCGAACCGATCGGAACGCGCATCTTCGGGCCAGTGCCGCGCGAGCTTCGCGCCAAGAACCACATGAAGATCATCTCCCTCGCGCCGGAGGTGCTGTGATGGCCGCCAAGATCAAGAAGGGCGATCGCGTCGTCATGCTGGTCGGCAAGGACAAGGGTCGCAGCGGTCAGGTGACCAAGGTCCTGCCCAAGGAAGGCCGGGTGTTCGTTTCAGGCCTCAATCTCGTCAAGCGCCACACGCGCCCCGATCGCAACGACCCGCGAGGTGGCATCAAGACCCGCGAAGCGAGTGTGCATGTCTCCAACGTCGCCGTTGCCGATTCCAACGGAGCGCCGACCCGCGTCGGCTTCCGCATCGAAGATGGCAAGAAGGTCCGGTTCGCCAAGACCACCGGAGAAGTGATCCATGGCTGAGCAAGCCTACGAGCCGAGGCTCAAGTCCGACTACCGCCAGCGCATCCGCAAGACGCTGAAGGACCAGTTTGGCTACTCGAACGAGATGCAGATTCCCAAGCTCGACAAGATCGTCGTCAACATGGGGATCGGCGAAGCCGTGGCCGATTCCAAGAAGCCGGCCTCGGCCATGAAGGATCTCGCCGCGATCACCGGCCAGAAGCCGGTGCCGACCAAAGCGCGCCAGTCGATCGCCACCTTCAAGCTGCGCGAGGGCATGGTGGTAGGGGCGAAGGTCACGCTGCGCAAGGACCGGATGTACGAGATCCTCGACCGGCTGATCACCATCGCCCTGCCGCGGGTCAAGGACTTCCGGGGCCTCAAACCCACCAGCTTCGACGGCTGCGGCAACTTCGCCATGGGCCTGAAGGAGCATCTCGTGTTTCCCGAGATCAACTACGACGAGATCGACCAGGTGTGGGGCATGGACATCATCGTTTGCACGACCGCTCAGACCGACGACGAGGCGCGCGCGCTTCTTCGCGAATTCCAGTTCCCGTTCACGGCCTGACGCTTAAGCCAAGAGAGAGCAGAGACATGGCCAAGAAGAGCGCCGTCAACCGCAACGAACGAGTCCGCCGACTCGTCAAGCAATATGCGTCCAGACGGCTGGCCCTCAAGCAGACCGCCGAAAATGAAGCCCTTTCGTTGGAGGAGCGGTTCGAGGCTCGCCTGAAGCTGGCCAAGCTTCCGCGCAATTCCGCGCCCGTGCGCATTCGCAACCGGTGCCTGCTGACGGGCCGCCCGCGCGGTTTCTACCGCAAGCTGAAGATGAGCCGCATCGCGTTGCGCGAGCTGGGTTCCGCCGGCCAGATCCCTGGCTTGGTGAAGGCGAGCTGGTGAGGGAATCATGGTGAACGATCCCATTGGCGATATGATCGCCCGCATCCGCAACGCCGCAGAGCGGCGGCGCTCGAAGGTCTCGACCCCGGCCTCGAAGATGCGCCAGCGCGTGCTCGAGGTCCTGAAGTCCGAGGGCTATATCCGCGGCTACGAGCTGGTGCAGAAGCCCGGCGCTTTTCCGGAGTTCGAGGTCGAGCTGAAGTACTTCGACGGCGAGCCCGTGATCGTCGAAATCAGCCGCGTCTCCAAGCCGGGCCGGCGAGTCTACTCGTCCATCACCGACCTGAAGCCGGTGAAGAACGGCCTCGGCATCTCGATCCTGTCCACGCCCAAGGGCGTGATGTCCGACACCGCCGCGCGCGAGGCGCACGTGGGCGGCGAAGTCCTCTGCCGGGTGTACTGAGATGTCGCGCATCGGCAAAAGTCCCATCGTCCTTCCCGCCGGTGTCACCGTCGCGGTCGATGGCCAGACGGTCGACGTGAAGGGGCCCAAGGGCGAGCTTTCCTGGACTGTCAGCGACGATGTCGCCGTCACTCACCAGGACGGCATGCTGACCTTCGCACCGCGCGACGACAGTAGCCGCGCTCGCGCCATGTGGGGGCTCTCGCGAACTCTGGTAAACAACATGGTGGTGGGTGTCACTGCCGGCTACGAGAAGACGCTCGAGCTGGTCGGCGTGGGCTATCGCGCAACCATGAAGGGCCAGATGCTGTCCATGCAGCTCGGGTTCTCTCACGAGGTCGACATCGCTGCGCCCAAGGGCATCTCATTCCAGGTTCCGCGCCCCGTCGAAATCAGAATCAGCGGCATCGATAAGCAGCAAGTAGGCGAAATGGCCGCTCGCATCCGCAAGGTCCGGCCGCCCGAACCCTACAAGGGCAAGGGCGTTCGGTTCGCGGGCGAAAAGGTCCGCCGCAAGGAAGGCAAGAAGAAGTAGGCCATGGCTCACTCGATCCGCCAATCCGAGCTCAAGCGCGCCCGTCGCGTACGCCGCCGCCTGAAAAGCCTGGCTGGGGGCCGTCCGCGCCTGTCCGTCTTCCGCTCGGCGAAGAACATCTACGCCCAGCTGATTGACGACCGGCAAGGCGTCACTATCGCCGCGGCCTCCTCTCTCGAGGCCGACGTGGCCAAGGGCTCAGGCAGGGATGGCGCCGCCAAGGTCGGCGCGCTTCTCGCTCGCCGGGCGCTGGAGAAGGGGGCCAAGGACGTGGTCTTCGACCGCGGCGGTTACATCTATCACGGTCGCATCCGCGCGCTTGCAGAAGCAGCGCGCGAAGCAGGCCTGAATTTTTAAGGACGGTTTCGCATGGCCAGAGCCGAACAACAGCGCAGCGGCGGCGATCGCCGCGACCGGCGCGACCGCAAACCGCCTGAAGAGCGCGGCGACGGCGAAATTGTCGAAAAGCTGGTGCACATCAATCGTGTCGCCGCCACCGTGAAGGGCGGACGGCGCTTCTCCTTCGCCGCCCTGATGGTCGTCGGCGACCAGAAGGGCCGTGTCGGCTTTGGCCACGGCAAGGCGCGCGAGGTGCCAGAGGCGATCCGCAAGGCCACCGAGGAAGCGAAGAAGAGCATGATCCGGGTGCCGCTACGCGAGAGCCGGACGCTGCATCACGACGGTCATGGCCGTTGGGGCGCGGGCAAGATCATGATGCGCTCTGCGCCGGCCGGCACCGGCGTCATCGCCGGCGGCCCGATGCGCGCGGTGCTCGAGACCCTGGGCGTCCAGGACGTGGTCGCCAAGTCGGTCGGTTCGTCCAATCCCTACAACATGGTGCGTGCGACGTTCGAGGCCCTGAAGGCCCAGGCTTCACCGCGCCAAGTCGCGTCAAAGCGGGGCAAGAAGGTCAGCGATCTTCTGGGCCGCCGCGGCGATGTCGCGGCCGAGACTGCGGAGGCTTGAGGATCATGGCCAAAGACACCGCCAGGATCACGGTCCGTCAGACTGCCAGCCCCATACGCCGCAAGTCAGATCAGCGCGCCACCCTCATGGGCCTGGGCCTCGGCCGCATCGGCCGCCGGAGCGAGCTTGAGGATTCGCCCAGCGTGCGCGGCATGATCGCCAAGGTCGCGCACATGGTCGAGGTCGTCGACTAGGCGCTTCGCCAGACTATCCATCAGCCGAGTCGGGAGACACCCGGCGACAGATCTCTTTCAAGGAGAGGCGTTCACATGACGAGGCTCAACGAGCTTTCCCCGCGTTCCGGTTCGACCAAGGGGCGCATGCGCATCGGCCGCGGCCCCGGTTCCGGCAAGGGGAAGACTGGGGGTCGCGGCGTCAAGGGCCAGAAGTCCCGTTCGGGCGTCGCCATCCACGGCTTCGAAGGTGGCCAGATGCCGCTGCACATGCGCCTGCCCAAGCGCGGCTTCAACAATCCGTTCGCCCGCGAGTTGGCGGAGGTGAACCTCTGGCGAATCGAACAGGCGATCGCCGCCGGCAAGCTCGATGCGAAGAAGCCTATCGACGGCGCCGCGCTCATCGCCTCCGGCGTCGTTCGCCGGCTGAAGGATGGCGTGCGTCTGCTCGGCAAAGGAGAGCTCAAGTCGAAGATCGACATCACCGTCCACTCCGCATCGGGCTCTGCCAAGGCGGCAGTGGAAAAGGCGGGCGGAAAGATCACCCTTACTGCGCCCGAAAAGCCGGCTGCCGAGACGGTGGAAGCCGAGAAGCCGGCAGCCAGAAAGTCCCCAGCCGAACAGCCCAAGGCGGAAAAGCCAACGACCAAAAAGGCTGCCGCCGAAGAGCCCGAACCAGACAAGCCAGCCGCCAAAAAGGCCGCCGTCGAAGAGCCAGAGGCCGAAGAGACGACGCCCACGGACGATTGAAATCGTCACGGGAGTCGCATCCCCGCCCGATTGGCCCTATCTGACACGCAACATCTCGCTCACCGAATTTCAGGTCGCCTCTGATGGCTTCGGCCGCCGAACAACTCGCCGCCAACATGAACATCGGCGCCTTCCAGAAGGCGACCGAGTTGCACAAGCGCCTCTGGTTCACCCTGGTCGCCCTGGTGATCTATCGGATCGGGACCTACATCCCCATCCCCCTGATCAATATGGCGGCCTTCGCTCATGCCTTCGAGGGACAATCGAAGGGCATCCTGGGCATGTTCAACATGTTCTCGGGCGGCGCGGTACAGCGCATGGCGATCTTTTCGCTGAACGTGATGCCTTACATCTCGGCCTCGATCATCGTTCAGCTGCTGCAGACCACCTATCCGCCGTGGGAGAAGCTGAAGAAGGAAGGCGGGGAGGCCGGCCGCAAGCAACTCAACCAGTACACCCGCTATCTCACCGTACTTCTCGCGGTGTTCCAGTCGTTCGGCATTGGCGTGGGTCTGTCGAACAGTCCCGGCATCGTCGATCAACCGGGTCTTTTCTTCATCATCTCGACCGTGGTCACCCTCACCGGCGGCACCATCTTCCTGATGTGGCTGGGCGAGCAGATGACCAGCCGCGGCGTCGGCAACGGCATTTCGCTGATCATCTTCGCCGGCATCGTCGCCCGACTTCCGACCGCGGTGTGGCAACTCCTGCAAGCGGCCAGATTGGATTCCTCGCAGACGTTCTCGATCTTTGGTCTGCTGATACTGTCCGTGGCCATCATCCTGGCCATCGTCTTCATGGAGCGCGCCCAGCGCCGGCTGCTGATCGTCTATCCCAAGCGGCAGGTGGGAAACCGGATCATGGGCGGGGAGAATTCCTTCCTGCCGCTCAAGATCAACGTTTCCGGCGTGATCCCGCCGATCTTTGCCTCCTCCCTGCTGCTCCTGCCTGCGACGGCGGTCAGCTTCATGAAGCCCCAAAACCTGCCGACCTGGCTGCAGTGGCTCCCGGGCGCGGCCGGCCAGCTCACCCATGGCAAGCCCGCCTACATGGTCCTCTATGGCGCGCTGATCATCTTCTTCTGTTTTTTCTACACCTCGGTGGTGTTCAATCCGGACGACACGGCGGAGAACCTCCGCAAGTACGGCGGCAACCTGCCGGGCATCCGGCCGGGCAAGCGTACCGCCGAATACATCGATTATGTGCTCACCCGCCTGACCCTGATCGGGGCGGCCTATATCGCCGTCGTCTGCCTGGTGCCGGAGTTCCTGGCCGGCCCGACCGGGTCCTACATGTTCGGGGGCACCTCGATCCTCATTGTTGTATCGGTGACCATGGACACCGTGGCCCAGATTCAGTCACATCTGCTGGCCCACCAGTATGAAGGGCTGATCAAGAAGTCGAAGCTGAGGGCCGTAAGGCGCTAGCCGACCGGGGGAGGGATGAATCTGATCCTGTTTGGCCCGCCGGCGGCGGGGAAGGGGACTCAGGCGGCGCGTCTGGTGGCCAGGCGCGGCATGGTCCACCTATCGACCGGCGACATGCTTCGCGCCGCGATCGCCTCCGGCTCGGATCTCGGCAAGAAGGTCGAGGCGATCATGGCTCATGGCGAACTGGTTACCGACGAGATCGTCATCAGCCTGATCGAGGAGCGCCTGCCGGATCTCAAAGGAACAGGCGGAGCGGTTTTCGATGGTTTTCCGCGCACCGTCGCCCAGGCGGAGGCGCTAGACGCCATGCTCGCCGACCACGATCGCAAGGTGGATGTGGTCATTCGCCTGTGTGTGGACGACGCTGCCCTCAAGGCCCGTGTCGCTGGCCGATTCGCCCAGTCCGGGCGGGCCGACGACAATCCGCAATCCTTCGAACGGCGCCTGGCGGCATACAACCGCGATACGGGCCCGCTCGTTCCCTACTACCGCACCCAGGGCAAGCTGGTGGAAATCGACGGCATGGCCGACGTCGATTCCGTCGCCGAGGCGGTCGAGATGGCCATCACCGCGCGTGTCGGCTAGCTTGACCAGAGAATAGCCAAGCGTCCGGTCCTTAGATGGTCGCTGCAGGGGCGCAGCCGGTTTGGCTTCGGACGCTCCAGAAAATCCTCGGGTTTTGGGCGCCCGCCATTGACCCGGCGACGGCAATTCCAATATACGAGGCGCTCCGCGAAAGGGCGCGATCAGCGCGCCGGCCCTCCGCCCCTCAGGCGGGTGGGTCGGGTGCGCTTTTCGCGCATGTCTGCGTGATCAGGAGAAAAGCCGCGTGGCCCGTATCGCCGGTGTGAACATACCGACCAACAAGCGCGTCGTCATCGCGCTGCAATACATCCACGGAATTGGTCCCTCGAAAGCCCACCAGATCGTCGATCGGGTGGGCCTCAATGAGGGCCGCCGCGTCAGTGAGTTGACCGACCAGGAAGTCATTCAGATCCGTGAGACCATCGACCGCGACTATCAGGTGGAGGGCGATCTTCGCCGCGAGACCGCGGTCAACATCAAGCGCTTGATGGACCTCGCCTGCTATCGCGGCCTGCGCCACCGCAAGGGTCTGCCGGTCCGCGGTCAGCGCACCCATACCAACGCCCGCACGCGCAAGGGCCCGGCCAAGCCGATCGCCGGGAAGAAGAAGTAACACTCATGGCCAAGGAACCGACGCGCGTCAAAAAGCGCGAACGAAAGAACATCACCTCGGGCGTTGCCCATGTGAACGCGTCTTTCAACAACACCATGATCACCATCACCGACGCCCAGGGAAACGCGATTTCCTGGTCCAGCGCCGGCCAGATGGGCTTCAAGGGCTCCCGCAAATCGACGCCCTATGCGGCGCAGATGGCGGCCGAGGACGCCGGCCGAAAGGCCGCCGAACACGGCGTGCGGACCCTGGAGGTCAATGTCTCCGGCCCCGGCTCCGGACGCGAATCCGCGCTCCGGGCGCTCCAGGCCGTAGGCATGACGATCACCACCATCCGTGATGTCACGCCGATCCCCCACAACGGCTGCCGTCCGCCCAAGCGGCGCCGCGTCTAGGCCCCGCACACACTCAATTCTCCCACGGCCGGTACTCGTGCGGCCGTGACCCAGATGCCCTCGAGGATGCCCTGCCCGTGATCGAACGAAACTGGAATGAACTGATCCGCCCCGAAAAGCCGCAAATCGAAACCGGCGCCGATCCTGCGCGCCGTGCGCGGATCGTGGCCGAGCCGTTGGAGCGCGGCTTCGGCGTGACGCTCGGAAACTCTTTGCGCCGCGTGCTGCTCTCGAGCCTCCAGGGCGCGGCCGTCGCCGCCATCCAGATCGACGGCGTGGTCCATGAATTCTCCTCCCTCGAAGGGGTGCGCGAGGACGTGGTCGATATCGTCCTCAACATCAAGCAGATGGCCCTGCGCATGCACAGCGAGGGTCCAAAGCGCATGACCCTGCGCGCCTCCGGCCCGGGCCCGGTGACGGCCAGCCAGATTGAGGCGCCGTCGGACATTGAGATCCTCAATGGCGACCACGTTCTGCTCACCCTCGACGAAGGCGCCTCGGTGCGCATCGAGTTCACCGTCCAGAATGGCAAGGGATACGTCCCCTCCGAGATGAATCGGCCGGAGGACGCGCCGATCGGGCTCATCGCCGTCGACGCCCTCTACAGCCCGGTGAAGAAGGTCGCCTATCGCGTCGAGCCGACCCGCCAGGGCCAGAGCCTCGACTACGACAAGCTGATCATGGAAGTGGAAACCAACGGTGCGGTCTCGCCAGTGGACGCGGTGGCCTACGCCGCGCGCATCCTGCAGGACCAGCTGCAGGTATTCATCACCTTCGACGAACCGAAGAAGAGCCTCGAAGGCGATCTCAAGCCGGAACTGCCGTTCAACCCGGCGCTGCTCAAGAAGGTCGACGAACTGGAGCTCTCGGTGCGCTCGGCCAACTGCCTGAAGAACGACAACATCGTCTACATCGGCGATCTCATCCAGAAGACCGAGGCGGAGATGCTCCGCACACCCAATTTCGGCCGCAAGTCCCTGAACGAAATAAAGGAAGTGCTGGCCAACATGGGTCTGCATCTGGGCATGGACGTGCCCAACTGGCCGCCGGAGAACATTGAAGACCTGGCCAAGAAGTTCGAAGACCAGATGTAGGTTGCCTCGGCCCGTCGCGAGATGGCCCGAAACTTGAGGAGAATTCGACATGCGTCATGGTTACGCCCGCCGCAAACTTGGCCGCACGTCGAGCCATCGCACAGCGATGTTCGCCAACATGGCCGCTAGTCTCATCAAGCATGAACAGATCGTCACCACTTTGCCGAAAGCAAAGGAGCTGCGGCCAGTTGTCGAGAAGCTGGTGACGCTCGCCAAGCGTGGCGACCTGCATGCGCGCCGCCAGGCGATCTCCCAGGTGCGCGATGTCGCTCAGGTGGGCAAGCTGTTTTCGACGTTGGGTCCCCGCTACGCTTCCCGCGCCGGAGGCTATGTCCGGGTGCTCAAGGCCGGCTTCCGATTCGGCGATAACGCTCCCATGGCGGTAATCGAGTTCGTCGACCGGGACGTCTCCGCCAAGGGGCAGGATTCCGGTCCGGTCGCGCAACAGGCGGAATAGGAGCCGCCGGCCGTCGCGACCGGCTTCACCTTCATGTCGAGCGCCGGCGTGCACGGCCGCTCGCACCAATGGGTGACCGCCAACTCCGATTGAGGTCGGCTGACCTCAGATCGACGGTCGGACATAGCCGCCTGCAACGCCGCGCGGCGAAAGCACCCATTGGCCGACACTGATCGCACGACTACGGAAGCCACCTGCGCAGGAGCACAGGTAGTAGTCCCACATGCGGCACAGCCGCTCACCATGCCGGGCGGCGATGGTGACGCGGTGGGCCTGGAACTTCGTCCACCAGGCCATGAGCGTGCGGTCATAGAAGGCGCCAAAGTTCTCAAAGTCCTCGATAACGAACAGACCCTCGCAGGCCTCGCCGATCTGGCCCACGGTGGGCAGGACGCCGGCCGGGAAGATGTATTTGTCGAGCCAGGGCTCGATCCGGTCTTGGCGCGCATTGCCGATGATTGAATGCAACAGGAAGAGGCCGCCCTCCGCCATAGAGCGGCGAGCCAGTTCAAAATAGCGCCGATAATTGCGCGCGCCGACGTGCTCGAACATGCCCATGGAGACGACATGGTCGGTGCGGCCGACGTAGTCGCGATAATCCTGCAGCCTGAACTCGATGGGAAGGCCGGCGTAGCGTCTGCGGCCATAGCCGACCTGCTCGCGCGACACGGTGACGCCGGCGCACTGCGCGCCATGGCGTTCGGCCGCGTAGCCCATGAAAGCCCCCCAGCCACAGCCGATGTCGAGGACGCTCTGACCGGACTGGAGGCCGATCTTGCGACAGACCAGTTCCAGCTTGGCCTCCTGGGCGCCGTCCAGGTCAGTCGCCGTTTTCCAGTAGCCGCAGCTTCCCGTGAGGCGGGCATCAAAGGTGGCCTCGAAGATATCGATTCCGAGATTGTAGTGGGTGTCGGCCACACGCCACGACCGCCTCTGACTCTGGCGATTGAAGAGTCGGGCTGAAAGCCCCAGCCACAGGACGTCGGTGGTAAACGGCAGCTTGCCGTCGATCCCCGCCGAGAGGGCGCGCGCGAAGAAATCGTCAAGGCGCTCGCAATCCCACCAGCCGTCCATATAGGCTTCGCCCAGTCCCAGCGTGCCATCGGCCAACACCCGCCGAAAAAGCCGCTCGTCATGAACCTGTATGTCTTGCGCCCGCGACCCGCCGATTTCGATGTCGGCGCCGGCCAACAGCGCCTCGATCACGCCACGCGGTCCGCGCCAAGCTTTACGCCTCGGAGGTGTCGCCTTGCCGGCTGCCATAGTGGATCACCTCGACCTTCTCGAGCGTAACCAGCCCAAGCTCTTTCATACTGTCCAGTTCCAATAGAAAGCCGCGAACCTTGTCTTCTGCGTCGACGATTTCGATCACGAGCGGCAGCTTGGCCGAGAGATCGAGGATCTTGGCGGTGTGCAGCTTGGCGTGCAGACCATAGCCCATGGGGCCGCGCAACACGGTCGCGCCGGCCAGGCCGAACGCGCGAGCTCTCAGGACGATGTCCTCATAAAGGGGGCGGCGATTATTCACCTTGCCCTCCTCGGTGAAGATCCGAAGCAGAACCGCAGCTTGCGGCGCTTGCATGGTCAGTGTCCCCTGACGGCGTTGAGGGCTTGCGCGGCTACAAACCCAAGCCAGACCGCAAGCAGGCACAGCACGACCGAAGCGACCACATTCAGCCCGGCCCGCAGGTACTCGCCGTCCTGGGCCAGGGTGAGGGTCTGATAGCTGAAGGAGGAAAAGGTGGTGTAGCCGCCGCACAGACCGATCGTGACGAACTGGCGCATGTCGCCTGAGACAATCACGCGGCCGTCTGGCCCGGTCAGGGTCGCGAACAGTCCAATCACGAATGAACCGGTGATATTTATTACCAGGGTGCCGAGCGGAAAGGTCTGGCCAAAAAGGTTCGCGATCAGACTGGAGCCGCCGTAGCGGGCGACGCTGCCCAAGGCGCCCCCCAGCGCGATCCACAGATAGGTGCTCACAAAGTCTCTTTCGTCGGCCGCGATTGCCGGGTCAATGGCGCGAAACTAGTTGCCGACTGGCATGATATTTGCCATATACGGCAATTATCTAAATCAGGAGGTCAGGAATGACTCAGATTGCACGGCCCGGAATGAGCAGCAGTGTCATCTATCATGATCCGCGCGACGCCCTGAAATGGCTTGAGAAAGCCTTCGGATTCGAGATCACGATGGTGGTGGAAAACGAGGACGGTTCGATCGGCCATTCGGAGATGCGTTTCGGTGACGGTCTGATCTATGTCGGCCGGGAATGGGACGAACGACACCGCAGCCCGGCGAACCTCGACGGGATCAATACCCAGTCGCTGCACTTCAATCTGACTGACGGCGTGGACGCCCATTTCGAACGCGCGGTGGCCGCGGGAGCAGAAGTCCTGCGCGAGCCAGCGAACCAGTTCTACGGCGATCGCAGCTATATGGTCATGGATCCGGAAGGCCACGTCTGGAGCTTCAGCCAGACCATCAAGGCCATGACCTACGACGAAATGGCCAAGGCCGGTGGACGACCGGTGCGCGACCACCTTTGACGTCGCTGGATCGCACCCTGGCGGCCCTGGCCGATCCGAGGCGCCGCGCTGTGGTTGATATTCTTCGGCGCGGTCCCAGGGCAGCCGGCGAACTGGCGCGGGAACTGGGTGTCACCCCGTCCTTGATGAGCCGGCAGCTTCGAGAGTTGCGCGAAAGCGGGCTCGTGGAAGATTCGCACCCAAGCTTCGATACCAGGGTGCGGATATATTCTCTGAGTACAGCCCCGATGGTCGAACTGAAACGCTGGCTTGAAGAGACCGAGCGCGGCTGGAGCCAGCAGCTTGCAGCCTTCAGGTCCTACCTGGAGACCGAGGGTTGACCTCCAAGGTGCTCGTCGCACTGCGGGTCGGGGTCTCGCCCGAGCGCGCCTTCGAGGCCTTCACGCACGAGATTTCCGCCTGGTGGTCGCCAAACGCCCTGTTCCGGTTCACGCCGAGAGACCCGGGAACACTCAGCTTCGAGCCAGGGGAGGGGGGCCGGCTGATCGAGACCCTGCCGTCCGGCAAGGTGTTCGAGATCGGCAGGATCTTCGTATGGTCGCCGCCGCGCCGCCTGGTTTTCGGTTGGCGTCAGGCCACCTTCGCCCCTGATCAGGCGACCGAAGTCGAGGTATGCTTCGATCCGGTGGGCGCGGCGACCCGGGTGACGGTCGAGCATCGTGGTTGGGAGGTCATTCCCGCCGCGCACGTGGCCAAGCACGGTTTTCCAAATCAGATCTTCTTGCAGCGCCACGGAGAGTGGTGGCAGGCCTTGCTGGGGAACCTCAAGACGTGCGCCGAAACCGGGAACGGGAAACGCCAATGACCGACGTGGCGATCGCCGCGCGGCGGCCGCGCGGCGCCGCTTTCGGTTTCATCTTCGCCTCGGCCCTGCTCAATTCGATCTCGTTCGGCATCATGATCCCGATCCTGCCGAACCTGATCAAACAGATGACCGGCGGCGACACCGCTTCGGCGTCGGAATGGAATGTGCTGTTCTCGACCACCTGGGGCGCGATGCAGTTCATCTGCGGCCCGGTTCTTGGGATGATGTCGGATCGCTTCGGACGACGCCCGATCCTCATTCTTTCGATCTTCGGCCTATTCGGAGATTTCCTGTTCATGGCCTTTGCGCCTAGCCTCGGCTGGCTCTTCATCGGCCGGATCCTCAACGGGATCACTGCATCCAGCTTCTCCACCGCCAACGCCTATGTCGCCGACATCACTCCGCCGGAGAAGCGGGCGCGCAATTTCGGCATTCTCGGCTCGGCGTTCGGCTTCGGCTTCATGATCGGGCCGAGCATCGGCGGAGTCCTCGGGGAAGTGAGCCTTCGCCTGCCGTTCATCGCCGCGGCGGCGCTGTGTCTTATCAATGCGCTCTACGGACTGTTCGTGCTTCCCGAGTCCTTGCCGCCGGAGCGGCGGACAGGCGCCGTCAACTGGCGCCGCGCCAATCCTGTCGGCTCGCTGATCTTTCTCAAATCCCACGGGGACCTTCTGGGCCTGGCCACCGTCAGCTTCCTCAACCAGCTGGCCCAGACAGTCCTGCCCGCCATCTTCGTGCTCTATGCCGGTTATCGCTATGGCTGGGGGCCGGGGATCCTCGGTTTCACCTTTCTGGCATCCGGCGCCTCGATGATCGCCGTCCAGATGTTCCTGGTCGGCCCCGTGGTCCGACGCTTTGGCGAGCGTGGCGCCGTGCTCCTGGGATCGTCCCTCGGGGCTCTCGGCTTCCTGATCTACGCTTTCGCCTACAACGGCTGGCTATACGCGGCGGGCATCCCGGTCTTCGCCTTGATTGGCCTGATGCAGCCGGGGCTTCTCGGTCTGATGAGCCGCCGCATCGACCCGCAACACCAAGGCATGCTCCAGGGGTCCATCCAGTCGCTGCAGGGCATAGCATCAATGATCGGACCCAGCGTTTTCGGCCTGACCTTCGCCTGGCTGGTGCGCAATGATTCCAAATGGCACCTCTCGGGGGGGTCAATCCTTATCTCGGTCGCACTTCTCGTCTTCGGCTTCCTGATCTCAGTCAAAGTCGCCAAGCCGGCCGAAACGCCCGTCGCGAAAGCCTGATTGCCGGCGGCAAGGCCGAGCTTGATGGCGCAAACAAGCTGCGGGCCGCCTTTCTTTTGGTCCAACCGGTCCGGATATATCCGTCCGCAACTATTCGGGATCAATCATGAACGGAAAAGCAGCCGCGTTCGCTCTCGTCCTTTTCGGCTGCTCGTCGGCGGCTGTAGCTCAGGAGCCCCTGCCGACGCCAAGGCGCGTTCCCGCCGACGCCGCGACCATGCAGCTTTCGTTTGCGCCGATTGTGAAGCGGGTCGCCCCGGCTGTGGTCAACGTCTACTCGAGGCGCGTCGTCCGTCAGGCCGTCGATCCGTTCTGGGGGATGTTTGGCCAGACGGGCCAGCGCACCGAGCAGTCCCTGGGATCGGGATCCATCATACGGGCCGACGGCGTCATCCTTACCAATCACCATGTCATCGCCGGCGCGCAGGAGATCATGGTTGTCACCGCGGATCGGCGGGAATGGCCGGCGACTGTCCTGCTCGACGATTCACGCGCCGACCTGGCGGTGCTGAAGATCGAGACCAAGGGCGAGCGCCTTCCGACGATTCCAATCGACGCCGCCGATCAGCCGCAGGTCGGCGACTTGGTGCTGGCGATCGGCGACCCGTTCGGCGTCGGTCAGACCGTTACCAACGGCATCATTTCGGCGCTCGCCAGGTCTGACACGGGGATCAGCAACTACTCCTCGTTCATCCAGACGGATGCGGCGATCAATCCCGGCAATTCCGGCGGCCCCCTGGTCGACATGGCCGGAGACCTGATCGGCGTAAACACGGCGATCATCTCAGCTTCCGGCGCCTCGGCCGGCGTCGGCTTCGCCATTCCCGCAGTCATGGCCAGGCAGGTGGCCGATGCAGCCGTGGGTGGTGGTCACGCCGTGGTCCGGCCATGGCTCGGACTCAAGGCCCAGGCTTTGACCGGTGAGATGGCGAGGAGCCTGGGCCTCGCGGCGCCGCAGGGAGTGGTGGTGACGGATGTTTGGCCCGGTGGGCCGGCCGCCCGGGCAGGGATCGCCCAGGGCGACGTGATCGTCAGCGTCGATGGCCGGGAGGTTGATGATGAGGCCGCGCTGAACTATCGGATCGGGACCAAACAGTCTGGCGCGGAAGCGTCTCTGGTCGTTCGCCGAAGCGGCGGGGCGTCGCGAACGATCGAGGCGCGGGCCGAAGCGCCGCCCGCCACGCCGGCGCCGCAACCGCTCGCCGTTTCCGGCCGCAATCCGTTTTCCGGGGCCACCGTGGTCAACCTTTCGCCCGCGTCGGCGCTGGATTACGGAGTCGATCCGTTCGCCGGCAAAGGCGTCATGATCGCCAAGGTCGACGGCGGCTACGCCCAGACCCTGGGGCTTCGTCCCGGCGATTTCATCCGCCAGATCAATGGAAAGGCCATTACGACGACCGCGGACGTCGCCTCCGCCACGCAGGCGAATGCCACATCCTGGACCATCGGCGTCGAGCGCGGCGGGCGCATGATCACGGCTCAGTTCAGCGGCGGATAAGCCGGACCAAGGTGGCTTGAGCGCGGCTACCTGCTAGATTCGGTCCATGAGCGATCTTTTCGAGGCGGCGGGTCTCGCGCCGGAGGCGCCGTCGCCGCTGGCCGATCGCCTCAGACCGGCTAGCCTCGACGACGTCATCGGCCAGGATCATCTCCTGGGGCCGGACGGCCCGATCCGGCGCATGGCGATGGCTCATAGGCTGGCCTCGATGATCCTCTGGGGACCGCCCGGATCCGGCAAGACCACCATCGCCCGCCTGCTTGCCAAGGAGGCGAGCTACGAGTTCCATCAGATTTCAGCTGTGTTCTCAGGCGTTGCCGATCTCAAGAAGGCGTTTGAGGCGGCCCGCCTGCGACGGGCCTCGGGGCGAGCGACCCTGCTGTTCGTCGACGAGATCCACCGCTTTAACCGGGCCCAACAGGACGGCTTCCTGCCATTCGTCGAACAGGGTGTCGTGACCCTTGTCGGAGCCACGACTGAAAATCCTTCGTTCGAGCTGAACGGCGCCCTGTTGTCACGCTGCCAGGTATTTGTGCTGCGCCGGCTAGATCCAGAGTCGCTGGAAAAGCTCCTGGACCGGGCCGAGGCGTTCGAGGGCCGCGCCCTGCCGCTCGAGGCGGCCGCGCGCGCGGCGCTTATCGACATGGCCGATGGCGACGGGCGCTATGTGCTCTCGCTGGCCGAGACCCTGTTCAACATCGCCCCTGACCAAGCCCTGGCGCCGGCCGACATGGGTCGAATCCTGCAGAAGCGCAGCCCGGCCTACGACAAGGACCGCGAGGAACACTACAACCTCATCTCCGCCTTGCATAAGTCGGTGCGCGGCTCTGACCCGGACGCAGCGCTCTATTGGCTTGCCAGGATGCTGGCCGGCGGAGAGGACCCACTCTTCATTGCCCGCCGGCTGGTGCGCATGGCTTCCGAGGACATCGGCGAGGCCGATCCCATGTCCCTGCTGCTGACAGTCGCGGCAAAGGACGCCTACGACTTCCTGGGATCTCCAGAGGGGGAACTCGCCCTGGCCCAGGCCACGGTTCATCTGGCGGCCGCGCCGAAATCGGTAGCCGTCTACAAAGCGTTCGGAGCGGCCGGCGCCATGGCGCGCGAGACGGGCTCGCTCATGCCGCCTAAGCATATCCTCAACGCGCCAACGCGGCTCATGGAGAAACTCGGCTACGGCGAGGGCTACAGTTACGATCCGGCGACCGACGAAGGCTTCTCGGGCCAGGACTATTTTCCCGAAGGGATCGAGCGGCGGCGGTTCTATACGCCCAAGGGCGAGGGCGCCGAAGCCAGGATCAAGGAGCGTCTCGAACGCTGGGCGGCGGTGCGGTCAGCCAAGCGTGGCTGAGCCCAAACGTCTCACGCCTCACGACGCCGCCTTTGTGCGGGGACTGCTGATCTTCGAAGACCCGGAGGTGCTGGCCTTCAACAAGCCGGCCCGCCTCTCCAGCCAGGGGGGCCGAATCGCCACGCCGACCCTCGACGACCTGCTGGCGGTTTTCGCCAAGGCCAGCGGCGTGAGGCCAAGGCTTGTCCATCGTCTGGACCGGGACACCTCCGGCGTGATCCTGGCCGCGCGCAGCCAGCCGACCGCTGCCTTTCTGGGACGGGCGATGATGACCCGAAGGGTTCGCAAGACCTACCTCGCCATCATCGGGCCTGGCGCGCCGACGCCGGCGTCGGGCGTGATCCAGTCGGCTCTGGCGCGTCAAGACATCGGCCGCGAGGCTCACGTCCGGGTCGTTCAACCGGAGGCGGTCGGCGCCAAGCCGGCGTTCACCCGATATCGCACCCTGGCGTCCGACGACGTTGCGGCTATTGTGGAGCTGTCGCCACGAACCGGACGCATGCACCAGCTGCGCGTTCACCTGGCTTCGATCGGGCGGCCGATTGTGGGCGACGCGCGCTACGGCGGCCAGCTCATGCTGTACGGCGAGCCGGCGCCCAGGCTGATGCTGCACGCCCTGTCTCTTACCTTTCCTCATCCAGCCGGTGGCGAGCGCACGATCGAGGCTCCGACGCCCATCGATTTCGCCAGCCTCGCCGCGCTCATCGGCGCGTGACGAGCGCCGACGGCGTCGCCTATATCGTGATCATGGGCGAGGTGCGGGCCGTGGCGGTGGACGCTGGCGAGGACGGCGTCAGGCTGGATCGCTGGCTCCGCCGACGCTGGCCGCACCTTGGCCAGACCCAGATCCACAAGCTTGCCCGCAGCGGTCAGTTGCGGGTCGACGGCGGTCGCGTCAAGGCGGATACGCGGCTCAAGACTGGTCAAATCGTGCGCGTCCCGCCGCTTCCCGACTCGCCGCCGGGACGCTCGGAGACTCTTTCGAGCGAAGATATCCGTTTCGCCAAATCCCTGGTCCTCTACGAAGACGAAGAGGTCCTGATCCTCAACAAGCCGGCCGGTCTTGCCGTCCAGGGAGGGACGAAAACCAACCGCCACATCGATCGCCTTTTGTCAGCCTGGGGTGATGGCCTTGATCGGCCGCGGCTTGCGCACAGGCTGGACCGCGACACGTCCGGCGTTCTGGCGCTCGGCAAGACCCCGAAGGCGGCGGCGATGCTTTCCGGCGCCTTCGCGAGGCGGCGAGCCGAGAAGACCTATTGGGCGATCGTTCTGGGCAATCCAAATCCCGGGCGCGGGGTTATCGACGCGCCCCTGGCCAAGGAAGGGCGGGGCGACCGAGAGTTGATGACGCCAATGGAGACTAGCGATCGGCGAGGTGAGCCGGCGGTGAGCCTGTACGCCACGGTTTCCCGAGCGGGACCGGCCGCGGCATGGCTGGCCCTGCGTCCCGTGACCGGGCGCACGCATCAGTTGCGCGCCCACATGCTCGCCATCGATTGCCCGATCCTCGGCGATCCGAAATACAACACGCCGGCTTCGAGGGCTGCTTCAGGCCCCCTCAAGCTGCAGCTCCATGCCCGGAGCTTGGCGATCCCACACCCTGCGGGTGGCTTGATCGAGATCAAGGCGCCGCTCGGCGCGGAGATCGAGGCAGGCTTCGCTCGGTTTGGCTTCGATCCCACAGAGGCCGGCGAGATCAGCTTTCCCCAACCGAGGACATACGGCCATGGCAACTGACGAAGGCGTCATCGCCCGGGTGCGTGACGACGGTCCGCACAGTCTCAAGGCTCACATCGAAGTCGGCGGCCAGAGTTTCCTGGGCGATGAACCAGTCTCGGCCGGCGGCACGGGCCTCGGCCCATCGCCCCATGACCTCCTATCCGCTGGTCTCGCCGAATGCACCGCCTTGACCCTGCGACTCTACGCCGATCGCAAGGCCTGGCCGCTAGAGGGCGTCGAGGTCGAGGTGCGGCACCAACTCCAGCCTGAGGCGACGCCGCGCGATCTGTTCCATCGAAGAGTCACACTGATCGGTCCGCTCGATGAGGATCAGAAGGCGCGGCTATTGGAGATCGCCGAGCGCTGTCCGGTGCACCGGACTCTCGTGAGCGGCTCCCGGATCGAGACAAAGACCCTTTTGTAGCGCCGGCGCTCATCGGCGCCCGGCAGGCGTCCGCTTCAGGCCGTTCCGGCGGCCCTTTGCTCGACCAGGTCCTCAGGCCGCGGCGGAGTGGGCCTGGGCGGCGTGATCTGAGGCTGGGGCGCGGCCGCGCGCTGCAGACGAAGCGAGCGACCCTGGAAGAAGGCGCCGGTCTCGATCGACAGCTGCTCGTGGGTGATGTCGCCTTCCACATGGGCGGCGCCATGGAGTCGGACCTGCTTGGCGGTGATGGCGCCGGAGACCCGGCCGCGCACTTCGACCGCTTCCGCGAAAACGCCGCCCTCGACATGACCACCCTCACCGACAGTCACTTTTTCGACCCGCACGTCACCGGTGATCGAGCCGTCGATCTGCACTTCCGAACCGCCGGTGATGCTGCCTTCGAGCTTCAAGTCGCTGGAAATCAGCGAAATCGTCTTGCGCGGAGGTGCGGACGAACCGGGCGCATCGTTCGGCGCCGCATTCGCCGGCGTTGGCGTGGTGGAAGTGGATTGTTGCGGCTTACTGAACATGCGGTGGCCTCGCTGCACTCGTTGGATCGCCGCCCCCGACAAGAGACTGACGGCGATTAATCCTTAACGCCGACGACGCGGCCGCGCCAGTGCGCGCGAATCACCCCAGCTGGCGAGCGGCCGCCAACACCTCGGCCACGTGGCCGCCTACCTTGACCTTACGCCAGATGCAGCGAAGGACGCCCTGGCTGTCGATCAGAAAGGTCGAGCGGTCGATGCCCATGTACTTGCGCCCGTACATGCTCTTCTCGATCCAGGCGCCATAGCGTTCGACGACATCGTCATCCTTGGCAGAGCCGAGCAGCGGCGTGAGGCCGTACTTGGCCTTGAATTTCTGGTGGCTGGTGACGGAGTCCTTGCTGACACCGACAACCACCGCGCCCGCCTTGGCGAAGTCCGCGGCGGCGGCCGTGAAGCCCTGAGCCTCGGCCGTGCAGCCGCTGGTGTCATCCTTGGGATAGAAATAGAGAACAACCGTCTTGCCTTTGAGCGCCGCGAGGCTCACCGGGCCATCTGCGCCAGGAAGATCGAATACCGGGGCTTTATCGCCTGCCGCGAGTTCGCCGCTCATCGCCTCTTCTCCTTTTAGGGAACCACTACCAGGCGCTTTCGCGCATTGCCTTTGCGAAGCTCCGCCTCGCCCGAAGGAACGGCCACCTTGGCGTTGGCGTCAGAAACCTTGACCCCATTGATACGAAAGCCGCCGCCAGCGATCTGCCGGCGCGCATCGCCGTTCGAGCTGGCGAATCCCGCCATGACCATCAGGCCAGTGTTGGACATGGCCTCGAGCTCCGCGCGGCGCACTTCAATGGTCGGCAGATCCTCGGAGAGGCGCCCCTCCTCGAAGGTGGCGCGTGAGGCGCTTGCGGCAGCTTTCGCTTCCTCCGTACCGTGGAGCAGCGCCGTCGCCTCATCGGCCAGAACCTTTTTGGCGTCGTTGATCTCGGCGCCTTTCAGCGCCTCGAGCCTGGCGATCTCGGCAAGCGGCAACTCGGTGAACATGCGCAGGAAACGGCCGACATCGGCGTCCTCGGTGTTGCGCCAGAACTGCCAGTAGTCATAGGCGCCCAGCAACTCGGGATTGAGCCACACCGCGCCGGCGACGGTCTTGCCCATCTTGACGCCTGAGGTCGTCGTCACGAGCGGAGCGGTGACACCATAGGCCTCTGCGCCGACGACCCGGCGGACGAGGTCTATGCCGTTGACAATGTTTCCCCACTGCTCGGATCCGCCGAACTGCAGGGTGCAGCCATGTCGGCGGTAGAGCTCCAGGAAATCCGCCGCCTGCATGAGCATGTAGTTGAATTCGAGGAAGGTTAGCGACTGTTCGCTTTCCAGCCGGTTGCGAACGAACTCCAGGCTCAACATCCGGTTGATCGTGAAATGGACCCCGTAGTCGCGCAGGAATTCGATGTATCCGAGCTTGGTGAGCCACTCGGCGTTGTCGAGCATGATCGCGTCGGTTGGACCTTCGCCGAACTTCAGAAAGGGTCCGAAGGCGCGGCGGATGCCGGCAATGTTGCCGGCGATGACCTCATCGCTCAGCAGCGGGCGCTGCGAGGTCTTGTCGGAGGGATCGCCGACCTTGGTTGTGGCCCCGCCCATCAGCACAATCGGCCGGTGGCCGGTCTTCTGAAGACGGCGCAGCGTCATGATCTGCACGAGGTTGCCGACGTGCAGGCTGGAGGCGGTGGCGTCGAAGCCGATGTAGGCGCTGATCGGATCCCTGAGCGCGGCCGCGTCGAGGCCGTCGAGATCGGTCGCCTGGTAGAGGTGACCGCGTTCCTGGAGGATGCGGACGAGGTCGGATCTGGGCTTGAAGTCGGGGTTCACGAGGCGGCTCCTTGACTTGATCTAAGGTCGGAGACCGTCTCCTCGAAGAACGCGCCGCCGACATTGAGGCGGCGGGTGCAAGCTTGACCGGCCGCTGCTAGGGGCGGCGGCGATAGGTGGCGCGAGCAATACGGGCGCGGTTCATGCGTGCCTTGCTAGCGGGCGGCGGGCGCGGGCGTCAAGCCGGCTCGGCTTCCAGGCGCATGTCGAGGTAGGCCCCGACGCGCTGTTCGACCTCAATGAGGTTCTCCGTCCAGAAATGGCCGCCGTCCTCCACCAGTTCATAGTCGATGACGATGCCCTTCTGCGTGCGCAGCTTGGCGACCACCTTCTCCACCTCGGCGTAGGGCACCACCGTGTCGGCCGAACCGTGCAGCATGAGACCGGAAGCCGGGCAGGGGGCCAGGAAGCCGAAGTCATACATGTTGGTTGGTGGCGAGACTGAAATGAACCCGTCCGTCTCTGGTCGGCGCATCAGCAGCTGCATGCCGATCCAGGCGCCGAAATCGAAGCCGGCCACCCAGCATTGCGAAGCGGCTGGATGGGTCGCCTGCAGCCAGTCGAGGGCCGTGGCCGCGTCGGCCAGCTCGCCGACGCCCTGGTCGAATTCTCCTTGGCTCCGGCCGACGCCGCGGTAGTTGAACCGCAGGACATTGAAGCCGCGCTTCATGAACAGGTGAAACATCTGCACCGCAACTGGGTGATTCATGTGACCATTGGCCTTGGGATGGGGCGCAAGGATCAGGGCGATCGGCGCTGTCTCATCCTTCCTGGGGGAGTACCGGGCCTCTAGCCGGCCGGCGCTGCCTGGCAGAACCAATTCAGGCAAATGGGAATCCTCTTTCTCGTCAGCAATCGCGGCCGAATAGTTGACTACCGCGCTTGGTCTTACTAGATGCGCATCATCGGCGATCGGCCGATCTCTCGCGGCGGCGGCTTTTAGCAAGAAGCAACGCCGAAAAGCGAGAAAAACCGCAGCGGACGCAATATGCAGCTGAGCACCAAGGGCAGATACGCGGTCATGGCCATGACCGAGTTGGCCAGCCGCCCGGCCGACAAGGCGACCCCTTTGGTCGCGATTGCCGAAAGCCAACAGATTTCAAAGCCCTACCTGGAGCAATTGTTCGCGCGCCTGAGGCGTCGCGGGCTTGTACGATCTGTGCGTGGGCCGGGCGGCGGCTATCGTCTGGCCAGGAACGCCGAGGCGCTGAGCGTGGCCGAGGTGGTGGCGGCGGTCGACGAGCCCCTCAGGGCGACGCGTTGCATGGGCGTCGGGCCCGGATGCATGAAGGGCGGCGCCCGTTGCCTCACCCACGATCTGTGGGCGGAAACCGGGCGCCAGCTCGAAACCTATCTGGCCGGCGTTTCCCTGGCGGATGTCGTCGCCGGGAGGATCGTCCGCGACCCGCCGGCTGAGGAGCGGGCGGCGTGAGCATCTATCTGGACTACAACGCGACAGCCCCCATCCGGTCGGAAGCCCGGGCGGCGGCGCTGGCGGCGCTCGAGATCGGCGCCAATCCCTCATCGACGCATGCGGCGGGCCGCGCAGCCCGCGCCGTTGTCGAGCGCGGGCGGGCGGATGTCGCCGCGCTCGCGGGCGCGCCGCCGGCCGCAGTGACTTTCGCCAGCGGCGGCGCCGAGGCCAATGCGCTGGCCCTGGAGAGTGCTGTGGCGGCCAGCTGCAATCGGATCATTGTTGGGGCGACGGAGCATGAAACGGTCTGGGCCACCGCCCGTGCGTTGAGGACAGACTCAGAGATATGGCCGGTCGACGCACGTGGGCTCGCCGATCTCGACTGGCTGGAAGAGGCGCTTGGCGGCGGTGGGCGCGCGCTCGTCTGCCTGATGGCCGCGAACAACGAGACCGGTGTCGTACAGCCTGTCTCAGAAGCCGCAAATCTTGTTCGCAATGCGGGCGGCTGGCTTCACGTCGATGCGATCCAGGCGGCCGGCAAGATCCCGCTGGACGTCATGGCGTTGGGCGCGGACACACTGGCTTTGTCCGGCCACAAGATCGGCGCCCCGCAGGGTGTTGGCGCCCTCATCTCCGGCGAAAGAGCGACGATCACCCGGCGATTGCACGGCGGCGGCCAGGAGCGCGGACATCGCGCCGGCACCGAGAACCTCTCTGGCATCGCCGGTTTTGGCGCCGCAGCCAAGGCGGCGGCACGCGATTTGCTCTCGACGGGCGACGGGTCGTTGTGGCGCGACGCCCTGGCCGCGCGCCTGGAGGACGCTGGCGCCACGGTGATGGGGAAGGGGGCGCCGCGCCTGCCTCAGACGCTCTGCGCCGCCACGCCAGGCTTCTCGTCAGAGGCGCAGGTCATGGCGCTCGATCTTTCAGGGGTGATGATCAGCGCCGGCGCGGCCTGCTCTTCGGGCAAGGTGAAGGCCAGTCGCGTCGTCGAGGCCATGGGTCGGCCGGAACTGGCGACATCCTCGATCCGGATCAGCGGCGGCTGGGCTACCAGCGAAGCCGACTGGCGCCGCTGTGGCGAGGCCTGGATAGAAGCGCACGCGCGACATGCCGCCCGGCGGAAGGAGTTCGCCTGATGGCCGCTGTCCAGAAGACCCTTGCCGACGTCGCCGAGCTCGAGCGCTACAAGCACGGCTTCGTCAGCGACATTGAGCAGGAGTTCGCCGAAAAGGGCCTGACCGAGGCGACCGTCCGCTTCATTTCGGCAAAAAAGGGCGAACCGGAATGGATGCTCGAATGGCGCCTGGCAGCCTTTGAGCGCTGGCGGGCGATGGACGAGCCGACCTGGGCGAGGGTCCGTTTTCCGACGATCGACTATCAAGACGCCTATTACTATGCCGCGCCCAAGGAGCGGGCGGGACCGGAGAGCCTGGATGAGGTCGATCCGGAACTCCTTGCGGTCTACGATAAGCTCGGCATCCCCTTGAAAGAGCAGGAAGTCCTGGCCGGCGTCAAGGGCGCGCCGCGCTATGCCGTCGATGCGGTGTTCGACAGCGTTTCGGTCATCACCACCTTCAAGAAGGAGCTCGCCGAAGCGGGCGTCATCTTCTGCTCGATGAGCGAAGCGATCCGCGATCACGGCGGTCTTGTACGCGCCTACCTAGGCTCGGTGGTGCCATCCTCGGACAACTATTTCGCCTGCCTCAACAGCGCGGTCTTTTCGGACGGCAGCTTCGTCTATGTGCCGCCGGGCGTCCGCTGCCCGATGGAGCTTTCGACTTATTTCCGGATGAACGCGGCGGAGTCCGGCCAGTTCGAGCGAACCCTGATTGTCGCCGACAAGGCCGCCTACGTCTCTTACCTCGAAGGCTGCACCGCGCCGATGCGCGATGAGCACCAGCTGCACGCCGCGGTCGTCGAGCTGGTCGCCCTGGATGACGCCGAGATCAAATACTCGACCGTCCAGAACTGGTATCCCGGCGACAAGGAGGGGAAGGGCGGCATCTACAACTTCGTCACCAAGCGCGCCGACTGCCGTGGGCCGCGATCCAAGGTCAGCTGGACCCAAGTGGAAACGGGCTCGGCGATCACCTGGAAATATCCATCGTGCGTGCTGCGGGGCGACGATTCCAGCGGCGAGTTTTATTCCATCGCCATTACCAACAACCGCCAGCAGGCGGACACCGGCACCAAGATGATCCATCTGGGCCGCAACACGCGTTCGCGGATCATCTCGAAGGGGATCTCGGCCGGACAATCGTCCAATACCTATCGCGGGCTTGTCTCGGCCCACCCAAGGGCGACCGGCGCGCGCAACTTCACCCAGTGCGACTCCCTGCTGATCGGCAAGCATAGCGCCGCTCACACGACGCCCTACATCGAGGCGCGCAACTCCACGGTGAAGCTCGAGCACGAAGCTACCACCTCGCGCCTGTCGGAAGATCAGCTGTTCTACGCCATGCAACGCGGCCTTTCCGAGGAGGAGGCGGTGCAGCTTCTGGTAAACGGCTTCGTCAAGGAGGTGCTGCAGGAGTTGCCGATGGAGTTTGCCGTGGAGGCCCAGAAGCTGGTGGCCATCTCCCTCGAAGGCAGCGTCGGATGACCCTGCAAGCGATCGACCATGTCCAGGTAGCCATCCCGAAGGGCGGGGAAGGGGAAGCGCGCCGGTTCTACGACGCCTTCCTGGGTCTGGCCGAACAGGCCAAACCCCGGAACCTGGCCACGCGAGGTGGTTGCTGGTTCGAGCGTGGCGCGGTCAAGGTCCACTGCGGGGTGGAAGATCCATTCCATCCGGCCCGCAAGGCCCACATCGCTTTCAAGGTCGATGATGTAGTGGCATTGACGGCCCGAGCTCGTGCCGCCGGTTTCGAGACAGCGGACGACGAGCCGCTCCCGGCCCACGACCGCATCTTTATCTACGATCCCTTCGGCAACCGGCTCGAATTCCTCAAGCCCCACGGACAGTCCTGAGCCCATGCTTTCGATCGACAATCTGCATGTCCGCGTAGCCGAGGCGGAGATCCTGAAGGGCCTAACGCTCGATGTGCCCACCGGAGAAGTCCACGCGGTGATGGGCCCCAACGGAGCGGGCAAATCGACGTTGGCCTTCGCGCTCGCCGGGCGACCAGGCTACGAGGTGACCGCCGGATCGGCGGAGTTGGACGAAAAAGACCTGATCGGCCTCTCGCCGGACGAGCGGGCCGCGAATGGCGTCTTTCTGTCCTTCCAATATCCCGTCGCCATTCCGGGCGTGCCGGCGCTCACCTTCCTGCGCACCGCCCTCAATGCCCAGCGCAAGGCGCGCAGCGAGGCCGAGCTCTCAGCGCCGGAGTTCCTCAAAGCGATCCGCGCCCGCGCCACCGACTTGAAGATGGACTTCGAAATGCTCCGCCGGGGGCTCAACGTCGACTTCTCTGGCGGTGAGAAGAAGCGGATGGAAATCCTTCAGATGATGATGCTTTCCCCGCGCCTCGCCATTCTCGATGAGACCGATTCCGGGCTCGACATTGACGCTCTTCGCATCGTCGCCGAGGGGGTGAACGCCATGCGCTCGCCTGACCGCTCGATGCTGGTGATCACCCATTACCAGCGCCTGCTCGATCACATTCGGCCCGATCGGGTGCACGTCCTGGCCGGCGGAAGGATCGTTCGCTCCGGTGGACCGGACCTGGCGCGCGAACTCGAGAAGGCCGGTTATGACCAGTATGCGAGCGCCGCATGAGCTTGGCGCGGGCAATCGAGACCGGCGATCTTGCGGAACTGCCGTCCCGCCGCGACGAGGACTGGCGGTGGAGTGATCTCCGCGGGCTGGTGCGCTCGATCCCGGAGCGATCGCCTGCTGATGACGATCACCCCGAAGCGCCGGCGCCGTTTGATGGGCTGTCTGCCACCCGAATTGACTTCACAAATGGCGATTCAGGTCGGATCGATGTCGCGACGAATTCAAACGAAATCTGGGCTGTAACCTTCCGCTCGACCGCACGTGCGGGCGCCCACGTCAATCGTCTTGACGTAGCGGTCGGGCCCGGAGGTTCGCTGGTGCTTTTGGAGGCCTACACCGGGGCCCGACCGGACTATGTCTGCGAAACCGACATCGACATCAGGTTGGGTGAAGGATGCCGTCTTGAGCGGATCGTTGTCGCTGATGATGGCGAAGAGGCGGTGAACGTATCGTCTTCTCGGATCGACATTGCGCCTGGCGCCCGCCTTGATCAGACGGTGGTGACCTCCGGGGCGCGGCGGCAACGCCTCGAGACCCGCGTCCGGCACCCGGGGGGTGGCGCCAAGGTCCGGTTGGACGGCCTCTATGTCATCGGCGGGCGTCGCCACGGGGACCTCACGACCGTCGTGGTTCACGAAGGCCCGGGCGGTGATACCGATCAGGTAACCAAAGGCGTGGCGATCGATCAGGGCCGCGGCGTGTTCCAGGGGCGGATCGAGGTCAGACCCGGCGCCGATCGCACAAACGCCCGCATGCAGCACCGCGCGCTGGTGCTTTCCGACCGGGCCGAGGTCGACGCCAAGCCGGAGTTGGAAATCTACGCCGACGATGTCGCTTGTTCGCACGGCAATTCCGTCGGCGCCCTGGACGAGGAGGCACTGTTCTACGCCCGGCAGCGGGGGATCCCTGAGGATGCCGCCAGGGCCATGCTGACCAAAGCTTTCCTGGACGAGGTCGTCGAGCGTATCGACCACGAGGGCGCGCGCGACGCCGTCCGCCGTTTTGTCGTCGCCCAGACGGAGAAGCTCTCATGAGCTTCGATCCTTATTCAGTGCGCCCAGAGTTCCCGATCCTCTCGCGGACCGTGAATGACCGCCCACTGGTCTATCTCGACAATGCGGCCTCGGCGCAGAAGCCGCGCGCGGTGATCGAGGCGATGCGGGCGGTCATGGAGCGGTCCTACGCCAATGTTCACCGCGGCCTCCATACGCTCGCCAACGAAACCACAGACGCCTACGAGGCGGCCAGGGAGGCTGCCCGACGCCTGATCAACGCCCCCTCGGCGTCTGAAATCGTCTTCACGAAGGGCGCCACCGAAGCGATCAACCTCGTCGCATCATCGTTCGGCGCAGGCTGGGGCGAGGGCGACGAGATCGTGGTGACCGAGATGGAGCACCACGCCAACATCGTTCCCTGGCATTTCCTGCGTGAACGACAAGGCGTCACACTACGCTTCGCGCCGATCCTCGACGACGGTCGGCTGGATCTGCCGGCGCTCTACGACCTCTTTGGGCCGCGCACGCGGATGGTGGCCATGAGTCACATGTCGAATGTGCTCGGTACCACTAATCCGGTGCGCGAGATCGTGGCCACCGCCCATTCGGTCGGCGCGGCGACGCTGATCGACGGCTGTCAGGCGATCGTCCATGGCGCCGTGGACGTCGCTGACCTCGACGCGGATTTCTATGTCTTCTCCGGGCACAAGCTCTATGGGCCGAGCGGAATTGGGGTCCTGTACGGCAAGGCCAAGCGGCTGGCCGCCATGCGCCCCTACCAGGGCGGCGGCGAGATGATCGACACGGTCACCATGGAGACCGTCACCTACGCCGACCCTCCGCACCGGTTCGAGGCGGGCACGCCACCGATCATCGAGGCCATCGGCCTTGGAGCTGCTATTGAGTGGCTGGAAACGCTCGACCGCCCGTCGATCGCGAAACATGAGGCCGCGCTCTACCAGCGGGTCAAGGAAGGCATCAACGGGGCCAATTGGCTCACCGAAATCGGCCAGGCGCCCGGCAAGGGCGCCATCTTCGCATTCAACATGGAGGGCGCGCACGCCCATGACGTGGCCCAGGTGCTAGACCGCTATGGGATCGCAGTGCGCGCAGGCACCCACTGCGCCGAGCCCCTTCTTCGCCGTTTCGGCGTCGGCTCCAGCGTGCGGGCCTCGTTCGCCCTATATAATACCCTTGATGAGGCCGACTCATTCGTCGAGGCCTTGCAGAAGACTCGGACCTTGTTCGCCTGATGGACGACGCTGTTCAAACCTCCTCGACCCTCTCACAGGCTGAGCTCGACGCGCTGACCGACAAGCTCGTCGAGAAGCTGAAGACCGTCTACGACCCCGAGATCCCGGTCGACATCTATGAGCTGGGTCTCATCTATCGGGTGGACGTCTCTGACGACCGGGCGGTGGCCATAGACATGACGCTGACAGCGCCAGGCTGTCCTGTGGCTGGCGATATGCCCGGCTGGGTACAGGACGCGGTCGCCTCCATTCCGGAGGTGAAAGCTTGCATCGTCAACCTGGTCTTTGATCCTCCGTGGGATCCGTCCCTGATGTCGGACGAAGCCAAGCTCGAATTGAACATGTTCTGATCTCATGGATACGATCAACCGACATCGTCGCGAACGGCCCAAGGTTGTCACTCTCACCGAAGCGGCGGCCTCCAGAGTGCGTGAGATCATGGCGCGGGCCGAAAAGCCCTATGCCGGCCTGCGCGTGGGCGTGAAGAACGGCGGCTGCGCCGGCCAAGAATATGTCCTCGAATATGCCGAAGCGGCCGAAGCGCTCGACGAGATCGTCGAAGACAAGGGCGTGAGGATCTTGATCGAGCCCAAGGCGGTCTTGTTTCTGCTGGGGTCCGAGATCGACTATGAGACCACGCGCCTGGCGGCCAGGTTCGTGTTCCACAATCCAAATGAGACTGACGCCTGCGGCTGCGGCGAGAGCGTCACCATCATCCCGGCGACGGCGGAGTGAGACCGCAGCCGGCTTGACCATGGCCGCTTGCCTGGCGCATCGCTGCTTCAGGAGGACGCCATGGCCGAAGACATGCACACCCTGCTCGAACGTCAGAAGGCCGCTCAACTTCGCGATGGCGCGCCGAGCGCCGAGCAGCGCATCGAGCGCATCGACCGTTGCATCGGCCTGCTCGTCGATCACCGAGTGGAGATCGAAGAGGCGTTGAACGCCGATTTCGGCGCGCGCTCGAAAGAGGCGTCCGCTTTCACCGATGTCGCCTCATCGATCGGGACGCTCAAGCACGCCAAGGCCAACCTCAAAGCGTGGATGAAGCCGGAGAAACGGAAAACAACGCCAGCCCTTCTGGGTCTCTTCGGCGCCAAGGCGGAAATCCGGTTCCAGCCCAAGGGGGTGGTGGGAATCATCAGCCCGTGGAATTTCCCGGTGAACCTGACGTTCACACCGCTGGCCGGTGTGCTCGCCGCGGGCAACCGGACGATGATCAAGCCCAGCGAATTCACCCCGGCGACATCCGAACTCATGGCGCGGATGTTCGCATCGGTCTTCTCGCCCGAGGAAATCGCGGTCGTCACCGGCGGAGCGGACGTGGGTCAGGCCTTTGCCGCCCTTCCATTCGACCATCTGTTGTTCACAGGAGCCACATCGATCGCCGCCCACGTCATGCGGGCTGCCGCCGACAACCTGACGCCGCTGACCCTCGAACTTGGCGGCAAAAGTCCCGTGATCCTGTCGCGCACGGCGGATATGAAGACAGCGGCCGCCAGGATCATGAATGGCAAGACCATGAATGCAGGTCAGATCTGCCTCGCGCCCGATTATGTGCTCGCGCCGGCGGACCGGGTGCCCGAGTTCGTGGCCGAGGCCAAGGCGGCGGTCCAGGGCATGTTCCCGACCATCAAGGACAACCCGGACTACACCGCAGTGATTTCCCAGAAGCACTTCGATCGCATTTCGGGCTATGTCGAGGAAGCCAGGACCCAAGGCTGCGAGGTCATCGAGATCAAGCCGGATGACGAAGACCTGTCGCAGCAGGAACATCGCCGGATTGCTCCCACGATCATCCTCGATCCGCCCGACGACCTGAAGGTTATGCGCGAGGAGATCTTCGGGCCGGTCCTCCCCGTGAAAAGCTACAAGTCGATGGCCGATGCGCTTGCCTATGTGAACACCCACGACCGGCCGCTGGGACTCTATTACTTCGGTGATGACTCGGCGGAGCGACAGAAGGTGCTGAACGAGACCACTTCCGGCGGAGTCACGGTCAACGACGTGATCTTCCACGTGGCCCAGGAGGATCTACCGTTTGGCGGGGTCGGCCCGTCTGGCATGGGCGCCTATCACGGCCACGACGGGTTCAAGGAATTCAGCCACCGCAAGGCCGTCTACACGCAGCTTCGCAAGGACCTGCCGCAGCTGAAGGCGCTTCGCCCGCCCTACGGCAAGGCGATCCGCGATTTTCTCGGCGGCGCGATCAGTCGCTAGTCGTCAGCCGCGACAGGGATCGGCCTGGCGAGAAAGGCCGGCAGGTCGTCGCCGAAGCCAACGACGGGCCCCTCGCGCTCATCCTCGCGTTCCAGGCGAGGCTCGGGACGCGATTCCGGACGCGACTCCGATTGCGGCTTAGCGCTCGTCTCCGGTCTGGATCTACGGGACGACGATTTGGTGTGTGTAGGCCGCCGATCATTCTCGGGCGGACTCGGGGCGGGCGTAACCGCAACGGCAGCCGGTTCGGCCCGTGCCGGGCTCGTCGTTTCTTTGATCGGCTCCATCGGCGCCACCGAGGTCTCGCTCGCCGGCCGGCCGTAGGAGTGGTCGCGGCGGCCCGGCGCGGGGCGCCTGCGAACATCGCGGGATCGCGTCTTGGCCTCCGACCAGTCGATATCCAGGCCTACGTCGTCGGGCGCCTTTCCGGTGAGCCTGACTACTTTGTCGAGGGCGCGGCCGTCGGCCGGCGTCACGATCATGAATGTCTGGCCAGATTTGCCGGCCCGGCCCGTGCGTCCGATGCGATGGACATAATCGTCGGCGTGATGTGGCACGTCGTAGTTGAAGATGTGGCTGACATCCGGGATGTCGAGGCCGCGCGCGGCTACATCTGAGGCCACCAGCACCTTTAGCTCGCCCCGGCGAAAGGCCTCCAAGGTCCGCATGCGTTGAGCCTGCTCGAGATCTCCATGTATGGGCGAAGCATCGAAGCCATGCTTCTTCAAGGACTTGGCGACGATATCGACTTCCGACTTGCGGTTGCAGAAAACGATGCCGTTCTTGACGTCTTCGCGGCCGATAAGCGCGCGTAGCGCCAGGCGCTTGATGGCTGGATCGGCAGAGGGAATTCGCACGATGTGCTGAGCGATGTTGTCTGCAGTCGTGGCCGGCCTGGCGGCTTCGATGCGCACGGGATCGTCGAGGAACTGCCTGGTGAGCCGGGTGATCTCTGGCGGCATGGTGGCTGAGAAGAACAGGGTTTGTTTTTTCGGCGGCGTCAGCTTGAAGATGCGTTCGAGGTCCGGGATGAACCCCATGTCAAGCATGCGGTCGGCTTCGTCGACGACCATGATCTGTACGCCGGTGAGTAACAGCTTGCCGCGCTCGAAATGGTCCAGCAACCGGCCCGGCGTGGCGATCAGCACGTCAACGCCGCGATCGAGTTTCGCTTCCTGGTCGCCAAAGGAGACGCCGCCAATCAGTAGCGCCCAGCTCAGCTTCTGGCCCTTTGAATAGCGATCGAAGGCAAGCGCCACCTGGTCGGCCAGTTCGCGGGTGGGCTCTATCACCAGGGAGCGCGGCATTCGCGCCTTGGAGCGCCCGGCGACCAGTCGGTCGATCATCGGCAAGGTGAAAGCGGCGGTCTTGCCGGTCCCGGTCTGGGCGATGCCCAGCACGTCGCGGCCAGCGAGGGCCACAGGAATGGCCTGAGTCTGGATCGGCGTGGCGACGGTGTAGCCGGTGTCAGCCACTGCCTGGAGGGTCGGGGCGCTCAGCCCCAATTGATTGAAGTCAGTCATGCCTTGAGTCGGTCGGGCGGCGAATCGACGGCGCGAAGGTGCGCTGTCGCCGGCGCGGCTCGACCGCGCGGAACATAGGCATCGAACGTCTCAAGTCAATGAGCCGGGCCGTGCTCAAAGGTCGACGTCGGCGACGGCGAACTCGGCGTTTTCCTGGATGAAACGGTATCTGAGTTCCGGCTTACGTCCCATCAGGGTCTCGACCAGTTCCTCGGCCAAGGTCTCGGCGTGAGGCAGGGCGATGCGCGCCAGCGTGCGCGTCTTCGGATTCATCGTGGTTTCCTTGAGTTGCGCTGGCATCATTTCGCCCAGGCCCTTGAAGCGGCCGATCTCCGGCCTCTTGCCTTTGAATTCGGTGGCGAGCAGTTCCTCCTTGTGGGCGTCATCACGTGCATAGGCCGTCTTGCCGCCGTGGTTCAGACGATAGAGGGGCGGCAGGGCGAGATACAATTTCCCCGTCCGGATCAGTTCAGGCATGGTCCGATAGAAGAAGGTGATGAGCAGGCTGGCGATGTGAGCGCCGTCGACATCCGCGTCAGTCATGATGATCACTCGCTCGTAGCGGAGATCCTCGTCCCGGTAGCGGCCGTTTCCCTGCACACCCAGGGCTAGCATCAGATCAGCAAGCTCTCTGTTGGCGCCGGCCTTGTCGGTGGTCGCCTGGGCGACATTGAGGATCTTGCCTCGCAGCGGCAGGATCGCCTGGGTTCGCCGGTCCCTTGCCTGTTTGGCCGAGCCGCCGGCGGAATCGCCTTCGACAATGAAAAGCTCCGTGTCGTCAGCAACGCCCCCGCTGCAGTCCGCCAGCTTGCCTGGAAGGCGCAACTTGCGCGTCGCAGAGGCACGCGCGACCTCTTTTTCTTTCCGCCGGCGTAAACGCTCCTCGGCCCGTTCGGCGATGAAAGCGAGCAAGGCGCTTGCCGCTTTAGGCTGAGCCGCCAACCAGTGATCGAAAGGATCGCGCAGCGCCGTTTCGACCAGCCTCTGGGCGTCGGCGGAAGAGAGTCGCTCCTTTGTCTGACCTTGGAACTCCGGATTGCGGACGAATACGCTGATCAGCGCCCCGGCCTGGGCGGTTACGTCGTCGGCGGTGATGATCGGGCCGCGCTTGTCGCCCGTGAGCTCGGCATAAGCCTTGAGGCCGCGCGTGAGGACGGCTCGAAGCCCAGCCTCGTGTGTGCCGCCCTCGGGCGTGGGCACCGTGTTGCAATAGGATCGTACGAACCCGTCCGCCTCGCCAAAGCCGGCTGGCGTCCAGGCCACCGCCCATTCCACCGCGCCGGCCTCTCCGCTGCGTTCGATCCGCCCGGAAAACGGCTCTGGCGTCACCATCTCGACGCCCTGGGTGCTCTCTGCGAGGAAGTCGGCCAGGCCGCCCGGAAAATGAAAGACCGCCTCGGTGGACGTCTGATCGGAAATCTGCTCGGGCGAACACCGCCAGCGGATCTCCACGCCTCGGAAAAGATAGGCCTTCGATCTGGCCATTCGATAGAGTCGGGCGGGGCGAAAGCTGACGTCTGCGCCGAAGATCTCAGGGTCGGGCGCGAAGCTGACCGATGTCCCGCGCCTGCGTGTCGGACCGATGCGTTCAAGCAGCGTCGACGGTTTTCCGCGCGAAAAGCTCTGGCGCCATTCGAAGCCGTCCTTCCAGACGGTGACATCGACCCGCTCGGAAAGCGCGTTCACCACCGAGACGCCGACGCCGTGCAATCCGCCCGAGGTCTCGTAGGCGTTGCCGGAAAATTTCCCGCCCGAGTGGAGGACGGTCATGATGACTTCAAGCGCCGACTTGCCTGGAAACTTTGGATGCTGATCGACCGGCATGCCGCGACCGTCATCGCGGATTGTCAGCACGCCCTCTGCGCTGAGCGAGACCTCGATGACTTTGGCGTGGCCGGCGACGGCCTCGTCCATGGCGTTGTCGAGCACCTCTGCGAACAGGTGATGGAGGGCGCGCTCGTCGACCCCGCCGATATACATGCCCGGCCGCTTGCGCACCGGCTCCAGGCCCTCGAGGACCTCGATATCCTTGGCCGAATAGGCCGAGAGGGAACGAGCCGGCGCCAGGGCGTCGTCGAACAGGCTCGCTTGGGCGGTTCTGGCCATCGCCTCCTTATCGGCGATTCGGGGCGATAAGTTCAGGCGCGCCGGCCACCCGCCGACGCCACCCGACGCATCACCCTAGCATTTGAAGTACATATCGAACTCGACGGGGTGAGGGTGGAGCTGGAGTCTGGCGACTTCCTCGAGTTTGAGGTCGATGTAGGCGTCGATGAAGTCGTCGTCGAAGACCCCGCCGCGCTTGAGGAAGGCGCGGTCC
>DASXCH010000100.1:0-6452 GCA_036491275.1 Caulobacteraceae bacterium
CCTGTGCGAGCCCGACGCCGTCGACATCCTGACCCGCGAGGGCCCGGCCGCCGTCCGCGCCCTGGCCGCGCTCGGCGCGCCGTTCGACCGCAAGCCTGACGGCGGTTTCGTCCAGAGCCTCGAGGCGGCGCATTCGCGGGCCCGCGTGGCCCGGGTCGGCGGCGACGGGGCGGGCCTAGCGATCATGCGCGCCGTCATCGCCAAGGTTCGCGCCAGCGCCCACATCGAAGTCCGCGAAGGCGTGCGCGTCGTCGCCCTCGTCCAGACCGTCACCGGCCATGTTCGCGGTGTCGTGGCTGAAACGGGCGACGGACTCATCGAAATCCGCGCCGAGGCCACCATCCTCGCCAGCGGCGGGCTGGGCGGTCTCTACGCGGTCACCACCAATCCAAGGGCCGCGCGCGGCGAGGGCCTGGCGCTGGCCTGGCTCGCCGGGGCCGAGATCGTCGATCCGGAATTCGTCCAGTTCCACCCGACCGCCATCGACGTCGGGGCCGATCCCGCGCCGCTGGCGACCGAGGCCCTACGCGGCGAGGGCGCGCGCCTGGTCGACCTCTCTGGCGCGCCGGTGGTCGATCATCCGGCCGGCGATCTGGCCCCGCGCGACGTCGTCGCCCGCGCCATCGCCCGCCGCCAAGCTCGAGGCGAGCCGGTGTACCTCGACGCGCGCGATACGATCGGCGACGAATTCGACCGGCTTTTCCCCGCGGTGTTTGCCGCCTGCCGGGCCGCGGGCCTGGATCCGCGCACGACGCCGATCCCGGTGACGCCCGCGGCCCACTATCACATGGGTGGAGTTGCCGCGAATTCCTTCGGTGAGACCACTGTGAACGGCCTGCTTGCCATCGGTGAAGTGGCTTCGAGTGGTGTGCACGGGGCCAATAGACTGGCTTCAAATTCGCTGTTGGAGGCGGTGGTCTTCGGCTGTCGCGCCGGTCAGACGGCCCGCGACGTCGTCGCGCCCAGGGCTGCGACGCTCGCGTCCTATCCACCGCCGGTGTCGCCCATGCCTGCCGTCGACCAACTTCGCCATCGGATGACCGCCGAGGCCGGTGTCGAGCGTTCCGGCGTAGGTCTTTCCCGGTTGATCGACTGGATCGACCGCCAGGTCGCCGCTCATGGTCCGTCACTGCCGCTCATCGCTGCCAGGCTCGTGGCCCACGGGGCTCTGGAACGGCGCGAAAGTCGCGGCGCCCATTTCCGCACAGACTTCCCGGTCGCCTTCGAAAGCGCCGGGCACACGAGGCTTGTGCGCGATGCAGACCTGCGGATCCGCGCCGCTTGATCGGCCTTCCCGATCTGATCGTCGAACCGATCGTCCTCGCTGCCCTGGCCGAGGATCATGGCCGCGCCGGCGATATCACCTCGGCGGCCTGCATCCCTGAGGACGCGCGCCTCGCCGCCGCCTTCGTCGCCCGCGCCGAGGGGGTCGTCGCCGGGCTCGCCTGCGCGCGGCTGGCCCTCACCGCCCTCGATCCCGACGCGAGGTTTGAGGTCGTTGCCTCCGACGGTTCGAAGGTCTCGCCGGGCAGCATAATCGCCCGGGCCGAGGCGAATGCCCGGGCCTTGCTGGCGGCGGAGCGGACGGCGCTCAACCTCCTCTGCCGCCTCTCCGGCATCGCGACCCTGACCGCGCTTTATGTCGCCGCCGTCGACGGGACTTCGGCCCGGATCATCGACACCCGAAAGACGACGCCCGGCCTGCGCGCCCTCGAGAAGTACGCGGTGCGCTGCGGCGGCGGCGCCAACCACCGATTCGGTCTCGACGACGCCGTGCTGATCAAGGACAACCACATCGCCGCCTGCGGATCTGTGGGCGAGGCCGTGCGCCGCGCCCGACTTGCGGTTGGGCACATGATCAAGGTCGAGGTCGAGATCGATCGCCTGGACCAGCTTGATGAAGCCCTCGCCGAGAGGCCCGACATCGTCATGCTCGACAATTTCGCGCTCGCCGACATGGCCGAGGCTGTGCGCCAGGCGTCTGGACGGGCCTTGGTCGAGGCCTCAGGCGGCGTGCGGCTGGAGACCGTCCACGCCATTGCCGGGACCGGCGTGGATCTCATCAGCGTCGGCGCCCTCACCCACTCCGCGCCGATCCTCGACATCGGCCTCGACGCTTAGTCCGGCCGGCGCGGTCATAGCCTGGCGGCAGCCGCCTCGACCGCCTTCTCGCGCTCACCCGCGGCCCTGGCCATGCGTGAGCGAACCTGTTCGAGCACGGCGGCCGGCGCCTCCTCGGGACGGCCAGATGAGAATGGCGGCGCCGGCGCATATTCCAGGGAAAGCTGGATGGCCTTGGCAGTCTCCGGGCCGGCGAGCTCGGCGGCCAGGGTCAGGGCGAAGTCGATGCCGGCGGTGACACCGCCGCCGGTGAAGACATGGCCGTCGCGGACGACCCGCTCCGGATCGGGGATGGCGCCGAAGCTCGCCAGCAGATCGCGCGCCGCCCAGTGACAAGCCGCCCGCCGGCCTTTCAACAGACCCGCAGCGCCCAGGACGAGTGAGCCTGTGCACACCGACGTCAGATAACGGGCGTCCGCCGCCAGGCGACGAATCTCGCCGAGGAAGGCCTCGTTCAGCACGGCCTGGTTGGTTCCCCATCCACCTGGCGCGCACAGCACATCGCAAGCCTCGATGTCCTCGAGGCGCGCGAGGCCGGCGAAAGTCAGACCGTCGGCTGCGATCGCCTGACCGCCGAGGCTGGCGGCGGTGACGGTGGCGCCCGGCAGGCGTGAAAACACCTGGTGGGGCCCGGTGAAATCGAGCTGGGTGACGCCCGCAAAGAGGGCGAAGACGATGTGGGTCGGCCGATCGGTCACGAGCGGAACCTAAAGGTGGACCGCCCTGATAGCTGCGTCGGGTTGTCAGGTGAAGAAGAGCTGGCCGCCCAAGCGTAATGCGCCCGAAGGAGCTGATCCCTTCGCCGCCCGGAACGAGATCGCCCGGCCGACGGCAGTCATGACGTGGCCGGCCAGCGCTCGGGCGGCGATGCGGCGCGCGTCCAGCCAGGCGTCGTGCTCTCGTCGCCCGCGCATGGCGCCGTTGCAGGCGAAGCTGAACTGACAGGCGCCTCGGGCCGCGCCTTGATAGACCACACCGCAGACGCTGTGCGGGAACTGGGCGCGGCGGGTGCGATTGAGCACCACCTGGGCCACCGCCGCGCGGCCAGCGGCGCTTTCGCCGCGAGCCTCGTAATAGACGGCGGCCGACAGGCAATTGAGCGCACCCGGCGTGGACGTCAGCTTGGCGATAGGCTCGGGGGCCGGCGTCTCTTTGGCAGGCGCCGTCTCGAGTGCAATGACGGGGCGCGGCGGCACGCCCTGGTCATAGCCGGACTGGGCTGCGGCGGCGTACCCTGGTGCCCGCGCGGACGGCGGATTCGTTGCGCCTGCGAAGGCGACCGCTCCGAATAACAGCCCCAGTATGACGGCGCCATTCAACAGAAGCGCGAGCGTCGCCGCTCGCGTCGCAAACAATACTCGCAAGATTGATTTCCTGTTCAGCGAGGGCGCTTAGCCCCCCAACAGCCCCCATCCGTCCCCCCGGACGTCCGAGTCCGGATTCATGGGAAAAGCGGGTGGTCCCGGCGTCGTCAGGATGCGCCGGACGCGGCCTTCTAGCCCGCCAAGGGCGCGCGAATCAACCCCGCATGCTGCGGCGCAACCTGAACCACGCCCGCCAAACCGAATTTCCGCCCTGTCAGAAGACCTCGCCGAAGAGGTCGATCATGGCCGCCCACGAGCGCCGGTCGGCCGCCGCGTCATAGGCGAATCCCTCGCGTCCGAGCCTGCCGACATCGGGGTTGGTGAAGCTATGGCCCACACCCCCGTAGAGAATGACCCGCCAGTCTACGCCGGCCGTCTTCATCTCCGCCTCGAAAGCCGCCCGCTGTTCCGGCGGCACGATCGGATCGTCGGCGCCGATATTGACCAGCACCTTGCCCTTGATTGCGCCGGCGGCGGCCGGCTTGACCGTGCCGAGGCCGCTGTGAAAACCGACGACCGCCTTCAACGCAGCGCCAGAGCGAGCCAGTTCGAGCGCCGTCGTGCCGCCGAAGCAATAGCCGATGGCAGCCAGCTTCGTGGGATCGGTTTCGGGTTCGGCGGCGAGCGCCGCCAGCGCCGCCGTGGCGATCTCGCGGATGCCGGTGGGGTCGGCGAACCAGGGACCCAGACGGACCATCACCTGGTTGATGTCGTCAAGCGGCTTGCCGCCGCCGTAGTAGTCCATGGCGAGGGCCGCGTATCCAACGTCCGACAGGCGACGTGCGATAGAGCGCGTATGTTCCGTCAGCCCGCCCCCTTCCGGCGCCACCAGCACGCCTGGCCGCGCGCCGGCGAGGCCATCATCCGCGTAGTAGGTCCCGAGGTAGGTCGTCCCGGCGACCTCGTAGGCGATCTCCCGTTCGATCATCGACTGCTGCTCCCATGCTCTGGCCTTCGCTGCTGTGCACCCTTACCTTGCCGTTCATGACTCGTTCCAGTCCCACGGCCGGCGTTTCGGACGTTTCCGCCGCCTTCGTCCGCGACCTGTCGCCGACCCTGTGGACGCCGCATCGGCCGGCGCGACCGGAAAAGAGCGAAGGCGGCCGTTCGTTCGAGCTGATCAGCGATTACGAACCGGCCGGCGACCAGCCGGGCGCCATCGGCGAGCTGGTCTCCGGCGCCGAGGCTGGCGAGCGCGACCAGGTGCTCTTGGGCGTCACCGGCTCCGGCAAGACCTTCACCATGGCCAAGGTGATCGCCGAGACCCAGAGACCCGCCCTGGTCCTGGCGCACAACAAAACCCTGGCCGCCCAGCTCCACGGCGAGTTCAAGGCCTATTTCCCGAACAACGCGGTGGAGTATTTCGTCTCCTACTACGACTACTACCAGCCCGAAGCCTACGTCGCTCGCACCGACACCTACATCGAGAAGGACTCCTCGCGGAACGAGCAGATCGACCGCATGCGCCATTCGGCGACACGGGCGATCCTCGAACGCGACGACGTGATCGTCGTCGCCTCGGTATCGTGCATCTACGGCATCGGCTCGGTGGAAACCTACACCGCCATGACCTTCAACATCGCCGTCGGCGACAAGATCGACGACCGCAGGCTGATGGCCGACCTGGTGGCCCAACAATACAAGCGCAACGACAATGCCTTCGAGCGCGGGACCTTCCGCCGCCGCGGCGACACCATCGAGATCTTCCCGGCCCATTACGAAGACCGCGCCTGGCGCATCTCGATGTTCGGCGATGTGGTCGAGGCCATCGCCGAGTTCGACCCACTGACCGGCAAGAAGACCGCCGACCTGCCGCAGATCCGCATCTACGCCAACAGCCACTACGTGACGCCAAGGCCGACGCTGGTCCAGGCGGTCAACGCCATCAAGAGCGAGCTGAAGCAGCGCCTCGACTGGCTGACCGCCAACGGCAAGCTGCTGGAGGCCCAGCGCCTGGAGCAGCGCACCACCTTCGATATCGAGATGATCGAGGCCACCGGCAGCTGCGCCGGCATCGAGAATTATTCCCGCTACCTCACCGGCCGGCGGCCGGGCGAGCCGCCGCCGACCTTCTTCGAATACATCCCCGACAACGCCCTGCTGTTCGTCGACGAGAGCCACCAGACCGTGCCCCAGCTGGGGGCCATGTACCGCGGCGACTACAGCCGCAAATTCACCCTCGCCGAATACGGCTTCCGCCTGCCCTCCTGCCTCGACAACCGACCGCTCAAGTTCGAGGAATGGGAGGCCATGCGCCCGGCGACGCTGTTCGTCTCGGCGACCCCTGGAAGTTGGGAGCTGGAGCGGACGGGCGGGATCTTCGTCGAGCAGGTCATCCGGCCGACCGGCCTCATCGACCCGCCCGTGGAAGTGCGGCCGGTGTCCAAGAGCGGCTTCAGCCAGGTCGACGATGTCATCGCCGAATGCCGGGAGGTGGCGAAAAAAGGCTACCGCGTCCTCGTCACCGTGCTCACCAAGAAGATGGCCGAGGACCTCACCGAGTACATGCACGAGCAGGGTCTGCGCGTGCGCTACATGCACAGCGACATCGACACGCTCGAGCGCATCGAGATCATCCGCGACCTGCGGCTGGGCGCCTTCGACGTGCTGGTCGGCATCAACCTGCTGCGCGAGGGCCTCGACATCCCCGAATGCGGCCTGGTGGCCATTCTCGACGCCGACAAGGAGGGCTTCCTGCGTTCGGAAACCTCGCTGGTCCAGACCATCGGCCGCGCCGCCCGCAACGTCGACGGCAAGGTGATCCTCTACGCCGACAGCATCACCGGCTCGATGGAGCGGGCCATGGCCGAGACCCAGCGCCGCCGTGACAAGCAGGCCGAGTGGAACGCCGCCCAAGGCATTACGCCCGAAAGCGTGCGCAGCCAGATCAAGGACCTGCTGGCCAGCCCCTACGAGCGCGGCGATCGGGTCACCGTGGACGCCGGCGTGGCGGAAGACGCCAGGCCG
>DASXCH010000101.1:0-4024 GCA_036491275.1 Caulobacteraceae bacterium
CCAGGGGATCGACGATCCAGGTGTGGGTCTTGTCCGTGCCGGGCGTCAGGCCGCGCTCCTCGGCCAGGAAGCCATAGCCCGGCCGGGCCTTTGAAAGCTCCTCGTAGAGGGTTTGCTCGGCCTTGAGGTCGGCCGCCGAGACATAGTCGGCGGCGCCCTTCTTGGACACCTGCAGCTCGGTGACCTCGCCGAAGTCGCGCGCCAGCCCCCGCCCCGCCTTGCGGGCGGCGTCGATCATCACCTTGACGAGCGTGCTGGGGGTGGTCACGGGTTAGGGCCTGACCCTCAGTCGGCCCGGCGCAGGTATTCGCCCGTTTCTGTGGAGACGAGGATGCGTTCGCCCTCGCCCATGTAGGGCGGGATCATGATCCGCATGCCGTTGGACGCCTTGGCCGGCTTGTAGGAGCTGGAGGCTGTCTGACCCTTCACGGTGGGCTCGGTCTCGACCACTTCCAGCACCACGCTCTCCGGCAGTTCAATGCCGATGGGCCGTTCTTCGTGGAACTCGAGGGTCACCAGCATGCCATCGTGCAGGAAGCGCACCTGGTCCTCGCCGACAAAGTCCTTCTGCAGCTCGATCTGGTCGTAGGTCGTCTGGTCCATGAACACCAGGGCGTCGCCCTGCTCATAGAGGTACTGGAAATCCTTCTGCTCCAGGGTCACCCGCTCGACCGTGTCGGAAGAACGGAATCTTTCGTTCAGCTTGCGGCCGTCGATCAGGTTCTTCAGCTCGACCTGGGCGAAGGCGCCGCCCTTGCCCGGTTTCACATGCGCGGTCTTGACCGCCACCCACAGGCCGCCGTCGTGCTGGATAACGTTGCCGGGCTTGATGGCGTTGCCGTTGATCTTCATGACATCTCTTGAATGGGGGTGCGGCGAAATCGGCCGCGG
This sequence comes from Caulobacteraceae bacterium, assembly GCA_036491275.1. Lineage (GTDB taxonomy): Bacteria > Pseudomonadota > Alphaproteobacteria > Caulobacterales > Caulobacteraceae > Acaudatibacter. Next base: position 892 of record DASXCH010000101.1, read on the forward strand.
AACCTAGTTGAGGGGACCTTCAGTGGCAACCGCGCGAGATTTGGCCTGGATGGCCCTGGCTCTGGCCGCCATGCCCGCGATCGCCCGGGCGCCCGCCAACACGTCCGCGGAGACGTCTCAGGCCAGCCCCGCGCCCGTGTTCACCTATCAGGAAGTCATGGTCCCGATGCGCGATGGCGCGCGCCTGCAGACGGTCATCCTGACGCCGGTCGGGGCCCACGGGCCGCTGCCCATCCTGATCCAGAGAACGCCCTATGGCGTCCCGGACCGCGCGCCGCCCACCGTCCCTCCCAGCCTCGTCGAACTCGAAAAGGACGGCTACATTCTGGTCGTCCAGAACATCCGCGGCCGATTCCGCTCCGAGGGCTCGTTCAGCCTCTCGGAAGACGCGACCGTGACCCCTGGCAAGGGCACCATCGAGACCCGCGACGCCTACGACACCATCGACTGGCTGGTGAAGAACGTGCCCGGCAACAACGGCCGGGTCGGCATCATGGGCGTCTCCTATTCCGGCTACACCGCCGGCGCGACCCTGCTCGGCCCCCATCCGGCGTTGAAGGCCGTCAGCGAGCAGGCCTCTCCGAGCGATGAGTGGATGAACGACGACGACCACCGCTATGGCGCCCTGCGCCTCAGCTACGACTTCGAATACGCGGTGCTCGAAGAGGCCGACAAACTGGCCAACACCAATTTCAAGTTCGACGTCTGGGACACCTACCAGTGGTATCTCGACGCCGGGCCGCTCTCGAACCTCAACGCCCGCTTTCTGCACGGCAAGATCCGCTACTGGAACGAGGCCACGGAGCATCCGGATTACGACCGCTTCTGGAAGGACCAGGCCTGGGCCGACGGTCTGCACGCCTCGACCGTCCCGACGCTCAACGTCGCCGGCTTCTGGGACCAGGAGGATCCCTGGGGTCCGTGGCAGATCTTCCGTCACGAGGAGGAGCGCGATCCTGATGCGACCAGCCTGATGGTCGCCGGCCCCTGGTGGCACGGCGGCTGGCGCGCGCCGAAGGGCGACACCCTGGGTCTCGTGCCGCTCGGCCACGACACGGCGCGCGAATATCGTGAACAGGTCGAAGCGCCGTTCTTCGCCTATTGGCTGCACGGTAGTGGCGTGAAGCCCGCGTGGAAGGCCGTCATGTTCGAGACCGGCTCCGGTTCCTGGCGAACCTACGCCGAATGGCCGCCCAAGGCCGCCAGACGGTCAAACCTCTATCTGCATGCCGACGGCTCCCTGAGCTTCGTGGCGCCCGGCGCCGGCGAGCAGGGCGCTCAACGGGACTATGTGTCGGATCCGGCCAATCCCGTGCCCTATCGGCCGAGGCCGATCTCGCCCACCTATCCCGGCGGCGACTGGCGCAACTGGGAATCCGGCGATCAGAGGTTCGTCGACCATCGGCCGGACGTCCTCACCTTCGTCTCCGCCCCCCTCGACCACGATATCCGCGTCGCCGGCCCCGTGTCGGCGGAGCTGTTCGCCTCCACGTCCGGCACGGATGGCGATTTCATCGTCAAGCTGATCGACGTCTATCCGGAGAATGCGGAGAAACCTTCCTGGTCGGCTGACGTCGGCCCGAAGCCCGGCGATTTCGCCAAGTCGATGAACGGCTATGAGCTGCCGATCGCCATGGAGGTGCGCCGCGGCCGCTATCTCGAGAGCTTCGAGACGCCGCATCCCCTGACGCCGAACAAGCCGACGAGGTGGGACGTGCCGCTGCGCGACCGCGATCATGTGTTCCTCGAGGGGCACCGGATCATGGTCCAGATCCAGTCCACCTGGTTCCCGCTGATCGACCGCAATCCCCAGACCTTCACGCCCAGCATCTACCGGGCCAAGGCGGGCGACTTCGTGAAGGCGACACAGACGGTCTACGCCTCGCCGGGCCTCGACTCGCGAATCATCCTGCCGATCATTCCGAACTAGCCGGTTCGCTCGGCCAGACCCCTGTCGATTTCGGCGTTGAAGGCGGCCACGGCCGCGTCCGGACCCTCCGGGTGAGACCAGATCCCGCTGCTGACGGCGATGAAATCCGCGCCCGCGGCGACCAGGGGCCGGCAAGTCTCGGCGGTGATCCCGCCGATGGCGACGCACGGCGTCACCGTCGTCTCCTGCCAGATCGAGAGGGTCTCGAGGTCCGCCCGGTGGATCGTTTCCTTGGTGGCGGTCGGGAAGAAGGCGCCGAAGGCGACATAGTCTGCCCCCTGCTCGGCCGCGGTCATGGCGAGGTCGCGGCTCGCGTGGCAGGTGACGCCGATGATGCGCTCGGTCCCGACGATGGACCGGGTGGCTGCGACAGTCCCATCGCCCTGGCCGATGTGCACGCCGTCGCAGTCGAATAGCGTCGCCAGGTCCGGCCGGTCGTTGAGGATCAGGCTCGCGCCGCGCCGCCGAACGATGGGCGCCACGGCCGATAGGGCGGCCTCGATGTCGCGCTCGGTCGCCGGCTTGAGGCGGACTTGCACGGCGGCGACGTCGCCGGCCGCCAGGGCGGCCTCGAGTTCAACGGCGAAGGCGGCGAGATCGGCGACCGCCGGCGGTGTGACCAGATAGAGGCGGCAGGCTCTCGGCATGGCGCCGCCTCATGGGCTCCGCCGCGGCGCCAGGCAAGCTACTCCGCAGGCTCCAGGGTCTTGGCGAAGCGCGGCGTCAGCTCACCCGCCGCATAGCGCTTGGCCATGACCGTCATCGGCAGGGGCTTGATCTTGTCGGCCCAGCCGGCGGCGCCGAATTCCTCGAACCTCGCCTGGCAGACCGCCCGCATCGCCTCCATGGCCGGCTTCAGATATTTGCGCGGATCGAATTCCTCCGGGTTCTCGACCAGCACCTTGCGGATGGCGCCGGTCATGGCCAGGCGGTTGTCCGTGTCCACGTTGATCTTGCGCACCCCGTGGCGGATGCCGCGCTGGATCTCCTCGATCGGCACGCCCCAGGTCTGCGGGATGGCGCCGCCGTATGCGTTGATGATGTCCTGCAGCTCCTGCGGCACCGAGGACGAGCCGTGCATCACCAAGTGGGTGTTGGGCAGCCGCCGGTGCACCTCTTCGATCACCTCCATGGCCAGCACCGATCCGTCCGGCCGGCGGCTGAACTTATAGGCGCCGTGGCTGGTGCCCATGGCGATGGCCA
>DASXCH010000102.1:0-18145 GCA_036491275.1 Caulobacteraceae bacterium
GCCCTTGTCGGACCCGGCGGGGACCATCCACACCACCACAGCCTCGTTGGCGCCCAGCAGCGCCGCGTCCGGGCCGCTCGCCGACTGCAGCTGCGACACCGTGAGCGGCGAGGGCGAGCGATAGTCCCAGTAGAGGGGGTAGCGGGTCTGGAGTTGGGCCGCGAGTGCAGCGATCTTTCGGTCGATCTCCTCGATGCGGGCCGAGGCGGCGGCGGGATCGACGGCGGTCTGGCCCTGACCGCCCGAGGCGCTGACCGCGGACTCCAGATTGCTCCGCTCGGCCAGGGTCTGCTCATAGTCAGATGCGAGGTCGCCGGCGCCGGCCGCCGTGGCCGCGGCCAGGGCTGCCGCCCGCGACAGCGCCTCTCCCGCCGACGAGAGGTCGGCGCGCTGAGCCTCGAAGAAGGCTTCGACGCCGAGCGCGTGACGGTCGATAGCGCCGGTGACCGGAGGATCGAGTCTCAAGGCGATGTCGGTCAGATCGGAGGCGACGAATCCTCCGCCGCTGACTGCGGCGTCGCCTCTCGCCAGGTCTGTCGGCTGGCCCGGTCCGCCGACAGCGAGGGCCCAGAGACTGAGGGATAGATCGCGGTCGCACGCCGCCTGGGTGGACGAGAAGGCCTCGACCAATGGGTTCGCGCCGGGAAGCGCGGAGGCCTCGCCGTGGGCCAGCAACCGACAGGCCTGCCGGCTCACCGCAGCCGCTTGCGCATTATCGCCCTCCTGGCGCAACAAGCGTCCAAGCTCATCGAGGGCCGGCTCCGCCGCGGTCTGCATCAGCGCCGCCATCTTGGAATCCGACTTTGGAAAGAACTTGGAGCGATAGCTGAAGGCGATCGCTTGCCGGGCGGCCAATTCGCCGTCGGCGTCCCGATTCTCCCGCTCCAAAAGCGAGGCGTAGATCGCATGCGCCGGCCCCTGGAACGCCGCGCCGACTTCGCCGATCGATGTCAATTGGCCAAAGGCGTCTCGATAGGCGGCGTCGGCTTCATCCAATCGTCCCTCCTCGTCGATCATCTTCGCCAAGGCCACTTGCAGCATCGCGGTCATAATGAGTGGCGTGTGGGCGTCGGGCGCCAGCAATCGCCGGATGCCGTCCTCCGCCTCCTTGAATCGACCGTCGATGCGGTCCGCGCTCACCAGGACTGCCAAGTCGGTGGCGCCAAGGTCGATCATCCCGACGGTCTTCACGCCCAGCGTCGGCTGCCCATTCGGATAGGCCGAGGTGATGAGGTCGCGGGCTTCGGCCGAATGACCCTCGGTGAGCAGCACGGACGCCAAATCCTGGCGGGCGATGACCTCGAATTCGGCGGGGATGCCGGGCGCCTTCGCCTGCGCCATCATCTCGCGGTAGGCGTCTTCGGCCTCGTCGAGCTTGCCTTCGGCCATATAGACCGGCCCCAGCAGGGTCAGGATGGCGATCGGGGCGCCGACATCCTGGGGTCTGGCCTGTTCGATCTTCAGCAGGCCGGTGAGCATGGTCTCGGCCTCGGGATACCTGGCCTGGAGGAGAAGTTCCCGTTCAGTGGCCACCATCTGCTCGTAAGACGAAGGCGCGGTGCTCGCCGTGGCGCTCGGCTCGCTCGACAGGACCAGCTGGATGTTCTGCTTCGCGTCCGAGCGGTTTATCACCGCCAGGCAGAAGGTTCCCGACTCCAGATCGGCGCTGAGCGACCCGGACTCGCCTTCGGCCAGGACTTTGACCGTCTTGAAATCCGTCTCGAGCGACTCCTTGCTGTCGCGGATCCGGTCGCAGTCGCTCTCACCCACGACGGCGACGGCAATGTCCGGCGCCATCGCGACCGTGATCTTGGACCCTACGGTGAGGACAAACTTGAAGGTCAGGAAGGTGTCGTGATCGAGCACGGTAGAGTCACGCATGATCTCCAGCGGCGTGCCGGCACGGCCGGAGTCTGGCGAAGCCAGGGCGAGACCCAGCGCGATGAACAACGCTCGGACGACGAACCCCAATCTTCGCCCGGGGGCGCCGGCACGCTCCTCACGCAGTGGTTTCACGGGTTCGCGCCGATGGTTTTGGCGAGCCAGTCCGAATAGGCCGAAACCCGGGTGTAAACCCCGTACTCGCCGGCCACGCCGCAATCGCGGCCGAAGCTGACCACCCCCAGCAGGACGTCGGCGTCCAGCCCGTCGGCGTCCGGATAACTGACCACCAGGGGTCCGCCGCTGTCGTCCAGGCAAGCGTCCTTGCCGGCGACGCCCCCCGCGCAGATCATCCCGGCGCCGATGGCAAGCGGCGCGCCGTTGACACCGGTGACCCCCTGGAAGCTGGCCTGGCAGTCCGATTGCGACGCCACCGGCAGCTGCACCATCCACAGCTTTGGCGGCACTTCGATGCTGTCGCTCGCCTGGACGCCCCAGCCATAGACGGTCGCCTTGGTGAGGCCTGGATGGACATGGGTCGCTTCGGCGGCAGCCGAGATGACATCGATCGAGGCGATCCGACTCGCCGTCAGGCTGCGCGCCTGGACGCTGGGCGCAAGCCGAACAAGGGCCAGGTCGTTGGTCATGGTCCCACGCGAAAAACCAGGGTGGATGTCGACTTCGGAGACAGTGTAGATCACCCCGCCCTCCGACAGGCTCGCCGAACCGGCGAAGATCCGGAACGATCCCTTGGCCTTGCCATCGACACAGTGGGCGGCTGTGAGCACCCATTGGGCGCGGATCAGGACACCGCCGCAGAAATGACCCGTCGAGGCGTCGGCGCCCAGGGGCGTATCTCCCGAGAACAGAGACACCTGCCAGGGCTTCTCCGGCGCCAGCACACCGCCCACGATCTTCTTCCGCGCGCCGTCCGCGCCAGGCCTGGCGAAGGACGCCGCTGGCTTGCCATCCTTTGGCTTCGCGGACGAGGGCGGGTCGGCGGCGGCCGCATTGACGATCAGCGTGGCGGCGCAAAGTCCGCCGATGGCGAGGCGCAGGCTCATCGCGAGGCTCCCGATTGGTCAGAATTCGCGGGCGCCGCAGTCGTCCGGAATGTCAGGACCTTGGCGCCCCACGATCCCACGTCGAGCGGCGTTGGAGCGCTCCTGACGCCGGCGTTGGCGTCGGCCAGCAGCTGTTCCAGGGGGCTCGCGTCCGGCGATGGGGCGGAGCGAACGCCATTCTGTTGCAGGGCCCCGACGTTGATCGGCCGGTCCGTGGCCAGGATCACCACATAGTTCACCCCGACCACATTGGTGGCGACGAACTGCTGCGCCGCACACTGGTCAGGCGCCAGTTCTACGGGAAAGAAGCTCTTGATGCTGAAGTCAGGCCCAAGGTCGAGGATATAGACGTGGGTCAGGTCGCCGCCCGCCTCCGGGCGGCGCCACAGCAAGACGTAAAACCTACCGCCGGGTTTCAGGACGGGCGTGGCCCCATCAAGGCCGAAATCGACCGGATTGCCGCGATGACAATCGACCTTCGAGATCCGCGCCGCAACAATGTCGGAGCGGCTGGCGTCCTTCAGCGACAGCACCTCGAAATACTTTGCGAACTTGGCGAGGTCCGCGAACGGCGCGGGAACGCCGCCCATCATGCGGTCGATGTCGGCCTCGGCGAGGCGCTCGCCGCCGTCGGTCTCGAAACGGATGGCGTCGCCGACCGGCCGCAGGACGATTTGCGGATGGGCATCCACCACTTGCGCAGCCGGGAACTGCTTGAGGTAGAGCGCGAGATTGGCCTTGTCGGCGGCGCTGTCGCCACCGATGGCGACTTTGAGGGTCTGGGCGCCGTAGTCGTGACTCACCTCCCGGAGGTAGAAGGCATTTCCCGTCGGTCTTGGCGCGGCCTTGACCAGTCGCAAGCTGGCGATCGCGGCCCCGGCGGTCTCGATCTTGCCTCTGGCGACGGCCTTTGCCGACGAATCAAGCGCAAGATCGCGGGTCGTGTAGACATCGAAAGTCGAGCCAGCCGTAACGCCGGTCAGGCGACCACCATCCACCGTCAGGACGTCGGTTTCCTTGGACGGTACGGCCTCGAATACGGCGGAGGCCGCCTTGCCTGCCCCCAGGAAGGCGGCGTCCAGGTCCTCATCGTTGGCGACGTCGGTGAGGGGATTGGCTGTCAGCCCGGTCGCGTCGGCAGGGATGTCTCGACCCAGCCAGATCTGTTGCGGCGCGCCGATCTGGCTCAGCTTCAGCTCCGTCTCGGCCATCAGATCGCGGTAGGTGACGCCGTGAGGCTCCTGGCTCATTGCCGAGGTCAGGGCGGCGGTGAAGAGGCCCCGCCACACGCCGTCGATCTTGACCTCGAGCGCTGATTCACCGTCCGGCGCCGCGGCGAGATGGACGCGGTAGCCTGGGGTCCTGGCGTAGGCCGTGGGTTCGGCGTGCGAACCACCCGTCGGTGGCGGTGGCCCTTTGACCAGGGGCGCGCGGCGGATCCGGGTCTCGTCGAATCCGCGCGTGGCGGTGCCGGAGTTGCAGGAATCGAAGATGGTGACGACATTGATCCCGCGCAGGTTGGCTTCGCGGATGATCACGTTGAGTTCGCGATCGAGCACGTCGGGCACAGCATCGGGACCGCGTCCGTCATAGGGAACCAGGGTGCTGTCCGGTGCGCCGTTCTCATCGCCGACCGTGTCCTCATACTGGCCGCCATGGCCCGAGTAATAGAACAGCAGGGTCGCGCCGGTTGCGGCCGGTTTCCGACCCGGCGTCATGGCGTCGATCATCGCCCACAGCGTCCGAAGGATCGCCGCGCGCGTCGCCTGGCCGTCCAACAGAACCATGGGCCGACAAACGCCATAACCGGCGCACAGGGCGTGCTTCATGTCGGTGAGGTCGTTGGCCGGACCCTGGAGGGTTTCGAAACCGGAGGCCGCGCCGGCATACTTGTACGAGCCGACCCCCACGAGCAGGGCTTCGGTCCGGGCGGCGGCTCCCGCGGAGATCGGCATGACAGCCGACGCCGCGGCTATGGACGCGGCCAAGACGCGTCCAAGGCGTCGCTCGCGCGGCGCTGAGTTAACGCGGAACATCCAAACGCGATGACAACGCAAAGCTCGCCCCGAGCCAACGTTTTGAAGATGTGAGCTTAGTCCGCGGCCGGGCGCCCGCATACTGGACGATTCGCCGCGGCGCACTGACAATCGCCGGCTCTGGCGCCCAAATCCGGGGCGCCCGTGGAATTGATCGGGCCGGTCAAAGTTGACGGTTTGATTGCGGCCACGGACAGCTTAAGGCTTGCGGCAAAGGTCGGGCGAGTCAGGGGGACGCGCGCCACGGCCGGGTGAGGGGGTTCCACATGGCTTTTTCCGACGCGCGCGGCTGCTTGAAATCATGGGGGACCAGGTCTCGCCTTGCGTTCTGCTCCAGCGCGGCCGGCGTCACACTGGCGGCGTTGAGTCCTCTTGCCGCAAGCGCCCAACAGAGTGCGCCGAGTCAGACTGAATCGGGACCTGTGACGACGGCCGGAGGCCGAAGCGGCGTCGATGTCGCGGGCGTGGTCGTCAATGGCGTGCCCTACCGCGAGACGGTCCTGCCGACCCGCCTGAAAGTGAACTCGACCTTTGGCCTGAACCTCAGCGTGATGGACACGCCGCGCAACACGACGCTCCTTTCGACCACCCAACTGCAGACGCTGAACATCGACGATCCGCGCGCCTTCTCCTACCTCACTTCCAGCAGCTATACGGACTCGGCCTTCGGCACGCCCAACATCCCGCGCATCCGCGGCCAGTACGCCGATGTTTTCTACAACGGCATGCGCGCGAGCTTCACCGACAACGGCTATGGCGCGCCGCTCAACTTCGACAGCATCGACAACATCGCCATCACCAAGGGGCCGGCCAGTGTCCGCGACGGACCGGGGCCGGGCGTCGGCGGGGAGGTCGACCTGCTCACGAAACGCCCGAGCCTCGACGACTTCACGACCCAGGTGCGCGTTACCCTCGATACGATCAACAACCGGCGCTGGATGGTGGACACCGGCGGCCCGGTGATCCCTGGCAAGCTCGGTCTGCTGATCAGCTATTCGGGCGAGGACAGCGGCAGCTATTTCTACGGCCACTATTTCCACAAGGAGGCGGTCTACGCGGCCGTGCGCTGGCGGCCGAATGACAATTACCAGCTCGACTTCAACACCGAGATCAACATCGAGGACTACACCGAGAACGTTGGCGTCAACCGCGTCAACCAACAGCTGATCGATCACGGGACCTATCTGCAGGGCGCCCCAGACGGAAATGAGTGTTTCTCAACTTTCACGCCGCCTTGTGGGCCCGGCATTCCGATCGGCTCGCCGGGCAATCCCTATTCGCCAGTCCCTCCGATCCTGACAGAGACCCTGCTGACCACGCCGGTCCAGCTGAATCCGAAGATCACCATCGACGAGACGCCGGGCACCAACGCCCGGGCGGTGATGTTCAACGCCCAGGCGATCCAGACCTTGTCTCTGGGTGAGAACCTGACGCTCGAGAACAACACCTTCTTCAATTACCTGAACAGCGACAACCAGGATTTCTACTACTTCGCCGACAACTCCAACGGCTCCTGGACGATCGAGAACCGACTCGATCTGACCGGCAACTTCACGTTCCACCTGGGATCCTGGGGGATCGGCAATCAGTTCGTGACCGGGATCGACGCCCGCTTCCAGCACGTCAACTACATCACCGATTTCAGCGCCGAGGCGGTGTCGGTCTATGACCTGACGGCCAATCCGGCGTTGTGGAACTACAGCGGCCTCTATCAGCAACTCTATGCCGACGCCTTCCCCTACCAGTCGGTATTCGGCCGCACTCAGTATGGCGTGCCCTCGCGCGATCCTACGAACGGTGAGAACACCGGCATCTCGGACCTGTGGGACGTCGGATATTTCTTCCAGGACCGGATGGAGCTCTCGCGACAGTTCAGCTTCCTCTTTGGGGGCCGTATCGACGCGATCCAGGACCGAACGCGCGATCCGTTCCCTTGCTATGCCGCAAACTTCTGTGACGACAGCCTACCGGCGCAACATACGACCGGCGTCTATGGCGACGGAGACGTCAACGGCAGCCTCGTGTGGCGCCCGCAGAACTGGATCAGCACCTATCTCACGGTCGACTGGACGCAGAGCCTCAATCCCAACGGCGGCGTGGGCGGCGTCAACGCCCTGGGCCAAGTCGCTGACTCTGCGCTCCTCCGCGGCAACAGCTATCTCTACGAGGCCGGAGCCAAGCTCAACCTGCTGAACAACAAGCTGTTCATCGGGGCCGCGGTGTTCGACCAGAAGCACGGCGTGCCCACGGGCCAGGCTGGCCAGAAGATCGACCAGGCCAACATCCGCGGCGTGGAGATCGAGGGCAACTTCCAGCCCAACCGCAACCTCTATGTCACCGCCAGCTATTCCTACATCAAGGTCACGCTCAACTCGGTGCCGAGCTTCTATGACTGGCCCGCGGCGCCGGGCGTCAACGTCGACGGAGCCGCGCTTATCTTCGCCAGTTTCCTGCCCGGTCAGAAGGTCGACCAACCCGGCCAGCCACAGCACGTGTTCAACTTCCTGGCCAACTATAAATTCCCGATCGGCATTGGATTGAGGTTCGGCGCTCAAGTAACCGGACCGATCAGCACTACACCCTCGGGCTACATAGATCTGGCCAATTCCTCGCTCGTGCCGGCAAGCGTCATCGCCGACGGCGGCTATTATCAATCGCCGGTCATCCCCTGGCAGTTCACCCTGAATGCGGCGGTCTATTACGAGTTCAAGAACTACCGGATCACGCTCAGCTGCTACAACTTCACCAACCAGCGCAACTGGCAGCCGTCGCCATCGATCTACGGCAACGACTTCCTGGTCCAAAACGATCCCCGCTCGTTCGAAGTGCGTCTGGAGGCAAAGTTCTAGGCCTACCGAAACGGCGGCTCGTCGAAGCTGCGCAGCTTGCGCGAGTGCAGGCGCGCGCCTTCCCGGCGAAGCAGGTCCATGGCCAGGATGCCGATCCTGAGGTGCTGTGAGATCGCCCGCTCGTAGAAGGCGTTGGCCTGGCCGGGCAGCTTGATCTCGCCGTGCAGCGGCTTGTCCGACACACACAGCAGCGTCCCGTAGGGCGTGCGGAAGCGATAACCCTGGGCGGCGATGGTGGCGCTTTCCATGTCGATGGCCACGGCGCGCGACTGGTTGAAGCGCAAGGCGCTGCGCGTGTAGTGCAGCTCCCAGTTGCGGTCATCGGTGGTGACGATGGTGCCGGTGCGCAGCCGCTTCTTGAGCTCATCGCCGCTCTCGCCAGTAATCAGTTCAGCGGCCCGCTGCAGCGCGACCTGGACCTCGGCGATCGAGGGGATCGGGATCTCGGGCGGCAGCACCGAATCCAGCACCTTGTCGTCGCGCAGATAGGCGTGGGCCAGCACATAGTCGCCGATCGTCTGGGTGGACCTGAGGCCGCCGCAATGGCCGATCATCAGCCAGGCTTCCGGCCTCAGCACGGCCAGATGGTCTGTGATGGTCTTGGCGTTCGAGGGGCCGACGCCGATGTTGATCAGGGATACGCCGCGCCGGCCGGGCGCCGTCAGGTGATAGGCCGGCATCTGATGGCGACGCCAGGGGCTGTCGGCGGCGGCCTTCTCCGGATCTTTCGTTTTACTGGTGATGACCACGCCGCCCGGGCAAACGAGGGTCTCGAACGGGCTTTCGGCCTCGCCTAGCTGCGCCGCGCCCCAGCGGACAAATTCATCCACGTAGCGGTGATAGTTCGTGAACAGAACATAGCTCTGAACGGTTTCGGGCGGTGCGCCGGTGTAATGGGCGAGCCGCGCGAGGGAAAAGTCTGTGCGCGGTCCATCGAACAGGGTGAGTGGGCGCGTGGCGCTATGCTCCGGAGACCACAGACCGTCGGCGACCTCATCGCCGATCGAGGCCAGCTCCGCTGACGGAAAATAGCGCGCGATCTCGCCAGCCGGAACGACCGAGTCGTTGAGGTCCGAGCCGTCGAGAATATAGGGGTAGGGAATCTCCTGGTCCGATCGGCGAACCTCGGCCTCGACCTCGAAATCGGCCAGGATCAGGGACAGTTGCTCGATCAGATAGTCCCGGAGCAAATCGGGGCGGGTGACGGTCGTGCTGTAGACGCCGCTCTGGCTGAAACGGGCGAAGGCCCTCGGCAGGCGCGGCGGCGGACCCTTGGCGGCGTAGGCGAGGCTGAGAGCTGGGTAGACCCAGGCATTGTCGGCGCGGAGGGCGGGATCTGGGGGAACCCCCGTCGCCAGGAAGGCCTGCAGGGCGCCCCGAAGGCTCTCCACGGATTGGCGGTATTCGGCCCCCAGCTGATCGACAAGGGCGACGGCCAGATCGGTGGCGGACATTCCACGTTCTAACCTTGGGCGCGGCAGGCCGCCAGAGCGTCGCTGTTCAGGCTCCTTCGGCCGCCCAGGCCTCGGCGCCTGCGATGTGGCGGGCGACGTCGGCCTCCGGAAGGAAGGAACCTAGAAAACTGTTGCGCGCGAGCGTCGTCATCTCCTCGCGGCTGAGCAGCGGCGCCACCGCCCGAAAATTATCATTCAGATAGCCGCCGAAATAGGCCGGATCGTCCGAATTGACGGTCGCCCGCAATCCCGCGCGAAGCATGCGGGCGATCGGGTGGGCCTCCAGGCTCGGGACCACGCACAGCTTGAGATTTGAGAGCGGGCAGACGGTCAGGGTTATGGCCTCGCGCACCAGGCGCGCGGTGAGCGCGGCGTCTTCAAGCGAGCGGTTGCCGTGGTCCAGCCGGTCGATCCTGAGCACGTCGAGCGCCTGGATGACATAGTCCGGCGGCCCCTCCTCGCCGGCGTGCGCGACGCGCTTCAGACCCCGCTCGCCGGCCGCGGCGAAGACGCGAGCGAACCTCTCCGGCGGGTGGCCAAGTTCGGACGAATCCAGACCGACGCCGATGATCTGATCCAGGAAGGGTTCGGTGGCCCGCAGCGTCGCGAATGCCGCCTCCTCCGAAAGGTGCCGCAGAAAACACAGTATGAGGCCGCTGCTGACGCCGAAACGCTCGGCCGCGTCCCGCCGCGCGCCGGCGAGACCCTCGATGATGACGTTCAGGGGCACGCCCCGATCCGTATGGGTCTGGGGGTCGAAGAAGACCTCGGCGTGGACCACCCCATCCGCAGCCGCTCGCTCGAAATAGGCCAGGGCCAGGTCATGGAAATCCTCGCTGGTCAGGAGCACCGAGGCGCCCTGGTAATAGATGTCGAGGAAGTCCTGCAGGCGACTGAAGCGATAGGCGGCGCGCAAGGCCTCCACGCTGGCGAAGGGCAGCGACAGTCGGTTTCGCCGGGCCAGGTCGAACATCATCTTCGGCTCGAGGCTGCCCTCGATGTGGATATGCAGCTCCGCCTTTGGGAGGCCGGCGATGAAAGCCTCGTCATCCACCAGGGTCACGGTCCGGCTGCAGCCAGGCGTTTGCGGGCCTTGTCCAGGAGGGCATTGAATCGATCCATCTCGCGCAGAGGATCCAGATCATTGTCGCGTTCGGCCCAGCGCAGCATCGGCTCGCCGGTTTCCTTGAGCACGATCGCCAGTAGATCGAGGGTTTTTCCAAAGTCACCGATCCGCACCATGGCGCAGGCGAGATTGTAGTGCATGCGCATGTCTTCCGGCTCGAGCAGGATGGCGTGCTCGACCCACGCCCTGGCCCGTTCCGCCTCGCCCATGGTCGCCAGCGCGTTGGCGCCCGCCGCGTAAGCGGTGCCGTCCCCGGGCTCCGCGGCGATCAGTTTTTCAGCGCGCTCGAGCAGGGCTTTGGCCACGCGCGACTCGCCAGCGCTGTCGCCCGTAGCCTGAAGGCATTGAAGGGCCATCTGGTAGCCTCGGAGGTCCGACTCATCCCCATTTCCGGCTGTCTCGAAGTGCCGGGCGGCGCGCTCGAATTGCCGGGTGAGCATGGCCAGGGTTCCTGCGCCCATGTTCGATTCGACCGATTGCGGGTCGAGGCGCAAGGCAATCTCGATCTCTTCTTCAGCTTCGTCGTAGTCGCCGCGGCTGGCCAGGCTCCGGCCCTTTGCGGCATGGGCCTCGGCCAGGGTCGGGTCGAGCCGGATCGCCGTCTCGGCCGCCGCCAGGCTTTCATCGTCGGCCGCCGCGGACAGGGCGGCCCTGAAGGAGAGGGCCGTGGCCATCAGCGCCCACGGCTGGGCGTAGGCGCTGTCGAGCTGGACGGCGCGGCGGCACAGGCGAATGACCAATTCGTTGCGGCTGATGGCGCTGCCGATGAAGTAGCGCCTGGCCATCAGATAGAGCTTGTGGGCCTCCAGGTTTTCCGTACCGCGTTCCTCGATGGCCTTCTTTTCTTCCGGCAGGAGCCTCACCTTCAGGGCGGCGACGATGGCCTGGCTGATCTCGTCCTGGAGGGCGAAGATGTCGGTGAGGTCGCGGTCCCAGCGCTCGGCCCACAGATGGTCGCCTGCCGCGCCGTCGATCAGCTGGGCGGTGATGCGAACGCGGTTTCCGGCCTTGCGGACCGAGCCTTCCAGAACATGGCTGACGCCCAGCCTGCGGGCGATCTCCGGGATCGCCAGGCTCTTGTTCTTGAAAGTGAAGGCGGTGTTCCGCGCCACCACGCTGAGGGCGGAGACCTTGGAAAGATCGGTGATAATGTCTTCGCTGACCCCGTCGGAGAAATACTCCTGCTCGGGATCGCCGCTGATGTTGGCGAACGGCAGGACACAGATCGAGAGCTTGGCGTTGGGCGCCGAGCGGCCGCCTTTCTCAGAAGTCACGCCTTCGCCCAGCAGAGCACGGATGGCGCGAACGACTTCGCGGAAGGCCGGATCCTTGGCGTCATCGCTCCAGCCGTCGAGATCGGTGGTGTGAATGGCTCTCAGATCGATTGGCAGGTCGACCCCTTCGAAACGCACCGGCGCCAGTACGCCGCGGTCAGCCCCCACCCGCGCCTCGCCGCGCACCCAGCGCGAAGCGACCGAGGCCGGCGTCCATACCGCCACGACGGCCCTGGCCTTCTGCAACTCGTCGGCGATCAGGCGGTCGAACTCCTGACCGGGGGCGATCTCCGGATCCCACCAGACCGACCAGCCCTGGGCCTCGAGCGCGGCCACCAAAGGCGCCACCCGCGGTTTGTCGGATCGTGCATAGGAAACGAACAGATCGGCCATCGCCCTTCCTTGTCGCAAGAGGGTGGCGAGGCGGCAAGGCTGGCCACGCGAAGTCGACCGGGCCAGCATGAGCGGCGATTCTCAAGCTTGGGGGCAAGATGACCGCGAACGTCCTGGAACGGGTCTTCGCGCTCCGCGCGCATGGAACGAACCTGCGCACCGAGGTTCTGGCCGGCTTCGCGACCTTCCTCACCATGGTCTACATCGTGGCGGTCAACCCGGCGATCCTCGGCGAGGCCGGCTTGCCGGTCGGGGCCGTCGCGGTGGCCACCTGCCTGGCGGCCGGCTTCGCCAGCCTGCTCATGGGCCTGGCCGCGAACACGCCGCTGGCCCTGGCGCCGGGCATGGGGCTCAACGCCTATTTCACCTACACCGTGGTCAAGGGGATGGGGGTTCCCTGGGAGACCGCGCTCGGCTGCGTCTTCCTCTCGGGCGCCGCGTTTCTGGTCCTGACCCTGGCCGGCGTTCGCCAGTTGATCGTCGGGGCCATTCCGAGGTCCCTGTTCGCGGCGGTGGCCGGCGGCATCGGCCTGTTCATCGCCTTTATCGGCCTGAAAGACGCGGGGGTGATCGTCGCCAGCCCCGCCACCACCGTGGCGCTCGGCGACATGGCGTCGCCGACGGCGGCCCTGGCTCTGATCGGCCTTGTCCTGATCGCCGTGCTGCAGGCCTGGCGGGTGAAGGCGGCGATCCTCATCGGCATCGTGGCCATCTCACTGGCGAGTTGGGGGCTGGGATTCACCCATGTTTCGAGCGCGGCGTTCAGCCTGTCCGATCTCTCGGCCACGGCGTTCAAGCTCGACGTTCCGGCGGCGCTCAACCTGAAGGGAGGCCTGGGCTCGACGCTGGCGGAAATCGTCTTCGTGTTCCTGTTCGTCGACCTGTTCGACAATGTTGGGACCCTGGTCGCCGTCACCAAGAAAGCGGGTCTGGTGGCCCCCGACGGGACGATCCCGCGCCTCAACCGCATCCTGCTCGTCGATTCGCTGGCGACCATGGTCGGGGCCGCCGCCGGCACCAGCACGGTTACCAGCTATATCGAGAGCGCCGCGGGCGTCGCCTCCGGCGGCCGCACCGGGCTCACCAGCGTGGTCGTGGGCCTCCTGTTCTTCGCCACCCTGCTGCTGGCCCCGCTCGTTCAATACATCCCCACCGCGGCCACGGCGCCAGCCCTCATCCTGGTGGGCGCGATGATGGTGGGCACGGTGGCGGAGGTGGACTGGAACGATCCGACCGTGGCCCTTCCGGCCTTCCTGATCCTGGTCACGATCCCGCTCACTTTCTCGATCGCCAACGGCCTGGCCTTCGGCGTCACCGCCTACGCCCTGCTGCAGATCCTGACCGGCAAGGCACGGGCGAAGGATTGGCTGCTGTACGCCCTGTCCGCCCTGTTCGTGGCCCGGTTCATTTACCTGGCCAAGGGCTGACAAGCGCCGCGATCTTGATCGGCCGCCGACGCGTCGCCATCTTACAGTTACGCCGTTTTCCGCCGCCTATCACAGGGACGGAGGGCGGCGGGGTCGCTTGTCAAAGGACTCGCCATGAACCGCACGATCGTCTTCGACAGCCCGTTTCTGTTGGGCTTCGATCACACCAGGTCGCTCATCGAGCGTGTCTCGAAGGCGGCCGGCGAAGGCTATCCCCCCTACAACGTCGAAGATTCCGGCGATGGCAGGGTTCGGATCACCATCGCCGTTGCCGGCTTCACTTCCGATCAGCTCGGCGTAACGGTGGAGGACAATCACCTCACCATCGCTGGCCGACGCGAACCGGATTCCAGCGGGGAGCGGGCGTATCTGCACCGCGGCATTGCCGCACGCAGCTTCGTACGTAGCTTCATTCTGGCGGACGGAATGGAGGTGGAGGGGGCGACCCTGGAGCACGGCCTGCTTCACGTCGACGCTTTTCGGCCCGAGAAGGCCAGCGTGGTGCGGCAGGTTTCGATCAAGACAGTCGGCTGAATGGCCGTGCTGTGCGTTTATGGAATGAAAGGAGCCAAAAAATGGGCTTCCCACATCTGAGTAACGAGGCTTTCGCCGCATTGGGCGGACCGAGCCTCGTCTATGTCCGGCCCATCAAGGCGGCCGAGATCCTTGCCGATACGCCTCTCGATCAGGTGAGGGGTATCGAGCTGGATCCGGAACGGACCCTTTATGCTGTCCACCGCGCCGATGGGGCGCGCCTGGCTGTCCTCGACAACAAGGAAGCCGCCGTGGCCGCGGCGATGGCCAACGAACTGGCGCCGGTTTCGGTCCACTGACCCCGGGCCGTCAGGCTGCGGAGATCTGAACCTCCTGCGCCAGCAGGGCGTGGATGGCGTCAGCCGTCCGTGCCACGCGAAGCTGCTCGCGGATGTCCGCCCGGCGCAGAATGCGCGAGACGCGGGCCAGAGCACGCAAATGCTCCGAGCCCGCGCCCGGCGGCGCCAACAAGGCGAAGACCAGGTCCACAGGCTTGTCATCGACGGCGTCGAAATCGACCGGCGCCTCGAGCCTGAGGAAAATCCCACGCATCTTGGTCAGCCCCTCGACCTGGGCATGCGGCAAGGCGATGCCTTTGCCGACACCCGTCGGGGCGTTCGACTCACGCTCGAGCAGAGCATCGAGGACCTTGCCGGGCTTGAGGCCAAGGCAGCGGCCGGCGATTTCCGACACTACGGCGAGCGCTTGGCGCTTGGTGCGGGCTGTCACCCGCGGCGAAATGCAATTGCTATCAAGCATAGCCCCGACCATCATCATCGAGACGCATCCTGTCTCTGAAACGCCCGCCCCGTTCTGGAAGACCCTTCAGACTACGGATTCCCTTCGGCTGATGGCTTGCGACCGTTCGCGCGCGCCACCCGATTTCGTGCGAGCCGGATCGATCCAGCCGATGTTCCCATCCGAGCGGCGGTATACCACGGACAAACCGCCGTGGGCCGCGTTGCGGAACACGATTGTTTGAGTTTCGATCAAATCCAGCTCAAGCACGGCCATCGAAACCGTCATGGTGCGCAGGGAGGTCTCGGTCTCGGCGATGATCATGGCCGTTGGCGGCGAATGCGGGTCTGACCAGCCGTCGAGGTCTTCCTCCTCCTCTCCCGGCGCGCGAATGACCATGAGGGCAGCGGTCTCCGCCGCCTTGGCCATGGCCGCCGGAGTGTGATCCTTGAGCCGTTGTTTGTAGCGGCGAATTCGCGCCACGGCCTTCTCGAGAGCCTGATGGAATGCGGCATGGGCATCGCCGCCCAAACCATGACACTGGAGCTGCTGGCCGCTGGCCAGCGAGATCATGCAGTCGACGCGAAATCCGTGACCATCTCGACTGACGAACACTTCGGCGTCGCCGCCGCGCTCGAAATAGCGGCCGATGCTGGCGGAAAGCTCGTCCACGATTCGGGTGCGCAGAGACTCACCCACATCGACATGCCGGCCGGAAACCAGGACGCCCATGCCCTAACAACGCGCCCCGACGCAAAGGGTGTCAAGCCGGTTGGGCGCCTCGATTTGGAGACGCAGTGGAGGCCGGCGCTTCCTAGCTGAACCGGTCGCCGAGATAGACGCGCCGCACTTCCGGATTGGCCAGGATCTCCTCGGGCGTGCCGTCGAACAGCACCTCGCCGGCGTGGATGATCGAGGCGCGATCGATGATGTCGAGCGTTTCGCGGACATTGTGGTCGGTGATCAGAATGCCGATGCCGCGCTTGCGCAGATATCCGATCACGTCGCGGATATCGGAGATCGCCAGCGGATCGATGCCGGCGAAGGGTTCGTCGAGCAGCATGAACGACGGCTCACTGGCCAGGGCCCGGGCGATTTCGACGCGCCGTCGCTCGCCGCCGGACAGCGACACGGCCGGAGACGTGCGCAGATGGTCGATATGCAGTTCTTCGAGGAGTTCACTGGTGATGGCGCGGACCTTGTCGCGCCGGCTCTCGCGCATCTCCACCACCGCCATGACGTTCTGCTCGACTGTCATGCCGCGGAAGATCGAGGTCTCCTGAGGCAGGTAGCCAAGGCCCTCGCGGGCGCGCTGGTACATGGGCTGATTGGTGATGTCGATGCCATCGAGGAAGATGGCGCCGTAGTCGGCCGCGATCAGGCCGGTGATCATATAGAAGCAGGTCGTCTTGCCGGCGCCGTTGGGGCCCAGCAGGCCGGCCACCTCGCCTCGCGCGAGATGCAGGCTGACGCCCTTGACCACGGCGCGGTTGCGGAAGGACTTGCCGATCCGGTCGACGATCAGCCCTTCGCCAGCTCCGTCTGTCGTGGCGACGGGTTTCGCCAGCGTCGTGGCGTCGTTCATTGGGCTTCGGGGGCGGCAGCCGAACCCGAGGCCGCCTGATCGGCCTTCTTCGGATAGAAGACGCCGCGGACCCGTTTGGGCGAACCCGCGCCGGTCGCGTTCGAGACCATGGTGAACTGCTTGGTCGAAACCTTGATGATCAGCTTGTCGCCGCGGGCGACGTCATTGCCCTGGGCGACGACGACGTTTCCGGTCATCACGATCTCATCGCTCGCGGCGGTATAGACCGCGCGCTCGCCGTGCGCTCTCTGCGTTGGCGTGACGTAATAGACATTGCCGTCGGCAATCACCCTTTCGGTCGCGCCGCAGTCCTGCTGCCCGGCGGCGTTCTTGCTCTTGGGGGCCTGATAGGCGGTGATGGTGTTGGCCCTCAGCCGGGTGTCACCCTGCAGCGCTTCGGCGGCGCCCTTCCAGATGGACAGACACTTGGAACTGTCCACCTCGGCCTCATTGGCGGTGATGTCGATCGGCGCGTTGGATTTCGTTTCGATCTGCGCCAGCGCCGCATCGCCCGACGCCAGGACGGCGAGCGCGGCCATGGCGGCCCAGCGACGAATGGGTCTCGAATTCATCGGCGCTCCTTTACGACCTCGGGCGGGACCGCGCCACTTTCTAGTGAGTCTTCAGCTGGGCGTGGACGCCGCCCTTGAACACCACCGTCTGGCCCTTGTTGTACACATCATAGCCGTTGGACTGCACCGTGCCCTGGTTGCCCTGGGCGGCCAAGGACTGCGGTCCCTGCACCATGCCGGTCTTGGTGTTGACCAAAGCCTGGCCGGTGGCAAATTTTTCGCCCGCCGCGTTGGCGCCGCGCACGTGGCCGCGAAGCAGCAGCATGCGGGTGTCTTCATGATAGACACCGCTGTCGGCCGTGAGGTTTTGCGGGTGCGGACCGCCCACGTCCATGATCAGGGATGGAAACTGCAACAGCACCACCTGCAGACTGCGCTCGTCCCGCGCCGCTTCGCGCGCGCCAAGGGTGAAGGCGCGGCCCTGATTGTCGCGGCCGAAGAAGTGGGGGTTGGTCATCCGGATCGGCGTCGTCGCGTCCTGATGAGCGGCCGCCTGCCGCTTGAGCGCGTGCTGGACCACCAGCGCCGTGAGCAGGCCGAGCACGCCGATCATCAGCACCGGCAGAAGGACGCGCAAGAACCGGACGAAACGGCTGTGAGCGCGCGCCTTGCCCTTGGGCAGGGACGACTTGGGGCTTGAGGTGGAGGAGGCTACGGCCAAGGCGATGCCTTTATGGTCCGTGATCGAAGATATCGACCTCGTCCCAACCGGCCACGTCGAGGAGGGCGCGGTGGGGCAGGAAGTCGAAGCAGGCTTTGGCGAGGGACATGCGGCGTTCGCGCTCGAGCATGGTGTCGAGCCGGGCCTTCAACGGGTGAAGATAGAGTACATCGGAGGCGGCGTAACCGACCTGCTCGGGCGAAAGTTCCGGCGCGCCCCAGTCCGAACTCTGCTGCGCCTTGCTGAGATCGACCCCCAGAAGTTCCTTGACCACATCCTTGAGGCCGTGGCGATCGGTGTAGGTGCGGGCGAGCTTCGAGGCGATCTTGGTGCAATAGACGGGCGCGGTGACGATCCCCAGATGCGCCTTGAACATGGCGATGTCGAAGCGTCCGAAGTGGAAGATCTTCAGGATCGCCGGATCGGCGAGGATCCGCTTCAGGTTGGGCGCGTGGTAGCTGGGGCGGCCGAGGCGGACGACGTGGGCGTCTCCCTCGGGACCGCAGATCTGAACGACGCAGAGGGGGTCGCGACCGACCTTGAGGCCCATG
>DASXCH010000103.1:0-2913 GCA_036491275.1 Caulobacteraceae bacterium
AAATCTGCGGATAAAGGGACATCCCACGTCCGGTCCGAAGGAGCCGCAATGTCGATCAAGATCGTCTTTTGCCTCAGGCGCAAGGAAGGGATCAGCCGCGAGGAATTCCTGCGCTACTGGCTCGAGGAACATGCTCCGAAGGTGAAGGCCCACGCCCCCGCCATCGGCATGCGCCGCTATGTCCAGAGCCACACTCTCGACACGCCCTTGAACGCCGCCGTCGCCGACTCACGCGGCGCACCCGAGCCTTACGACGGGATCATGGAAGGCTGGTGGGATAGCGAAGAGGCGCTCCTCGCCACGCTCTCTTCCCCCGAAGCCCAGGCCGCCAGCCGCGACCTGCTGGAGGACGAGGCGCGGTTCATCGATTTGGCCCGCTCGGCGATCTTCTTCACGCGTGAGCACGTCATCTTCTGAATAGGTTTCCGCAGGGGCCGATCAGGCGGCCTGCTTCGCCGCCACGGCGTTCGACGCCGATCGAATGACGTCGAGCACCGCGCCCGGCTGGGAAAGCATCGGCACATGGCTGCTCGCCAGCTCCACGGTCGTGGCGCCCATGCGTTTGGCGGCGAAACGCTCCAGTTCCGGATTGACGGTGTGGTCCTCGCTGGCGACGACGTACCAGCTGGGCTTGGAGCGCCAGGCGACGCCGTCCAGCTTCTGATTGAACAGGTCCGGCACAGGCACGGCCTGGGTGGCCCAGACCAACTGTTGCTCCGCCTCCGGAAGGTCGCCGGCGAACGATCCGATCCCTCCGGGGAGGAGCCAGATCCGCCCGCCGGCGATTTCGATGTGCGAGAAGACGTCCGTGACGGCGAACTCCTCCTGCTGGCTTTGCGAGGTCTCGGTCTCGTCCGGCGCGAGGGCGGAGATGAAGACCAGCGCGGCCACCCGCTCGTCCGTTCCGGCATGGGTAATCAGCGTGCCCCCATAGGAGTGGCCGACGAGAACCACCGGCGCGCGCACCCGGCCGAAGCACCGGATGACGGAATCGACGTCGCCCTTGAGGGAATCCAGGCCGTGCTGGGAGCAGATCACCTGGTGTCCTTCGGCCTGCAGAGTGGGGATCAGCTTCTGGAAGCAGGATCCGTCGGCCCAGAGGCCGTGTGCGAAGACGATGCTTGGCTTGGCGTAGGTTGGCATGGCGTGCTCCTGTTGGCGCAGTCGCTTGCGCAGGCTGCCTATCGGCGGCCGCGCGGCGACCCTATCTAGGTTGCGGCCGGCCTGAATAACGTCGCCCCGCCGGCGCCGCTTGAACGTTCTGATCAAAAAAGCCGGTCCGGCCGGCCAGCTCGAAGCGGGAGGTGTCCGATGACCGAGCATCAGGGCGAGCACGGCCAGGCGCCGCGCGGCTTCGATCGGGCGCCGCCGCCGCCCGAGTGGCGCGAGGCCAATCCCAACGCCGTGACGACGGGTCGCTGGGCCCGAGACTGGCGCCACGTCTCGGCCGCCGTCAATGAGATGAGCTTCACGGGCCCCTTCGAGGTCGACCGAACCTTCGCCACCGATCGGCTGATCGTGATCCTCGATGAAGCCGGCGATCGCCTTCATGGACGCACGTCGGCCCGGCCGGCTGGACCCGTCCCAGAGGCTCCTCACCGGCTCTACTACATGCCGGCCGGGGCGCCGCTGTGGACTTTCGCCAGAAACCTGGAATCCCTGCGATTTCTCAGCCTGCAATTTGCGCGGGAAGACCTGCAGGCTCTTGGCGAAGACGTCTCGGCCCTTCCCGACACGCCGCGCATGGGCTTCTTCGACCGCCCACTGCTGGTGCTGGCGCGCCTCTTCGAAGCGGAGTGCCGGGCGCTAACATCCAGCGAACCGTTGCTGGGAGACAACCTGGCGCTGAGGCTGCTGGCGCTCCTGAGCAAGGCGGGGCCCGAACCGAAGGCCGACGCTGCTCGCGGCGGCCTGACCGACCGCCAGATTCATCTCGTCAGGGAATACATCGAAAGCCGTCTCGGTGAGGCGGTCGATCTGGTCGACCTGGCAGGCATCGTGGGCCTATCGCCCTCGCACTTCCATCGCGCCTTTCGGGTTTCCATGGGCGCCCCGCCACACCGCTGGCTCACCGAACGCCGCATCCAGCGGGCGCAGGAACTGATGTTGAATCGGAAGAACAGCCTGGCGGACATCGCAGCGGAGACCGGCTTTGCCGATCAGCCTCATTTCACGCGCGTGTTCTCGAGGGCGGTGGGCGCGAGCCCCGGCGCCTGGCGAAGGACGGTCGTTGAATGATGCCGCGCCCGACTAGGGCGCCGCCTGAAGTCAGTTCGAGACGGGCCGCCGCTTATGGGGCGGCAGTGCGACGCCGCCGGAACTGCGCGTCGAGGCTCAAGGCGCCGGGGCCGGCGAACGCCATGTAGAGGTAAATGAAGCAGAACAGGATGGCGGGCTCGCCCAGGTTCAGCGCCGGCCAGAAGCCCTTCTGCGCATGGACCATGAAATAGGCGATCGCCATCTCACCCGAGGCGATGAAGGCCGTGACGCGGGTGAACAGTCCCGCGGCCAGGAGGCCGCCGCCGACGACCTCGATGAGGGCGGCGAGGATCAGCATCGCAGGCAGCGGATGCGGCAACCCGGGCATGGGGGCTGGGAATCCGACAAGCTTCATCAGTCCGTGTTCGATGAACAGGAACGCGGTGATGACGCGCAGGAACGCGAGGAAGCGCGGCGCCCATGCGTCTGCGATCGGGCGGCGAAGCGAGCTTGCCGCTCCGCCGATATCTGAGACTGTCGACATTGGCGGCGCCTCTTTGAGGGACAGGCCGCCCTGAGCCCGAGGGCTCCGCGGCCGCCTCTAAAGTCCCCGTGCAACAATGCCGCGTAAAGCCGCGCAAATCAGGACTGATCGTTGCATCTGGAGAACGCGGCTCATCGCTCGCGCCTGATCCGGCATTGTTCTTCGTTCGC
>DASXCH010000104.1:0-5643 GCA_036491275.1 Caulobacteraceae bacterium
GCACACAGCAGCGGGAGATCATATGTCATTCCGGTCCGGCGCCATTGGCATGGCGTGCCTGATAGTGATCGGGGCCGGCTCGGCGACGGGGGCGGCGGAGACGCAAGAACACGAATGGCGCGCCGCCTGCACGCACGATGCCCTTGTTCACTGCTTGGGTCCGGCGTTGAGGCGCGACCGGTCGGGCGTGCGCGAGTGTCTAATTCAACGCCTCACAAAAATCTCGGCGCGCTGCCGCGCCGTCGTCGAGGGCGCGACCGCGGACAATGTTCGGACGACCGACGCGGGGGGCCGCGCCGATCCGGGCACGCAGGCTTCGCCTGAAAACGAGCTTTCGCCAAGATGACATTGCCCGAAAGGCGACAGGTCGACACAGCCGGACGCGGTCACCAGCCCGATGGGGGGCGCTTCCGCGCTATCCGCCAGGATGAAATCGAGTGGAGGACTCTCGCCGCCTATCCGCCAGGCGTCCGGATGGCGGTTCTGGTCGGCGATCCTGGCAAGCCCCGGCCTATGTGATCCGCGTCAAGGCGCGGGGCGGCGTCAGGATGGCGCCGCATCGACGTCCGAGGACCGCGTCTACACGGTGATCTCCGGCGCCTTCTACATCGGCCTGGACGAGAGGTTCGCTGGGTGTTAGCCGTTGCGGCCAGACCGAGCGCGCAAATCGCCTCGGTGTATTCGTTCGCGACCCGATGGCTGATCTCGTCGATCAGATGAAGGGGCTGCAGGGGAACGGCTAGGCGCGGCGTCCTCGAGACCTGGCACAGCGCTTCCAGCACCTCGGCCAGCGGAACCCCCTGCGCGACCGTCGCCGCGCCCGACCATGCGCCTTGGCCCGGATCGGGGTCCATAGGACCAAGGCATTGGAACATGGTTGAACGGCCTTCCAGGTCGAATCGGCTGCGAACTGTCGACAAGGCTCGGGCGGACGGTCGAATTCCAGTACGGTCCCATCAGTTCTGGCGCTCCGCCATGGCGCACCGCCGCCGGACAGGAAAGTAACCCCTAAGACGCAAGTCGAGCCCGAGCGAGGTCGTGTAGCACGGCCGATTCCCGATCCACCTCCTCAAGGCGTGTCTCCAGGAGATCGCCGCTGCTCACCACGCCGACGAGCGCGCCACCCTCCAGCACGGGCACGTGACGGACGCGCAACCGGCTTACCACCTTGATGATGTCGCCCACCGAGTCGCCAGGGCTCGCGGTCGGACCGCCTGGGCGCATCACTTCGGAGAGGGGCCTTCGGAAGAGCTTGGCGCCGCTGGAGGCGACAGCGAGCGCCAGATGGCGCTCGGTGACGACCCCAAGGAAATGGCCGCGGGCGTCAACCACCATGACCGCGCCGACCACCTCACGCTCCATGAGGCTCGAGGCCTCCATGGCGGTGGCGGTCGAGGGTAGGGTTACGACACGACGGGGCTTGCTGGCGAGAATATCTGAAAGTCGCACTTGGACGTCTCCTCGTTGGTTTAGCGCCAGAGCTAGCGCCTCGGCGCCGAGACGATTAGCGGGCGAGTTCAAGACATGGCGTTGCGTTTTGGCGAACAGCCAGCGCCGTTCCCGCGCACATCAAGCCCGCGCCGCTGCAACGCCGCTAGGCCGGCTGGCGGATGAGATCGATCAAGGCGCGCAGAGCGGCAGAGACCTGCCGCTGCCGCGGGTAATAGAGGTAGAGGCCCTCGAAGGCGGGCGCCCAGGCTTCGAGGACGCGGGTGAGCTGCCCGGAGCGCAGCCAGGGCTCCGCGAGCGCCTCGGCGCCGAGCACGATCCCGAGGCCGTCGACGGCGGCCTGCATGGCCACGGCGGCGTCGTTGACGACGACCTGGCCGGTCGGCGACAGGGACCCTCGCTGGCCCTTCCTCTCGGTGAGCCATTCGGAGAAAGAGCCGCCCTGTCCGCGCAGACGGATACAGCTGTGCCGCGCGAGATCATCTGGCGCCCGCGGGACACCGCGCCTGGCCAGGTAGGACGGCGAGGCGACGAACACCCCGCGCCTTGGCCCGGTGACCCGCACAGCGACCATGTCCGCCGTCGCCCAGTCGACGAGTCCGACCGCCGCGTCCAGGCCTTCATCGACGATGTCGTGCGGCGTGGAGTCGACCGTGAGGTCGAGCTGTACGTCCGGATAGGCGGTTAGATAGCGCGCCCACACCGGCGTGATGACGGCTGCCACGGCGCTGTGGACCGACAGGATCGCCAGGCGGCCGAAGGGCCGCTCGCGCCGTTCATCGAGCTCCCGTACGGCGCCTGTGATCTCGTCCAAGGCCGGCCGCAGGCGACCAAGCAGGCGCTCGCCTGCGTCGGTCAGGGACACCTTGCGGGTCGTGCGATTGAGCAGGCGGACGCCGTGCCGCTCCTCCACCTGCCGGATTGTGTGGCTGAGCGCCGAGGGCGTGACCCTGAGCCGCTCCGCCGCGGCACGGAAACTCAAGGCGTTGGCGACTTCAACGAAGGCGGCCAGGTCGCCAAGTTCAGCGCGGCGCATTGATGATGCTTCTTCATCAGTAAATGAAATAGATTGGATATTCTCAACTGTTCCATTCGCCGGCACAATCCCCGTCGTGGGATCGGCGCTCCGCTGGCGCGGCCGGCACGACAATCGGCTGTCCCTCCCGGCCTGAACAGGAGGCCCCGATGAACGCTTCAATCCGCGAGCCCGCGCGGCCGCCGGCCAAGGCCGACTTCGCGCCGCCGAGGCAATCGTCGGAGTCAATCCCGTCCGAACTATCGAGAGCGCCGCCAGGCCGGCGTCGCGAGGCGAGGCAAGAGATCATGACCGACCTCGTGGCCTACTCGGCTTGCCTCCGTCCAGTCTTGCACCGAGCGCCTGCAAGACAGCGCGGCGCTACTATATGCGGTGAGCCGTAACTGGGATCGGTCGAATACCACCGAGCCGCAGCGAACAAGCCTGGCTGGCGTCACCCAGTGAGACCCTCTCATGCACGACCTCAATGACCTCAACTATTTCGCCGCCGTGGTGGCGCACCGCGGCTTCTCGGCCGCCGGCCGGGCGCTGGGCCTTCCCAAGTCACGGATCAGCCGTCGCGTGGCGGCCCTGGAGGAAGGCTTGGGCGTGCGGCTCCTCGAGCGCTCGACCCGAAACGTCAAGGTCACCGACGTCGGCGAGACGATCTATGGTCACGCCCGGGCCGCCCTCTCGGAGGCGCAGGCGATCGAGGAGATCGCCACCCGGATGTCGTCAGAGCCCAGGGGCCTGGTCAGGATGACCTGCCCGATCGGGGTCGACCGGCTGATTGCGGCGCGCTTGCCGGCCTTGCTGGAGCGATATCCCGACCTTCGCTTGCAGGTGATCGCGACCAATCGGCGAGTCGACCTCTACGAAGAGAACTTCGACGTGGCCGTGCGCAGCGGCCACCCCGGGGACGGTGACGCCAGCCTGCAAATGAAGCAGGTCGGTCATGCCGGCGCCATCCTTGTCGCCACGCCCGCGCTCGTCCAGGCGCATGGACGGCCGATGAGGCCGGCAGACCTGGCGGCATGGCCGACCGTCGGGCAAGGCGAAGGCGCGGGACCGGACCGTTGGGAACTGATCGACGACGACGGCGCCGAGGAGGAGGTGGTCCACG
This sequence comes from Caulobacteraceae bacterium, assembly GCA_036491275.1. Lineage (GTDB taxonomy): Bacteria > Pseudomonadota > Alphaproteobacteria > Caulobacterales > Caulobacteraceae > Acaudatibacter. Next base: position 3,588 of record DASXCH010000104.1, read on the forward strand.
AACCGCGCCTGCACGCCAACACCTTGCCGATCGTCCGGCGGGCGGTTCTCGACGGAATCGGGGTCGGTCTGCTGCCCGAATTCGCCTGCGCCGAGCCTCTCGCCGAAGGGCGACTCGAACGGGTGCTTCCCACCTGGCGACGGCGGAATGGGATGATCTACATCCTGTTCAAGACACGCCGAGGCCTGCTGCCCAGCGTGCGGGCGGTGATCGACTTCGCCGCAGACGCCCTCAACCCCCGCCGCACCATCTGGTCCGAAGCGCTTTAGCGCCCCGGAGCGGCGACTCCGCGCGCGGGATGCGGATGTTCGACTGATTGTCCGTATGAGCCCGAGGCGACCATTCTAGCCGCCGAACCGGTACCTCAGACCGACCGTCACGACAGAGGCGTGATAGTTGCCGTGGAAGAGGCCGGGCTCGGCGTCCGGACGCAGGCCGGTGACGCCGACATAGCGATAGGCGAGTTCACCGGTCAGTCGATTGGAGAACGGGTGGTCCAGTCCGACCTTCGCCTGATAGGCGAAGCCGGTGTCGCTCGCTTCCAGGGACCTCACGTCCGCAACGCCGACCCCGGCGCCGACGAACGGCTGCCAGGCCCCATTGTGGAAGAAGTTGTAATAGCCATTGACGAACCCGCCCAGGACATTGGTCCGCCCAGAGGCGGCGTGGGCGTCCTGGGAGTCGAAGTAGAGGACCTCCGCGTCCGCCCGCCAGCCATTGCCGAAGTCCCGGCCCGCCTGGCCGCTTAGGGCCCAGCCGGCGTCGCCGTCGTGGTGGGGATTGGTATCGAAACGGCTGGAGAAGCTGGCGCCGGCGTTGCCCTGGACATACCAGCGCGCGTCTTGGGCCGACGCCGCGCCGGCGGCGATGACGGCGCCGACGAGGGGCGCAACGAAAATCAGACGGTTCATGGCTCTCATCTCGAGTTTCCTGCGCACGGCAGCGCGGCCCTGGAGGTGGAAGCTGCAACGATGGCGCACAATCGGGCCAGTTTGGGACGCGGTGTTCCATGACTGGGACAGTTGAGAACGAGTGGGGAATGTCTGTTTCGCGCAACGCAGCGTCTCGAAACCGCCGGCTAATTGCGCGCGGCCGGATCGGCTACAACGCTTGTCAACGCCTCCCGCTCCGCCCCCAGCGGGTTGGCCCAGGTGGGGCGCCGGTCAGACTTCCCCCCAGCCGTCCGGCGTCCCACCCCCTCCGCTAGCCGGACGGGCGAGGCCGCGCCGAGGCGGATGGCAAGGGATGTCGCGGGCGTCGGTCCGGCGGCCGTCGCCCAAGGCGCGCGGGTCCCGGACTATTGCATTGCACTCAATATCACGGTCGTCGTGAGCTCGATGTTGCCATGGGTGGCGCGAGAATACGGACACACTGCATGGGTTTCTTCCACCAGACGCTCGGCGGTCTCCTGATCGAGGCCGGGAAGGTGAACGCTGAGCCGGGCGGCGACGCCGTAGGCGCCCTCAGTCGGGCCGAGGTCGATCTCGGCGTCGACCGCCAAGCCGTCGGGGACGGAGATGTTCATCTTGCGGGCCGCGAGCGTCATGGCGGATTCAAAACAGGCCGACCAGCCGGCGGCGAACAACTGCTCCGGATTGGTGCCCTTGCCGGCGCTTCCGGGCCGCGTCAGCCTGACGTTCAGGCGGCCATCGGAACTGCGCGAACGGCCGGACCTGCCGCCAGTCGTATGCACTTTGGCCGTGTACAGAACTTTGTCGAGCTTGCTCATGACGGTGCTCCCTCGCGAATGGCGTGACACCGCAAACGCGGCCGGGAGCGACTCGCGCCGGGACCGCGGGTGCGCTTGAACCCCTTGACGCCTGTTCGTACTGGACACATCGAAGACAGGTGTGCGGAGACATCGAGGACAGTCGCTCATGTTTTGATTCTGCGCACTTCAAATCTGTGGTTGTGGCTGGGCCTGTGGGGTTGTGGGCGAGGCCTCGGTGTCGTCCACAAGTCCACAGGCTCTGAACTCGCCGCTGCGCAGATCGAGCCGGCCGATCGGATGGACGCAGAAGCGCAGGTCGAAGACGCCGTCCTGGAGCGTTGGCCT
>DASXCH010000105.1:0-7863 GCA_036491275.1 Caulobacteraceae bacterium
TTGCAATCTGCCTTGACACGGTGACTTGCAGTATGCGACAATGCGGTCATGTTGATCAAGACCCTCACCCCAGCCGATGCGGCCGCCGACCTGGCGGACGATCCTGCCGTCCTGCGCGCCGAACGCCGGCTGCGCATCCTCGAAGAGATGACCGAGATCGGCCTGCGGCTGCTGCGCGCCCTGGAGACGGGCGGCGAGGCCAAGGCGTCTGAAGCCTCGGCGACGGGCCCGTCGGGCAAGCGCCGCGATCCGGTGGACCACTACGCCAGCCTGACACGCTCGCTGCGCCTGACCTTGAAGCTGGAGGCCGAGACCGACGAGGCGCTGGCGGCCCTCAAGGATGGTCTCACCGAGACCCGCCAGCGCCAGCGCCGTCTCGCCGCCTGGAGCACGCCGCCGGCGAACGCGCGGGGCGCCTCCCGCCGCGAGACGGTCCGCCAATGCCTGCGCGTCGTCGCCGAGCGCGAGTCCGAGAGCGAGGAACAGCTGGACCACTTCTTCCTGGCCATCGAACAGCGCCTGGCCGAGGACCCGGCCTATGCCGATCTCGACGCCGCGCCCTTGCGCCAGATTCTCGAGCGCCTGTGCTTCGATCTCAACATCAATCCCGACTGGACGGCCTGGACCGGGTCGGGCTGGACCTGCGAGGGCCTGCCCCGCCACGGACCCCAGGCCCGGCCCCGCTACTCACGCTTCGGCCACACCAGCTCCCGCCCCATCTGGGACGACGAACCCCTCCACGATCTGGAGTGAGGGGCGGGCCTGAGCTAGAGACGCCCCGCCGCGAGCCGACCCTTAGAGTTGAAGCCATGCCAAGCCCCGGACCGGACGGCCACCGCCTCTGCGTCGCGCCGATGATGGACTGGACGGACCGGCACTGCCGGGCCTTCCACCGCACCCTGACGCGTCGCGCCCGCCTCTATACCGAGATGCTGACCGCCGGCGCCGTGATCCACGGCGACCGCCGCAGGCTCCTGAGCTTCAGCCCGGCCGAACATCCGCTCGCCCTGCAGCTCGGCGGCGCCGACCCGGCGTCTCTGGCCACAGCGGCGCGCATCGGTGAGGTCCTCGGCTTCGATGAGATCAATCTCAATGTCGGTTGCCCGTCGGACCGGGTCCAGGGCGGCGCCTTTGGCGCCTGCCTGATGCGCGAGCCGGATCGCGTGGCCGAGTGCATGGCCGCCATCGGCGCGGCGGTGTCGATCCCGGCCACCGTCAAGTGCCGCCTGGGCGTCGACGAGCAGGATCCGGACGAGAGCCTCTTCGGCCTCGTCGATCGCTGCGCCGCCGCGGGCGTGCGGGTGTTCATCGTCCACGCCCGAAAGGCCTGGCTGGAAGGTCTCTCTCCCAAGGAGAACCGGGAGGTCCCGCCGCTGGACTATGGCCTCGTCTATCGGCTCAAGCGCGAGCGCCCGGATCTCACCATCGTCCTCAACGGCGGCGTCGCCTCCTCGGGCGAGGCCGCCCTGCACCTCGGTCAGGTCGATGGGGTGATGCTGGGCCGCGCCGCCTATCACACGCCGGCGATTCTCGGCGCCGTGGATCGGGCCCTGTTCGAAGAGCGCGCGCCGGAAGTCTCCGAACTGGAGGCGGTGGAACGCTATCTTCCCTACGTGCGCGCGGAGCTGGCCGCCGGGACGCGTCTGGCGGCCATGACCCGGCACATGCTGGGCCTCTTCCACGGCGCTCGCGGCGCGCGGGCCTGGCGGCGCATCCTCACCACTGATTCGATCGCGCCCGGCGCCGGAACCGAGGTGATCGAGCGGGCGCTCGAGGCGTTGCAGGAGCCTGCGTTTGCCTAACGTGCAAAGAGGGCCAGTCTCTCCGGGCGGATGCGGCCGCGGCGGCCGGGCAGGGCGGCCATGAGCGCCTCCCGTTCTGCGTCGCTGAACCGTGCCCAGCCGGCCACCTCGGCCAGGGTTCGGAAGCAGCCGAGGCAGAGCCCGCTCTGGCCGTCGACCACGCACACCTGCACGCACGGCGTGGCGATCGGCTCGGGCGGCGCGGCGTCCATGAAGCTGGCCAATGAAACTTCAGCGCGCCCTTGGCAAGCGGAACGACCTTGCGGCGCAAGGAGTTGCAAGGCGCAGGAGGTTCAAATCATGCGCAAATCCGTTCTCTACGCCGTCGCCGGCCTGGGCCTGCTGGCCCTGCCGGCCGCCGCCGATCGGCTCCATGTGAATGACGCCGCCTATGTCGGCATCGCCCGGTGCCAGGGGCTTATCAACTCCGACGACCTTGGCCCCAGGCGGAATCCCACCGGCATCAACCGGTTCATGGATCTGGAAAGCGCCGGCCGTCCGGCCACCGTCATCGATCAGGCGCGGGACGCCCGCGACCAGGCCTCCCATCAGGCGGCGACGGGCGATCCCTATGAGAAGGCCAGACTCGTCGCCGAGCGGGACGGGCCGTGCCGCGACTGGTCGCACATGGGGCGCCATGCGCGAGGCGGCGCCTTAACTGGTAACTAGTAAAGACTGCTTTCTGCCACAAGCATGAAATCAATTTAATCTATGAACGAAAGATTACATTAAGTTCAGGTAATAATATTTATTCAATTTAATTTGTAGATAAGCTTGGAGCGGAGCACGATCCCGATTGTCCAGCCCCCAAGGAGGAACGGGAAATGCCTGCCCATCGCAATATCGCCGTCGTCATCGCCCTCGCCGCCGGCGCCGCCGCGCTCACCACCGCGGCCTTCGCGTCCGGCCCGAGGCTCTCGGACTCGCAGTACATCGCCGCCGCCCATTGCCAGGGCCTGTTCAACGCCCATACCCTGGGCGCGGCGGACTCCTCCTCGATCAACGCCCTGATGAAGGTCGAAGGCGCCTATCGCACGCCCGACGTCCTCGACCGGGCGGACGAGGTCCGCAGCCAGGCGATGAATCAAGCCAGCCACGCCGGCCCCGGCGTGCGCTCGGAACTGGTCTCAGAGCGCGATGGCGCCTGCCAGACCTGGGCCAAGGTTGCCGACACCCAGTCTGTGGGCCGCTGACAGGGCGGGGTCGCCTGGGCGGGTTACCCCCCGCTCGCCTGGGCGGCCCCCAACCCCTCTATCTCGAAGTCCATGACCAGCGGCAGGTGATCGGACGCCACCCGCGCGAGCGGCGAGGCGCCGACGCGCACGGACCGCACCGTGATCCCCGCACTGACGAAGACATGGTCGATGCGCAGAACCGGCATCCGGGCCGGGAAGGTCGCCGCCCGCGGCTCTTTCGGCGGCTTGAGCCGATGCGCATTGGCGAGCGCGGCCGCCAGGATCCGGTGCGCCAGGGTGCGCGCCGTGGCGTTGAAGTCGCCCACCATGAGCAGCGGATCGCGGCGCTCTCTTGCGCCCAGCCAGTCCGGTCCGGCCAGCGCCCGGGCCTGGTTCTGCTGCTCGCTGGGCGCCAGGCCCAGATGGGTGTTGATCACCTGCAGCTCGCGGCCTTCCCCCAGATCGATCCCCACCCACAGGGCGCCGCGCGGCTCCAGCTGCGGGATCCTGGCGTAGCCGGGCAGGGGGCCGGCGCGGATCAGCCGCTCCGGCAGGGCCGTCAGGATGGCGTCGCCGTACTGCTCCTCCTCGACCCGGAGGGCGGCATGGAAGCGCGAAGCCATACCCAGACGCCGGGCGAGGGCGTGGGCCTGGTCCACCCGGCCGGTGCGGGCGCGGCCGACGTCGACCTCCTGCAGGGCGACGATGTCGGGCGCCTCGGCGGCGATCACCTGGGCCACGCGGCCGACGTCCATGCGCCGGTCGAGACCGACGCAGCGATGGACGTTGTAGGTGAGGATGCGGACCATCGCCTCTTCCTGGCGGTGGTCGCGGCGACTTGGCAAGACCTCGCCGCGCCCCGTATGGTCACTTGCTCCGCCTCGCCGGCCCGCGGGGTGGGACATGGGAAGGGGTAAGGCCATGGATCTCGACTTCTCCTCTGAAGACAACGCCTTCCGCGAGGAGGCGCGCGCCTTCATCGCGCAGAACTATCCGGCGGCGCTGCGTGAGAAGCAGGCGAGCGAGGACGCGCTCACCAAGGAGGACTATTTCTCCTGGCATCGCATCCTTGCGAAGAAGGGCTGGTCTGCGCCCTCGTGGCCCGCCGAATGGGGCGGGACCGGCTGGACGCCGACCCAGAAATACATCTGGTCGGAGGAGCAGGCGCGGGCAGACACCATCGCCATCCTGCCCTTCGGCGTCTCGATGCTGGCGCCCGTTCTGTGGACCTTCGGGACCGTGGAGCAGAAGCAGCGCTTCCTGCCGGGCATCCGCGACGGCCAGGTCTGGTGGTGTCAGGGCTATTCCGAGCCCGGCGCCGGCTCCGACCTCGCCTCGCTCAAGACCAAGGCCGAGCGGATCGCCGGCGACGACGGCAAGGAGTACTACCTCGTTAACGGTCAGAAGACCTGGACCACCCTGGCGCAATTCGCCGACTGGGGCTTCTTCCTGGTCCGCACCGACCCCAATTCCAAGCCCCAGGCCGGCATCAGCTTCCTGCTGATCGACATGAAATCCCCGGGCGTGACGGTGCGGCCGATCATCACCCTGGAGGGCGGTCACGAGGTCAACGACGTCTTCCTCGACAATGTCAAGGTCCCGGTCGAGAACCGCATCTTCCACGAGAACCAGGGCTGGACCTGCGCCAAGGCCCTGTTGGCCCACGAGCGCTCGGGCATCGCCGGCGTCGCCCGCTCCAAGCGCGGGCTGGAGCGGATCCGCGAGGTCTCCGCGACCGAGCGGGCCGACGATTCCGGACCACTGCTGGCCGACCCCTTCTTCCGCCGCAAGGTGGCCGAACTCGAGATCGACCTGACGGCGCTGGAATTCACCGAGCTGCGCACCCTCGCCGGCGAGAGCTCGGGCAAAGGGCCGGGCCCGGAGTCCTCGATCCTCAAAATCAAGGGCACCGAGATCCAGCAGCGGCTGACCGAGCTCGCCCTGGAGGCGGCCGGTCACTATGGCGCGCCCTATCTGCGCGGCCTGCCGCACAACATGGGCCCGATCGGGCCGGCCGAGGCGGCAGGCGTCGCCGGCGCCTATTTCAACACGCGCAAGACCTCGATCTACGGCGGCTCGAACGAGATCCAGCGCAACATCATCGCCAAGATGGTGCTGGGCCTCTAACCGCTTTCCAGGGACGGATCATGGATTTCAGCTTCACCGAAGAGCAGACCCTGTTGCGCGACAGCGTCGCGGCCTACCTCGCCGACCATTACGACTTCGACAAGCGCCGGTCCGCGGTCGCCTCGGCGGCCGGCTGGCGGCCGGAAGTCTGGAAGGCCCTGGCCGAGGACCTCGGCATCCTGGGCGCCTCGTTCAGCGAGGAGCAGGGGGGCTTGGGCGGCGGCCCGACCGAGGTGATGGTGGTGGCCGAGGAGTTCGGCAAGGCCCTGGTGGTCGAGCCCTATCTCGGCACGGTGGTGATCGGCGGCGGCTTTCTGAAGCGCGCCGGCGGGGCCCCGGCCGACCAGCTGATCGGCCAGATCATCTCCGGCGAGGCTCGCTTCGCCTTTGCCTGGGCCGAGTCCCAGGCCCGCTATTGCCTGGGCGACGTCGCGGTCGAGGCCAAGAAAGACGGCGCCGGCTGGACGTTGAACGGGGCCAAGGCGGTCGTCGTGGGCGCGCCCTTCGCCACCCACCTGATCGTCACCGCCCGCACCGGCGGGTCGCGGCGCGATACCGGCGGGATTTCGGTGTTCGTGGTCGAGAAAGGCGCCAAGGGGGTCAACGCCCGCGACTATCCGACCGTCGATGGCAACCGCGCCTCGGAGATCGCCTTTGAAAACGTGGCGCTGGGCGCCGAGGCCCTGCTGGGGATCGCCGGCGAGGGCCTGCCGATGATCGAGGCGGTGGTCGACGAGGCCACCGCGGCCACCTGCGCCGAGGCCTGCGGGGTGCTGCGCAAGCTGCACGAGGGCACGCTGGAATACACCCGCCAGCGCAAGCAGTTCGGCGCGCCGATCGCTTCCTTCCAGGTGCTGCAGCACCGCATGGTCGACATGTTCATGGCCTTCGAGCAGGCCGTTTCGATGACCTACATGGCCCACATCAAGCTCGGCGAGCCGGCGGCGGAGCGGGCCAGGGCGGTCTCGGCGGCCAAGGTGCAGATCGGCCGCGCCTGTCGCTTCGTCGGCCAGAACGCCATCCAGCTGCACGGCGGCATGGGCATGACCGACGAGATGGCCATCGGCCATTACTTCAAGCGGGCCACCCTGATCGAGGGGCAGTTCGGCTCGGTGGACCATCACCTCGCCCGCTATGAAGCCCTCGCCTTCGCCAAGGCAGCGTGACTCGAGGTGCGCCTGATCCAGGCGCCCTCGCCGAACTTCGACGCCCGGCGCGCGCCGCCGGACATGCTGGTCCTGCACTACACGGGCATGCAGACCGGCGCGGCGGCGGTGGAGCGCCTTCGCGATCCGGCGGCCAAGGTCAGCGCCCATTACCTCGTCGAGGAGGACGGCCGGGTCTTCGCCCTGGTCGACGAGGCGCGGCGGGCTTGGCACGCCGGCGTCTCATCCTGGCGCGGTGAGAGCGACATCAACGCCCGCTCGATCGGGGTGGAGATCGTCAATCCGGGCCATGAATTCGGCTATCGGCCCTTTCCCGACATGCAGTTCGACGCTGTTCTTGAACTCTTGGATGAAGTCCGCGGGCGCTGGACCATCGAGGACGGCCTGATCCTCGGCCACTCCGACGTGGCGCCACGGCGCAAGCAGGATCCGGGCGAACTCTTCCCCTGGAAGCGGCTGGCCGAGGCCGGCCATGGCCTGTGGGCCGAGCCGCGGGCGGCGCCTGGGCCATTGCTCACGCCGGGCGAGACCGGGCTGGGGGTGCTGGCCCTGCGTGGTGCCCTGCGGCGCCTGGGCTACGAGGTCGCCGTCGATGGGGCTTATGACGAGGACCTCGCCACCGTCGTGGCCGCCTTCCAGCGGCACTGGCGGCCAGACCGCTGTGACGGCCTGGCCGACGGCGAGACCCGCGCGCGTCTCACCGCCATCCTACGGTTGGCCAGTTCATGATCGCGCCGGATCCCGATCTCTCAGGTGGCCTCAGGATATCGACGGAAGCGTTTGAACTGAAGCCGCTTTGCCATGACGACGCCGACGACCTCCTGGCCGAGTTCGGCGATCCTGGGGTGGTCGAATGGATGGACATCGAGCCGCTCGAAACGCTCGGGCAGGTGACCTCGATCATCGACTGGGCCGCCGGCCAGCGGGCGCTGGGCGCGGGCGTCCGCTGGACGATCCGGCGGCGGGCCGACGGCGCCTTCGCCGGCACCTGCGGCTTCAACCGCATCGCCCTTGAGCGCGGCCGCCGCGGCGAAATCGCCTATGACCTGACCCGCGCGTGGCAGGGCCGGGGCGTCATGGGCCAGGTCCTGCCGGCGGTCATCGCCTTCGGCTGGGCGCGGCTGCGCCTCCATCGCCTGGAGGCCCTGGTGACGCCCGGCAACGCTCGCTCCTGCGCCTTGCTGGAGCGGCACGGCTTTACCCGCGAGGGCGTGCTCGCCGGCTACGGCTTCTGGAAGGGCTGTTTCTGGGACCAGATCGTCTATGGCAAGGTGGCCGATCACGCTTGAGATCCGGACGTATGACTTGACTGGCCAGGCCGCCGTCGCCACGCTCTGAAAAGGATCAGACGGCCGGGCGGTCGCCCTTCGCCTTTCGGGGCGGGGGGAGGAAAGTCCGGGCTCCACGGCGACAAGGCGGCGGGTAACGCCCGCCGGGGGTGACCCCAGGGATAGCGCCACAGAAAGCAAACCGCCTTCCGGCTCCGGCCGGTCGGCAAGGGTGAAAGGGTGGGGTAAGAGCCCACCGCGGCCCCGGTGACGGGGACGGCATGGCAAGCCCCGCCTGGAGCAAGACCGAATAGGGATGTCGCGT
>DASXCH010000106.1:0-14674 GCA_036491275.1 Caulobacteraceae bacterium
CGCTGTGCAGCGTGAAGAAGAGATCATGGGCGCTTTTCATCCGCTCCGGCGGCAGGTCGGCGAGGGCGTCGAGGGTCGGCCACTTGAACAGGCCGAACCAGGTGATCGGGAAGACCCGGACCAGAGTGCTGGCCGAGCTCATCGCCCAGCCGGTGAGCGGCATGCCGATCATGACGACGTAGAGCAGGGCGTGGACCGTGTGCGCCGCATAGCGCTCCCAGAGCGGCATCGAAGCCGGCAGAGGCGGCGGCCGGAAAAGGAAGCGCCAGACGAGACGCAGGACGGACAGCATCAGCACGGTGATGCCGATCGATTTGTGGATCTGGGTCGGAGCGATCTTGGCCAGCCCGTGCAGGCTTTCGAACCACCAGGCCAGGCCAATGTTGGCAAAGATCAGGGCGGCGATGAGCCAGTGCAAACTCATGGCCACGGCGTTGTAACGCCCCAAGGTCTCCGCGTCGGCGGCGGCCATGCTCCGGGGCCCTACTTCTTGTCGAACTCGCCGCGGATCTGCAGCCGCACCTCGTCGCTGACGTATTTGAGGAAGGCCCGCGAGCCGAAATCCGAGCGCCGGATCGTCCCTTCGGCGGTGAAGCCGGCGATGGTCCCGAACGGCACGCCGTGGCCGACGGCGAGAAAGGTGACGACGAAGGTCACCGGGCGGGTGACGCCGTTCAGGGTCAGGTCGCCGGTCATGGTCCCGGTGCGGCCGCCCGGATTGGGCGCCATGGCGGTGGAAACGAAGGTGGCCTTGGGAAATTTCGCGGCGCCAAGAAACTGGTCGGCGAACTGCTTGCTGTAGTCGGCGCCGACATCGAGGCTGGTCGCATCGACGCTCGCTTCGAGGTGGGTCGCCTGGGGCTGGGCCGGATCATAGGTGAAGTCGGCGTCGAATTTGTCGAACCGCATCACATAATCCGACACCCCCAGGTGGCGGACCACGGCGAGCACGCTGCCGTGTTTCGGATCGAGCTTGTAGTGGCCCGCCGGCAGGCTTGCGGCCTTGGCGGAGACTTCCGGCGGCGGGGGCGGGTTGGCCGGCGTCTGAGCAGCCGACCACCAAGCCGGCAGGACGAGGAGCAACAGGGCGATCAGCGAACGGTGTGTCATCATCGGCGTTGATCCTCCCGATTGTGGCGAAAAAGGGGAATGGCACTCGGCAATAGCACTAAGGGCAATTTGCTCTAAATAGCCGACTGCCCGCGAAGGACCCGTCGATGACCTATCATGCGCCCGTCCGCGACCTCCGGTTCGCCCTCGAGACCGCCGACTTCGACGCCCTCGCCAAGCATTTCCCGAACGCAGACGCCGAGACTGTGACCGCGGTGCTGGAGGCGGCCGGATCGCTGGCCTCGGAGGTGCTGGCGCCGCTCAATCGCGCCGGCGATACGCAGGGCGCCCGCTTCGAGAACGGCCAGGTCATCGCCGCGCCCGGCTTCGCAGGGGCCTACAAGGCGTTCGCAGACGGCGGTTGGAACAGCCTCTCCGCCGATCCGGCCTGGGGCGGCCAGGGCCTCCCGCGGGCGCTCGAAGTCGCCGTGTTCGAAATGATCCAGGGCGCCAACATGGCCTTCGGCCTCTGCCCGATGCTGACGCTGGCCGCCATCGAATCCCTCAGCCTGACCGGCTCGGACGAACAGAGAGCCCTCTACCTGCCCAAGCTGATCAGCGGCGAATGGACCGGGACCATGAACCTCACCGAGCCGCAGTCGGGCTCGGACCTCGGGGGCATCGCCACCCGCGCCGAGAGCGACGGCCAGGGCGGCTGGCGCCTCACCGGCCAGAAGATCTTCATCACCTGGGGCGACCACGACATCGCCGACAACATCGTCCACATGGTGCTGGCGCGTCTTCCGGACGCTCCGCCGGGCACGCGCGGCCTGACCCTGTTCCTGGCCCCCAAGCGGCTGGTCGGCGCTGACGGCATCCTCGGCGAAGCCAATGACCTGAGGCCGGTGAGCATCGAGCACAAGCTCGGCATCCACGGCTCGCCCACCTGCGTCATGGCCTACGAGGGGGCGAGGGCCGAGATGGTCGGCGCGCCCAACGCCGGCATGGCCAACATGTTCGTGATGATGAACGCCGCCCGGCTGCAGGTCGGCGTGCAGGGGGTGGGCCTGGCCGAACGGGCCTATCAGCAGGCGCTGGCCTTCTCCCTGGAGCGCGTCCAGGGCCGCTCGGCCTGGACCGGGACCCTGCCATCGCGCCTCTTCGACCACCCGGACATCCGCCGGGCCCTGATGCTGGTGAAGGCGAGGATCGAGGCCGCCCGCGCGCTCTGCCTCTCCACCGCCGTGGCCGCCGATGTCGCCCGTCTCGCCGGCAATCCGGTGGACCGCGACGCGGCCAAACTGCGCGAAGAGATCCTGACGCCCATCGCCAAGGCCTGGTCGACCGACATGGCGGTGGAGGCGGCCTCGACCTGCCTGCAGGTCCACGGCGGCATGGGCTTCATCGAAGAGACCGGCGCGGCGCAGCATTATCGCGACGCCCGCATCCTGCCGATCTACGAGGGCACAAACGGCGTCCAGGCCATCGACCTGATGGGGCGCAAGCTGGCGCTGGGCAAGGGCGCGGCCGTGCGCGAGCTGGTGGCCGATATCACGCCCACAGCCTCGGACCTGAAAAGCGCCGACGACGGCTGGCTGCACAGCATCGGAAACCACCTCGAGTCGGGCCTGGCGGCCGCCCAGGCGGCGAGCGGCTATCTGATCGAGCGCCGGGGCCATGCTCAGCCCGACGCCCTGGCCGGCGCCACGCCTTACCTGAAGCTGATGGGCGACGTGGTCGGCGGCTGGATGCTCGGCAAGCAGGCGCTTGCGGCGTCGAAGAAGATCGCCGACGGCGAAGGCGATCAGGCGTACTGGCGCACCCGGATCGGGCTGGCGCGCGTCTTCGCCCATCAGGTGCTGGCTCAGGCGCCGGGTCTGGCCCAGGCGGTGACGCAGGGATCGGTGGATCTCTTCCGGGCGACGCCGGAGTCGCTCGGCGCCTAGGATCGGGGACGGCCTACGATGCAACCAGGCGGGATCGCCGGATCGTTGAATCGTGCTCCAGAATCAAAAAGTGGAGCGTGTTCCTGTCGCAAAAGCAGTTTTTGCGGAGCGCGCTCTAGCGCCGCGCCTTCGGCTCCGGCCGGCGGGTCGCGGCGCCGAGGATGAACCCGGCCAGCACGTCCAGCAGCACCATCAGGGTGATGAGGAAGAAGGTCGAGGTGGCGCAGGCCGCCAGGGCCAGCATCTCCACCAGGCAGACCACGAACAGGGTGATCGAGGCGATGTGGTTGATCATCGCCGACTGGCGGTCCCAGGTCGGCTTGATCAGCTCGACGAACAGGATGACGAGGGCGGCGGCCAGCAGCAGGTCCGCGAGGCTCACCGGCCAGCGGCCGCCGGATGCGGTGGGCGTCTCGAAAAGCGCCGCCGTGAGGCCGGCGTTGACGTCAGGCGAGGTGAGGCCGCCCAAGGTCATGGCCAGCAGGTTGTAGGCGAGAACCGGCAGCAGCAGCAGCGGCGTGACGGCGAAGGCTTTGCCCATGGTCGCTGTTTAAGAGTCGCCGCCTGAGTCGCCTAGTGTGTCGCCTGATGTGTCGTTTGGGGGGCGCTCCCTCTCAGAAGGTCAGGCTGACCTCGTCCAGGACCGTCAGCCGGGGACCGTAGGCGGCCTGGAAGATGCCGATGCCGTCCGCCGGGCGGATGAGATTGGTCCGATCGAGCAGGTTGAGGATGGTGACGCGGTTGGTGATCGTGCGACCGCCGGGCAGGCGGAAGCGGCGGGCGATCCCGAGGTTCACCTGGAAGACCGGCGCCAGCTGGTCGAGGTCGGCGAAGCCGGCGCGCAGGCCGGACGAATAGAGCGCGTCCGCGGACAGGGTCCAATCCCGCCAGGTCCAGGCCGCCCCGGCGCTGGCGCCGACGAGCGGCTGGTGGTCCAAGACGATGGGATGGGCGTCGATGTAGGCCAGCTCGTCGGGATCGAAGTTGAACTGGCCGGTCACCACGCCTTGCTGCGTGTTCCGGCCGATCGTCAGGTTGGCCCAGGCCGAGAGCGAGGGAGTCTTGTAGTCGAGGGCGAGTTCGGCGCCCCAAAGCCGCCCCTTGGCGTAGTTGAACGGCGCGAAGATCGGCACGTCGCCGAACTGCCCGGTGTCGAGGTAGCGCCAGGTGTGCTCGTAATAGGCGTCGAGCGAGGCGGTGAGGTGGGCCCCCAGGCGGCGGGACAGGCCCGCGTCGAACACGAGGTCGTCCTCGGTCATCGGTTGGGCGGTCCCCGGCGGCCCGGCGGCGGTGGTGTTCTCGAAGGCGGCCTGGGCGGTGGGCGAGAGACCCTGCCAGCTGGGAACCTGGAAGTCCCGCGCCACGCCGGCGTGAAGCGTCGTCGCCGCGTCGGGTCGCCAGCTCAGGTTGACGGTCGGGTCGAGCTGACGCCCGCGCGTGGCGCCGGTCACGGCGTCCCAGCGAAGGCCGAGGTTGAGGCTGACGGCTCGCGAGACCTGCCAGAGATCGTTGACGTAGAAGCCCGAGACGAGGTTGTCGCCATCGACCAGGCTGTCGACCTCGATCGGCGTCGTTCCCACCGCGCCGGTCGCCGGATCCACCGGGAAGACCAGGGAACGGTCGACCGCGTCCACATGATAGAGTCCGGCGTAGAAGCCGGCCGAAAGCGCGTGCGCGCCAAGCTTCCACGTGGCGTCGCCCTCGAGGGTATGATCGCTGTCCTCGTGGACCGCATGAGAGGCGACGCCCTGATAGGCGAGTTCGCCGACCGTGTCCGGCTCGAAGTCCTGGCGAATGGCGTGGAAGGCATAGGCGATCTGCCAGCTGAACCTCGTCGACGGCTCGGAATTCAGCGCCAGGACGGCGAGGGCGTCGCGAAAATTCAGCCGCGAGTCGATGTCGGCCGAGGCGGGAGGTGTGGCGCCGGCCACCACGAACTGCGGCGCCAGGCCGGCCTGGTTGGGCAGTTCATTGTCGCTGGCCGAGCCGGAGAGGATGAGGCTGAGCTTTGTCGTGTCGCTCAGCTTGTACGAAAAGACGCCGAAGCCCTGGCCGTGGGCGCCGTGATCATGGATCGGATTGGGGCCTGGATTGGCCTGGCTGAAGGCGGTGTCCGAGGCGCCGTAGGAACCGCTGACGAACCAGCTCAGGCGGCCGGCGCAACCGCCGTATTGGCCGCTCCCCTGAAGGGTTTCGCGCATGCCCAACAGCAGGGATGCCTCCCCGCCGGGCGCCTGGCAGCCGTCCTTGGTCTCGATGTCCACCACGCCGCCGGTGGCGTAGCTGTAGCGGGCCGGAAGCACACCCACGCGCAGGCTCAGGCTCTGGACGAAGTCCGTCCCGATCATCGCCAGGAACGGCGGGTTGGTGTTGATGTCCAGGGGAACCAGGACGCCGTCGATCTGGTACTGGAACTGAGGGCCCTCGGTGTCGCGGATGTGGATCTGCTGGTTCTGGTCGAGGGACACGGCGGGCATCTGAAGCAGCACGTCGGTCAGAGAGCCGGAGGGGGCGACGACCGCGATCTCGTCGGCGGAGACGGCGTAGCTGGCCTCGCCAGTCGCGGCCACAGGCGTCTCGGCGCGCGCCTCCGCGGTGACTGTCACCGGCGCGACGGTCGGCCCGTCGTCAGCCAGGGTGAAGCCTGGAACGACAAGAACCAGGCTCATGGCGACTCCTCTCAATGCCATTGAGTTCAAGGCTTTTCCCGTCGAGATTGAAAGTCATTCGCAACTATAATGCGACGCGGTCGCAATTGGCGAAGCCGCTGTCAACCCATGCCTGGCCGCAGGCCTGCTGAGAGGTTGTTGAGAGACTGCTTGGAGAGCCGGATCCCGGTGATTTTCAATCCGCTGGATCTTGCAGCGCTTCCAGCCGGATGGCGTCGAGTTCCGCCGCCGTCATGACGCCCGCGTTGTAGAGCGCGACGAATTCACCCGACAGCGTGCAGCCGAAGATCAGCGGGTCGTCGGTGTTGACAGTCACCCGCACGCCCGCGTCGAACAGGGCCCGGATCGGGTGCTCCTGAAGGCTGCTCACCCGTCCGAGTCTGAGATTCGAGGTCGGGCAGACGTTGAGGCGAATTCCGGCATCGGCGAGCGCCCGCATCACCTGCGGGGAGTCGGCCGCGGCGATGCCGTGCTGGACCTCGTCCAGCTCCAGCGCCTCGACAGCCCGCCAGACCTCGTCGGCCGTCCCCCATTCGCCGACGTGCGCCTTGAGCCTGAGTCCCGCCGCCTTGGCGCGACGGTAGATGGGAATGAAGGCCTCGATCGGCTGAGTGCTTTCGTCGCCGGACAGGTCGAAGGTTTTGAAGACGTCCAAGTCGAGGAGCGGCGCAATCCAGCGTTCGATGGCCGGGATCGGACAGTGCCGGGAGATGCCGAGCTGCGGGATCCAGCCGATATCTGGCGCAGCCGTAAGTTGAGCGGCGCGCAAGCTGTTCCACACCGAGGCCGCCGAGCCGCCGTGCAGCGTGATGTCCCACGCATCCGTTCCGACCTCGATCCGGGTCACGCCGTCCTTGCGCGCCTGGACGAAGGTCGCCTCGAGGGCCAGCGCGCGCCCTTCCGCACCTACAAAGACAGGCGCTAGGCGCCTGTCGGAGAAGGCGTGCATCTCCGCCATGGAATGAAAGATGCCCTCCACCGGCGCGATGTCGACGCCGGTCCGCTCGCGCAGGAAGTCGCGGTCTCCGCCGCCGATCCCATGGATATGCAGGTCGGCTTTTGGAATCCGGCGCAGAGCGACCAGGTCGCCGGCTTCCAGCGCATCCGTGAAGGCCGACATCGCCGCGCTCAGCCTTCGCCGATCGGCCCCGGATTGCGCGCGCGGCGCTTGAGCCACATCACGCCCATCAGGTCCGAGACGCCGACCGCGAGCCGGCCGAGATTGGTGTATTTCGAGGCGCCGCTGGTGCGCGGCCGGTGCCCGACGGGGCGGAAGGCGACGTCATAGCCCTCGCGCAGCATCAGGGCCGGCAGATAACGGTGCATGTGGTCGAAGTAGGGAAGGGCGAGGAAGGCCTGGCGGCGCATCGCCTTGAGGCCGCAACCGGTATCGACCGCCTGGTCGGCGAGCAGGCGCCGGCGCAGGCCGTTGGCGAAGCGCGAGGCCCAGCGCTTGGCGGCCCTGTCCTGGCGGCGGACCCGCTCTCCGCCCACAAGGCCCAGGCGTGGCGGCCCGGCTGACAGGGCGTCGACGAGGCCCGGCCCATCGGCCGGATCGTTCTGGCCGTCGCCATCCAATGTCACGATGACCGGCGCGCGGGCGGCCAGTACGCCGGTGCGGATGGCGCGGCTCTGGCCGGCGTTGTGGCCATGGGCGAGGACGCGCAGAGCGGGAATCTGCGCCTTCAGAGCCTCGAGGACGCGCCGCGTCTCGTCCGTGCTGGCGTCATCGACGAAGAGGATCTCCACGATGTGTCCGGCGAAGGCTGCGGCGATCTCCAGGGCCAGGGAAGGCGCGGCGCCGGCTTCGTTGAAAACTGGCACGACGACAGAGACCTCTGGTTCAGGGACGCCCGTCATCGCCCTGTCATAACTGAATTCTCACGTTACGGTCGTGCTATCTGGAGGCATGGGACTCGAGGCGCTGGCAGAGCGATTCGCGCGCGGGTGGCGGGGCCCGGCGCTGGCGGCGCTTATCGCCCTGGTCGCCGGCCTGCCCGGCCTGATCGCCCTGCCGCCCATCGACCGCGACGAATCCCGCTTCGCCGAGGCCTCGGCCCAGATGCTGGAGAGCGGCGACTTCGTCACCCCGAGGCTGCAGGATATCCCCCGCTACAAAAAGCCGGTCGGGATCTACTGGCTGCAAGCGGCCACGGTCGCCACCCTGAGCAAGGTCGAAGCCCGGCAGATCTGGGCCTACCGCATTCCCTCGTTGCTGGGCGCCATGCTGGCGGCGGCGGCCTGCGCCTGGGGCGCGGCGGCATTTCTGAGGCCCGCGGCGAGCCTGGCGGCCGGAGCGATGCTGGGGGCGAGTTTCCTGCTTTCCACCGAGGCCTCGATCGCCGCCACGGACGGCGTGCTGGCCGGAGCCGTGACCCTGGCCATGGCGGCGCTCGGCCGCCTGTACCTTGCCGCCAACGGCGGGCCGCGAGCCGGCCGGCGGGTCAAGGCGCTGTTGTGGGCGGGGATGGCGCTGGCGATCCTCGTCAAGGGGCCGATCGGGCCCATGGTCATGGCCCTGACGCTCATCGGACTGGCGATCTGGGACCGCACGGCGCGATGGCTGGCCAGGATCGGCTGGGGCTGGGGTCTGATCGCCATCGGCGCGCTCGTCGGGCCCTGGGCGCTGGCCATCACCGTGGCCAGCGACGGCGCCTTCTGGGGCGCTTCGATCGGCGGCGACCTGGCCCCCAAGCTGCTGCGTGGCGAGGAAACCCACGGCGCGCCGCCCGGCTTCTACGCCCTTCTGGCGCCGCTGATGTTGGCGCCGGCGACGCTGATGCTGCCGGCCGGCCTCGTCGCCGGATGGCGCGACCGGGCCGAGCCGGGCGTGCGCTTCGCCCTGGCTTGGCTGATCCCCGCCTGGCTGGTGTTCGAGGCGACGCCGACCAAGCTCGTTCACTACCCCTTGCCGCTCTATGGCGCCCTGGCCTGGCTGATGGCCAGGGCCCTGGAGACGCCCCTTGGCCGCTGGCCGCGCTGGATCGGCGCCGGCCTGGCGTTGCTTGCGGCCCTGGCCTTCGCCGCGGTCGGTCCATATGCCTCGGAGAATCTGGCCGGCGGCGAGGGCCTCGCCTGGGCGACAGCGGCGGCCGTCTTCTATCTCGCCGGCGGGGCGGCGGCGGTCTGGCTGATCCTGCGCGAGCGTCCTTACGCGGCCCTCGCCGCCGGCGGCGCCCTGACCCTGGTCGGCCACGGCCTGCTTCTGGGCGGCGCCGCGCCCGACCTCAAGCCGCTGTGGCTGTCGAGCCGGGCGGCCAAGGCCCTGAGCGTCGCCGGCGCCAGCCCGGCCCAGGGCGTCTATCCCGGCCCGGTGACCGTCGCCGGCTACGAGGAACCGAGCCTTGTGTTCCAGCTCGGGACCGAGACGGAACTCGGCGATGCGACCGACGCCGCCGACGCCATCGGCGATGGCCGGCCGGCGATCGTCGAAGGACGCCAGGTGGCGGCGTTCCAGGCGGCGCTGGCCGCCGACGGCCTCACCGCCCGCCGTGTCGGCGAGGGCGCCGGACTCGATTATTCCAACAATCGGCACGATGTATTGCAGATCTTTCTGCCGGCCCGCGCGCCGGCGCCGAAGGGCAAGCCATGAGCCGCCAGATCGAGATCGTGGAAGTGGGCCCCAGGGACGGGCTGCAGAACGAGAAGGCGATCCTGGGGACGCCCGACAAGATCGAATTCATCCGCCGCCTGGAGGCGGCAGGGGCGCGGCGCATCGAGGCGGTGAGCTTCGTCAATCCGCGCCGCGTTCCGCAGATGGCCGGCGCCGAGGAAATCATGGCGGTCTTGCCGCGCGAGGCCGGCCGCTCGCGCATCGGCCTGGTGCTGAACGAACGCGGCTGGGACCGGGCGGTGGCCAGCGGCGTCGACGAGGCCAATGTCGTGGTCTGCGCCACCGACGGCTTCGGCATCCGCAACCAGGGCGCCGGCGTCGCCGATCAGCTTGCCACATTGGCGGCCATCGCCGAGCGACGCGAGTTGGAGAGCGGGCCGTCGGTGACCTTGACCGTATCGGTGGCCTTCGGCTGTCCGTTCGACGGCGAAGTGCCGCTGGATCAGGTGGTCGCCATCGTCCGCGAGGCCGATCGGCTGGGGATCGGCGAGATCGCCCTGGCCGACACCGTCGGCGTGGCCGATCCCTGGGCGGTGCGGACGCGCATCGAGGCGGCCAAGGCGGCGGCCCCCAAGGCGACGCTTCGCATGCACTTCCACGACACCCGCGGCACGGGCCTGGCCAACGCCTTCGCCAGCGTCGAGGCGGGCGTGGACGTGCTCGACGCCAGTTGCGGGGGCCTTGGCGGCTGTCCGTTCGCGCCGGCGGCCACCGGCAACATCGCCACTGAAGACCTGGTCTACATGCTGGAACGGGCCGGCTTCGAAACCGGCCTCGACCTCGATGCGCTCATCGCCGCGGGCCGCTGGATCGGCGAGAAGATCGACAAGCCGCCGGTCTCATCCCTGAGCCGGGCAGGCGGGTTTCCCTGAGGCTAGGCGCGTTTGGGGAGCCACGCGTCGAGGCTCCAGGAGCCGGCCCCGGCAAACACCAGGTAGAAGAAGATCCAGCAGAACAGGATGGCCGGCTCGCCGTAATTGAGGGCCGACCACGGCCCCATCTTCATGTGGACCATGAAATAGGCGATGGCCATTTCGCCGCAGAGGATGAAGGCCACCGGCCGGATGAAGAGGCCGACGAGGACCAGTCCGCCGCCGATCGTCTCCAGGACGCCGGCGGTGAGCCCCATGGCGGAGAGGGGATAAGTCATCCCGGGCACGGGCGCCGGGAAGCTGATGAGCTTCATCAGGCCGTGTTCGATGAACAGCAGCGCCGTGACGACGCGCAGGAGGCTGAGAGCCCTCGGCGCCCAGGCGTTCAGTCGGTCCATGGCGGAGTCTCCCTCGTCGGCGGAGCGTCTCTGGCGATTCGATGGCTCAGCTGACGAACGGGCAACGCGCGGATCTTGTGGGCCGCGATCAGCCCTTACCGGCCAGCGCCTCAAAAAGCGGCGTCAGGTGGCTTTCGAATCGTCGCCAGCGCCCGACGGACTTTGAATAGATCGGTTGGCGGACCTGCCAGCTGCTGGGCGTCCGCACTTGTCGGTCGGATTCATAGAACCGCAGGCACTCAGGCTCCCAGTCGAGACCGAGAAAATCAATGATCCGCCGGACGTTGCCATCCAGGTCCGATACGAGATCTTCGTACACGACCTCCAGAATGGAAAGATCCAGGGTCCGCGCCCAGATGTCCCCAAGGCGGTCGAGCTGGCGGATGAGGTGCCCGCAGTCGCGAAGATCGGTCGACCACAGATTGCCGGTGGCGAAGAACATGGTGTGGTTCGAGACGGCCACGTCCCGCGGATCGCGGCGGCAGCGGATGACCCGGGCCTTGGGAAACATCCCGGCGATGAATCCAAGACGCATCAGATTGAAGGGCGACTTGTCGACGACCCTGTACGCGCCGGCCGCCTGTCGCTTCAACCAGGCGGCGTGCTTTTCGGCCTCGGATCGGGCGACTTCAGGATCCCAGTCGGCGATGCGCTCACGCCCCTGATTGCGGTCGACAATGACCTGAGCGGCCGTGGTGATCGAGCGCAGTTCGCCAGCGCCGACCACTTTGGAGTGACTGGCGCAGATTTGTTCGACTAGCGTGGTGCCCGATCGCGCGGGGCCGACCACGAACACCGGGAGTTCGGTCTCGAAACCCCACTCCTTGACGTCATGTGCGAATTCGGCCGCGCGGCGCCCTTCAATATCGTCGACCGTCTCGTCAAGCTCCCGGCGGTTGAAGATCTCCCCTATTGACGCGCGCCAGCGGGCCTGAATGGCGTTGGCTTCCGCATATCTGAGGAAGGCCCCGTCGAATTCATTGGCCCTCTCCAGGAGCTCGCCATAGGCGAACCCGGCCTGGGCGCGCTCGCGGGGCGGGCGCGTCATGTCCAAGGTTCCGCGCGAGAGTCGCCTGCGGGTTTCCGGCGAATTTTCGATCCGCCCTAGCCGCGCCAGGGCGAGATGCGCCGGGCCGTAGTCCGGGTCCAGGACGAGGGTGGCGCGCAGAGCTGCCTCGGCCTCGTCGAAGCGGCCTATGTCGCGCAGGCAACAGCCGCAGCGAAATGGGAGTTCCGCGCTCGCCGGATTGAGTTCTGCAGCCCGACGATACTGAACCAGCGCCCCGGACGCATCTCCGGAGAGCTCAAGGGCAGTGCCCACTGCGGCGACCAACCGATCGTCGTCGGGTTTAAGTTCGGCCGACTGTCGGTAGAGCGTCGTCGCCTCTTCAAGACGACCGCTTTCCTGCAGGATTGCGGCCAGGGGAGTGATGGCCGCAAGGTTGTCTGGGGCGATCTCGATTGCGGAGCGGAAAGCCGTTTCGGATTCCGCCGAACGCTTCATGAAGCGCAGCGCAAGGCCGCGGGCGATAAGCGCTTCGACGCAGTCGGGCCGAAGCGCCAGAGCCACGCGCGCATGCGCCAAAGCCAGCGCAGCCTCGTTCCGTTGCGCCAGAAGTCGGGCGAGACGCGCATGGGCGTCGATCGAGTCGGGGGTGACGGCGAGAGCCTGACGGCAGGCGTCGATCGCCTCTGAGACCCGCCTCGCCCCCTCCAGAGCTTCGGCAAGGTTGAGGCGGGCGTCAACGTGATCCGGCCGCACTTTAACGGCGCGGCTTATCAGTCGGACGGCTTCGTCGGGTCGACCGAGCCCGAAGGCGAGCGCGCCAGAGAGATTCAGGGCGTCGGGATGGTCGGGATCGGTGGCGAGAGCCTGAGCATAGAGCGACTCGGCTTCTTCGAGTCGCCCTGACTGGTGCGCCCCAAGCGCTCTGGCGACGAGTGCGTTAGCGTCGCCGCCGGACGTCGGCTGCGCCGAAACAGGAAAACGCCGCTCCGAGGGTTTGGCTCGAGAGCGGCGCTGTTTGGAACTCATGACGATACGGCCCCGGCGACACCCCTTGCTGGCGCCGCCGGCCGCCAAATTCAAGACGGTCTAGGCGGCGATGGGCGCCTTGCGCCTCATCCGCAGGGCCGCCCCGAGACCACCGAAACCGGCCAGCATCAGGGCCCATGTCGCGGGCTCCGGAACGGAAACCGTACCAACCGATACCGGCGCGATGTTCGCGTCGATATCGCCCATCACATCGGCGAACGTGCCTGAAAAGGTGCCGCCGCCTGCTATTGTGACGGTCACGAGTTCGCTGAAGGCCCCGGTGGAGCAGCTTTCGCAGTCAGGCGCTAGGAAAGCCGCCGACGTTGCGCCCGCCCCCACCGCACCAACATCGGTTCCACCGATGACCACATCCGAAAAAGGTACCGCGCCAGTGTCCTGGACCTGCCAGAAGGTGGCGTCGTTAGAGGTGGTGTAGATATATCCCTCCAGAACTACGGCGCTGGCGGAAGCCGTACTGGCGGCCCCGGCGGCTCCGGCCAAGGCGGCCGCGGCGATGACGACGGTGGTCAGTTTCATCGATCGATCCTCGCGTTATGCGCCAAGGTGCGTTTCGGCGCCCGTGAATCCATGGGCCGGCGGAGGCGACTTCACCTAAAGGTTACAGCCACGTTTCGTCGTACCTATGCCCAATTTAAGTCATGTTTGACATCATTGGCAAGTTCTAATCGGTCGGGCGCGATGATTTTCCCTCAAATAATATGGCGAACGCGAATGTGGCGGCGTGCCGAGACCGACTTGCCGTCGTAGGGCGCCGTCGCTATCACGCCGCCTTCCCACGCTCAGGGGCCCTTTGGAGAGGTGGCTGAGCGGTTGAAAGCACCGCACTCGAAATGCGGCATACTCGCAAGGGTATCGGGGGTTCGAATCCCCCCCTCTCCGCCAAGGTCATGAGTTGTCCATCGGACAACACTTGACTTATAGCCGGATTTCCTCAGATCACCCCAATACACCACCCCAACAAGGACCGATCTCGGGCCGATCTGGCGGTCTGAGCGAAACAATGAGCGATCGGCGGGACGCCCGCGCACTGGCCGCGCCGGCGGGCCGACCAACTCGTCCTGAGTCTCTTTCAGGCAATCTTGCCCATTCAGCGGCGGCGGACATCCGGACGTGAGCTTGAAGTCGGCGCGCGCGGCGCGACGGTAACTTGCTAGGGTGCGCTAGAATTGCTTGAGACGTTGGCCCATGGATCGGCCACGTATCCGGCCCCTTCATTGGTTGCGGCTTGAGCCGCGGTCGGCGGTGCGCTGGCCCCAGGCGCGATCGGATTGGCGTTCGTGGCCGTTGGCCCCACGACTTGGGCGTCAGTTAGAAGACCATCCGCCGGCATCGCCGCCGCCACATTGGCGGCCGCATTGGCGTCGTCCGCGTCCTTGTGAACCATGATCATCGCGAAGGTCAGAAACGCGCCGCCGCAAACGACCACAACCGCAAACATGACGGCAAGCACGCGGCGCCCGTAGGGATTGAGTAAGGCCATGGAGAAAGCGGCCAGGAGGCCAATAGCGACTAGGAGGACCGCCATAACGGCGAAGCTCTCATGAGCTCGCCCACAGACAAGGGTGACGGCGACTCGTTGTGGGCATTTCAAAAACAAATGGAGGAGCAGAGCTTCCAGTGGCGACCCTCTTGGTCGTCCCTTCGGGATTGCCGAACCAACTGCAGGCCGGAGTGAAAAGGGGCGAGCGCGTGTTTCTCTCTTCAATCCTCGACGACATGGATGACAGCGCGATTGCGCAATGCTGACGCGCCCCCATTTGTGGCAATCGACGGAAGAGCAAAAGCCCCAAGGGTCCGATCGAAACCTAACAGACAGCGACATTCGAAGGACGATAACGAGGCGCGAGGATCAGGTATCCGTCCACATTAGCGACAAAATCACCCCGGCACGCCGACCGCGGCCTGAGCATCAGAAAAGTCGCCCTGTCCAAGAGCCAGATTGAATCTGTTCCGAATACCCCCGTTCTCCTCGATTCCGCCGCTCTTGCTGAAAGTGCAGCGAACCCGTTGGCGTTAACCCGGGCCAAATAAACGGCGTCCGTTCCAAGTCCGTTCTTCAGGGCAAAATAG
>DASXCH010000107.1:0-1666 GCA_036491275.1 Caulobacteraceae bacterium
ACTGATTGGCGGGATCGCCGCGCCGCCCACGCCGAGCAGGGCCGTCCGCAAGCTTTCCATCTGCGTGCTGCCGTTCGCCAACATCAGCGACGATCCGCAGCAGGAGTATTTCAGCGACGGCATCAGCGAAGACATCATCACAGACCTCTCCAAGGTCTCGGCGCTCGGTGTGATCGCGCGCAACACCGCCTTCCAGTTCAAAGGCAAGAGCGTCGACGTACCTCTGGTCGCCCGGCAGCTGAATGTCAGCCATGTGCTCGAAGGCAGCGTGCGCAAGGCCGGCGGGCGGGTGCGGATCACCGCCCAGCTCATCGACGGGACCTCGGGCGAGCACGCCTGGGCCGAGCGCTACGACCGCGACCTCACCGACATCTTCGCCCTGCAGGACGAGATCAGCGAGGCCATCGTGGCGGCGCTGAAGCTCAAGCTGCTGCCGCAGGAAAAGCAGGCCATCGAGCAGCGCGGCACGGAAAACGTCGACGCCTACAACCTCTATCTGATGGCCCGCTCATATTGGTTTACCGGCAACGTTGGCGATCCTCGGCAACAGGAGGCGATCGAGCGCCTCACCCGGCGGGCCGTGGAGATCGATCCCGGTTACGCCCAGGCCTGGGCTCTGCAGGCAGTCGCGCAAACCACCCTTCACCGAGACCATGGGCGGGCCGGCGATGGCGGCCAGGCCGCCCTGGACCGCGCCCTGGCCCTCGACCCCGACCTGGCCGAGGCCCGCGCCCTGAAGGCTCGGATGCTGATCGATGCGGGCCGACACGAGGAAGCGGCGGTCGAGATCGCCGCCGCCCTGCGGCTGAATCCAGAGTCCCACGAGGTGAATTATCGGGCAGGGGCCATCAGCTACAACCAAGGCCGGTTGGAGGAGGCGGTCTCCTACTACGAAAAGGCCGCCGCGCTCATCGAAACAGACCTCAAATCGCTGCAGATGCTGGTGAGCTGCTACACAGCCCTGGGCGATGAGGAAAACACCCGCCGTGCCGCCAGGATCGGTTTGGCAAGGGCCGAAAAGGCCGTCGCCCAGGATCGCAGCAACGGCATGGCCATGACTGTGGGGGTCTTGGCCCTGGCGGCATTGGGCGAGACCGAGAGGGCCAAGGACTGGATGAGCCGCGCCCTGCTGATCGACCCAGACAACTGGGTCATACGCTACAACTTCGCCTGCAGCCTCGCGGCTTCGCTGGGCGACCCCGAGGCGGCGCTCGACATGCTGGGGCAGGCCCTGCAGCTGGACTCTGGCCACAGTCTGCTGATTGATCTCACCACCGACCCCGATCTTGCCGCCCTGCGCGACGATCCCCGCTTCCAGGCCATGATCGCAGAGACCGAGGCGCGGCTGGCTGCGGCGAAGAGCGGCGGGATGTGAGCGACATCTTCATCTCCTACGCGCGCTCGACGGTGGACCAGGCCCAGCAGGTGGCCGAGGCGCTGCGCGGCCTGGGCTACGACGTCTGGCGCGACGACGAGCTTCCGGCGCATCGGGCCTACGCCGAGGTGATCGAGGAGCGGCTGCGCGCGGCCAAGGCGGTCGTGGTCATCTGGTCAGCGGAAGCAGTGAAGTCGCAGTGGGTCAGGGCCGAGGCCAATGTCGCTCGCGAGGCCGGGACGCTGGTCCAGCTCAGGGTGGATGGCGCCGTCCCGCCGCTGCCGTTCAATG
>DASXCH010000108.1:0-1669 GCA_036491275.1 Caulobacteraceae bacterium
ACTGATTGGCGGGATCGCCGCGCCGCCCACGCCGAGCAGGGCCGTCCGCAAGCTTTCCATCTGCGTGCTGCCGTTCGCCAACATCAGCGACGATCCGCAGCAGGAGTATTTCAGCGACGGCATCAGCGAAGACATCATCACCGATCTCTCGAAGGTCTCAGCCTTGTCGGTAGTGGCCCGCAACACCGCCTTCACTTTCAAAGGCAAGAGCATGAAAGTGCCGGACGTGGCCCGCGAGCTGGGCGTCAGCCATGTCCTCGAAGGCAGCGTGCGCAAGGCCGGCGGCCGGGTAAGGATCACCGCCCAGTTGATCGACGGCGCGGCCGGCGACCATCTGTGGGCCGAGCGCTACGACCGCGACCTGACCGACATCTTCGCCCTCCAGGACGAGATCAGCGAAGCCATCGTCAAGGCGCTGAAGCTGAGGCTGCTGCCGGAAGAGAAGCAGGCGATCGAGCAGCGCGGCACCGACAACGCCGACGCCTACAACCTCTACCTTATGGCCCGCTCATACTGGCTGACCGGCAACAATGGCGATCCGCGGCAGTGGGAGGCGATCGAGCGCCTCACCCGCCGAGTCGTGGGCCTCGATCCCAGTTACGCCCAGGCCTGGGTCCTCATGGCTCACGCGCAATCCTCTCTTCAGCGCAAGCATGGGCGCGCCAACGACGGCGGCCAGGCGGCCCTGGACCGCGCCTTGGCCGTCAATCCCGATCTGGCCGAGGCGCGAGCGCAGAAGGCGCGGTTGCTGTCCAATGCGGGCCAGCACCAGGCCGCGGCGGCCGAGATCGCCGCCGCCCTGCGGCTGGATCCGGAGTCTTATGAGGTGAACCTTCGCGCCGGGAACATCAGCTACAACCAGGGCCGACTGGGGGACGCGGTCCCCTATTTCGAGAAGGCTGCGGCCGTCATCGAGACCGACCTCTCGGCGCCCTTTTTCCTGATCAGTTGCTACACGGCCTTGGGCGATGGCGAGAACAGTCGGCGGATCGCCAGAATCACTCTGGAGAGGGCCGAAAAGGCCGTCGCCCAGGATCGCAGCAACGGCTCTGCCATCGAGACGGGAGTCGCAGCCTTGGCGGCCCTGGGCGAGAACGAACGGGCCAAGGACTGGATGGATCGCGGCCTGCTGTTCGATCCCGATAACCTGCAGATGCGCTACAACTTCGCCTGCACGCTTGCAGCCTGGCTCGGCGACCCCGAGGCGGCGCTCGACATGCTGCGGCCGGTGCTGGAGCGGGACCCCGGCGGCCATCTTGGGGACCTCGCCAACGATCCCGATTTCGCCAGCCTGCGCGACGATCCCCGCTTCCGGGCTATGGTCGCCGCCGCCGAAGCGCGCCTGGCGGCGGCCGAGGACGAGGTCGCGCCGGCGTGAGCGACATCTTCATTTCCTACGCCCGTTCGACAGCGGATCAGGCTCAGGCCATCGCGGTGGCGCTGCGCGGGCACGGCTACGATGTCTGGCGCGACGATGAGTTGCCGGCCCATCGCTCCTACGCCGAGGTGATCGAGGAACGGCTGCGCTCGGCCAAGGCGGTCGTGGTCATCTGGTCAGCGGAAGCAGTGAAGTCGCAGTGGGTCAGGGCCGAGGCCAATGTCGCTCGCGAGGCCGGGACGCTGGTCCAGCTCAGGGTGGATGGCGCCGTCCCGCCGCTGCCGTTCAATG
>DASXCH010000109.1:0-10255 GCA_036491275.1 Caulobacteraceae bacterium
CGGTTTTCGCTGAATATTTTCTGGCTAATTAAGGGATCACCCCAACAAATCACCCCATCAAGCGCCGGCTTCGGGCCGATCTGACCGTCAGGTGGGCGTGGGTGCATTTGAAGGATCGCGCTCGTCGTCGGGCGGCGGCGCGACCGGCCTGTCGGCCGTCGGGGCTGGGCGTCTCATCCCGACGATGACCATCGGCCTTCTGAACGGGTTGTCCTCCGGCCGCCCCTTCCTGACCGTCATCGACACACCTCCGCCGCCCATAAGGCTATCCTGCCCGAACTCAGGGCGTAGGAGCAATGGCGCAGGTTGTCGCCCCGGTTGAACGCAGTTCCGAGTATTGGGGCGCAATCGGTAGTCGGCGATTTTCCCAAAAGCCCATGAAGCGAGGTATGACACTGAAGGCTTTGTCTGATTCTGAGCGGACGGTGGCGCCGTGATGAACGCGCTCTATTACGGCGACAATCTCGCGGTCCTGCGGGACTGCATCGGCTCTGAGAGTGTCGATCTGGTCTATCTAGACCCGCCGTTCAATTCCCAGGCCACCTACAACCTCCTCTTCCGCTCGCCTGCCGGCGGTGGCTCGCAGGCCCAGATCGAGGCGTTCGAGGATACATGGCATTGGGGCCATGAGGCCGAAGGTGCCTTCGATCAGGTGATGCGCTCCGGGAACACCAACGCGGCCGACATGCTTCGCGCCGTTCGCTCGTTCCTCGGCGACAATGACATGATGGCCTATCTGGCCATGATGGCCGTGCGCTTGATCGAGCTGCACCGGGTCTTGAAGCCGACCGGCTCGCTCTATCTTCACTGTGACCCGACTGCGAGCCACTATCTCAAGATATTGTTGGACGCGGTTTTCGGACCGTCCAACTTTCGAAGCGAAATTATTTGGAAGCGCAGCCACGGCCACAACAGCGCCAACCGATACGGCTCATCTCACGATACAATATTGTTCTATGCACGCTCAGCATCGTCGACATGGAACAAGAATTTTCACAATTATGACGCGGCTTATGTTGAACGACACTACCGTCACACTGATTCTCAGGGTCAGAAATACAAACACGAGAACCCCACGGGCGCGGGCATCCGGAAGGGTGAAACCGGACAGCCATGGCGAGGAATCGATCCAACTGCCAAAAATAGGCACTGGGCGCGACCGCCATCGGAGCTAGAGCGAATGGATGCGGCCGGTCTTATACACTGGCCAGGAAAGGCCGGCGCATGGCCCTACATCAAGGTTCCACTTGGCGAGATGAAGGGCGTCCCGGTTCAGGACCTTTGGACTGACATCGACGTCTTAAACATGATGGCGAAGGAACGCCTGGGGTATCCAACCCAAAAGCCCGTCGCCCTCCTTGAGCGGATCATCTCCGCATCTTCGAATCCTGGGGGTGTGGTGCTTGACCCCTTCTGCGGTTGCGGAACGGCTGTCCATGCCGCTCAGAAGCTCGGCCGCCAGTGGATCGGAATTGATGTGACACACCTCGCCATTTCGCTCATCGAGCGGCGCCTGAAGGACGCCTTCCCTGACGTGGTGTTCGAGGTTCATGGAACCCCCAAGGACCTTTGGGGCGCGCGTGACCTTGCGTTCCGCGACAAATATCAATTCCAGTGGTGGGCGGTATCGCTCATCGACGCCCAGCCCTTCGCCGGTAAGAAGAAGGGCGCGGACGGTGGGGTCGACGGTCTGATCTACTTCCGGTCCGATGCGCGCACAACCGAACGCGCCATCGTCAGCGTCAAAGGCGGCGATAGCGTCGGCGTGCCTATGATCCGGGACCTGAAAGGTGTCCTGGAACGCGAGCGGGCGCCCATAGGCGTGTTCCTGACCCTGCCGCCCTCCACACGCCCAATGGAGACAGAAGCGGCCTCAGCGGGCTTCTATGAGCTTGGCGGCCGACGTTATCCCCGCTTGCAGATCATCACCATCGAACAGGCGCTCGCCGGCACGAAGCCCGCGATCCCGCACGTCGATATGGGCGCGGCGTTCAGGCGAGCGTCGCGAGAGGAAGCTGACACGCAACCCGACCTAATCTGAGCGGCGGAAAGCGCGCGATGGGGCCTATCCAACGCCATGGTTAGGAATTGAGCCGCCGCAATTTGGCGGAGGGCGTTTCGACAGGGCGCTTCACCGGCCGTCCCTTCCCGACCGTCATCGGCCGTGGCGACGCCATCATCGGTGTGGGAAAACGCGCGGTTTCTGCCGCGCCGAATTAGTCCTTGGGCTTCGTCGAGGCCCGCTGTTTAGGCGTCCTTGGGCGGCCAGGATTTGCCGGCTTGGTAAAGCTCGAAGAAGTAGTCGAGCATGCGGTCGGCCATATATTCGGACCGCTCGGAGTAGGGACTCTCTGGCGGAAGGTCGATCTTCACGCGGTCTGGCGGCAGGGTGGATTCCACCTTGGCCCACGCCTCACGGATCGCGATCACATCGGCTTCGGAATGCAGCCTGAGATCGAGCGGTCCATATTTCTCGACGACCGAGATTTCTGGCTTGGTCATTTGAGGCTATCCAAGGGTCCAACGTGGACGTTCGATGACTCCGTGACTCTGGCGTCGCCAGCACCGCTCGACCGCCATATCGACAAGGTCGACTTGTAACCGGCGCCCTGGAGCGCGTCCATCCGAGCCTGAATTTTGTCGCTCAGAAACGGCCGCGCCGCCGGAGTGGTAGGGTGACGCCCTGCGCGCGTCCAATCGGCCTCAGCGGCGCTCTGTCGGTCTTCGCGGCGGCGTTGGCTTGCACTTCCGGCTTCATTATCCGGCCGGCGGCCATGATGCTCCAGCTGGAATCTCCAATAGTTCGCTCGGTAGCACTTTGAGGGCGATGGCCAGCCGTTCCACCGCCTTAACACTCGGATTTCGAAGTCCCCGCTCCAGGTCGCTGACATAGCTTCGCTTCATGTCGGCCTCCAGGGCGAGCGCCTCTTGCGACAGTCCCTTTTGCTTTCGTGCCTCCCGCACGTTTCGCCCGAGAATCTGCGGCAAATCCATTGTCGCAGTTGGGAGCGTCCCGCGCCTATCCGCTGTCCCCTAATCGTGTCATTTTCGGACGACTGACAGCGGGGCGTAGGGCGCTGCATGACCGACGGACGTGATCAGGAGATTTCCGATCTCAAGGCGAGGCTAATGGCCCTGGAGGGGCAGCGCGGTGCCTCCCACGGTAAGGCCAAGCCCAAAGCCAAGATGGGATTGGTGGCCAAGGGCGTCCTCGCGGTTCTCGGCTTTATCGTCGTCGCGGGAGTCCTCGGTTCGCTCTTTCAGTCGTCAACGCCGACGGCGTCTCAATCAACCAATCAAAGTTCGCAACCTGGCGACGATGACAAATCAGTCCCCGAGCCGTGGCTCCAGGATATGGCGAAGCAATACGCCGGGCCGTATTTAAATCTGAAAGACCCGGACTCGGCCATCTACACGAACACCACCTATCGAACCCGTCATAGCGAGCCCTACATCTGCGGTTTCGTGAACGCCAAGAACGGCTTTGGGGCTTACGTCGGCCCGAGAGCGTTCATCATCGGGGGCGGCACGACCCTGATTGAGGGCCGCACGTCCAACAAGAGACTCAAACAAGCATGGCAAAGAGAATGCCTCGACACCGACGCGAGCGACCGGCTGGTCGTCAAGAAGGAACAGCCGACCCCAGGCGGCGTCGCGCCAGGTGACATCGCGAAGCTTAAGCCACTCTTCAGTCTGACCGAAAATCAATCGGTCTCATTCACGCGTGTGACCTATCGCACCCGCTACGGAGTTCCAGTCACCTGCGGAAACGTGAGCATCGACGGCAATCCGCCCTTCCGATTCATCAAGTCGTCGGTTGGGCTATCGAGGGAAGATAAGTTCGAGGGCTCAAAATCGGAATTCGATGACACTTGGCGCGAATTGTGCGCCGTGACCGACGCCCAGCAAGACGCCGAGGACGCGAAGTGGGATCGACCCCATCGCCGCCATAGGGGGAATACCCGATGAAATCGAATCTAACGGCGATGGCAGGCGTTCTTGCGATGCTCGAAGTGCTCACGGCCGGCCCAACCCTGGCGCAAAAAATCGTCAACGTCATGCCGATTCAGGCTCAAACGGCGATCCCGCCGCCGGGGCCGCCAAAATGCGCCATTATCATCGGAAACGCGCCGCCGGTTCCCCGCGACTGCAACACTCCGCTGGTTCAGCCAGACCCGAACGCCGCGTATCGCGCGCTCGGCGAACAGGCGCTGAAGGCCAGTTTGTTCGACCCCTACAGCGCGGTCATCCAATGGTCGCCCGAACCGTTCGAGGCACTTGCGATGTTCCGGGCCGGGCTGTTTGGCAAACGCCTCACCGGGACGCCTAGCGACCCGCTGCTGTTTGGGTGCGGCGTCGTCAATGCGAAAAACCGGATGGGCGGCTATGTCGGGCGCGTCGTGTTCGATGTCGTGGTCAAGGACGGCCAGGTCGTGTCGGTCACCACGGATGAGTCAGGCGATCCCGTGACCCCGGCGGCCCAGATTTGCGCCAAGGACGGCTTCACGTTTCCGCCGGCTTAGCATTGCAATGATCGAACGCCACGGATGGAGGTGCTGGATGAATTCTCTGAGGGTGACTTCAGCCGCCGCGCTCTCCGCGACCCTTGTGGTCGCCGCCTCGCCCGCGTTCGCTCATCATCCGATTTCGGCCGACCAAGTCGCTCAGTTCAAAGTCGGGGTTGCGACCTACGAACAGGTCGTCGCGACGCTTGGCAAGCCAAGTTCTGTCACCATCGACTCGGACGGGATCAGGATCGTTACTTACTCATCGATCCGCACCCATCCAAAAGCCATCACCTTCGTTCCTGTCGTTGGCCTCTTCGCCGGCGGGGCTACCGGCGACATTTCCTGGGCAATCTTCACCTTCGGGCAAGACGGGCGGTTGACAAGGTCGACCATGACTGACGCGAATACGGATTGCACGATGCGCCTGGTCTCAATGGCGTGTGAGGGGAGCGGGATGACTCCGCTGGCACAGTCGGCCGAGCCGGTCGCTGCCCGAGTCCCCACGGCTCCGGTCCCTTCTGTCGAAGGCCCCGCGAAGGAAACGCCGCTGGCCACGACGACCAAGACACAATCGCCCTCGCGCCCTCACACCGGAGCGAGATCACACTCACGGCCGTGCTTGCGCGTCCTGACTGACCCGGCCCAAAGTTCCTGCTGACGGGCAAGGTCGTTTTTGAGGGTCCTCGGGCTTGACGCTCCGCTCTTCCATCCGGGCGTCCGCGCGCATTACGTAGGCGCTCGCGTATCGGAATGGCGCAGCTTGTTACGTCTCACGCGAGCGCGCACTAGCGTGGGCGTAGGTTAGCTTCGCGGGCGTCGATGTGTGGTGCCCAACCTCGGCGTGCGCCTGACCTAATTCAGTGCGGAATTCCGCTCAGAAAACCTGAGATGTCCGTCCGACTTCAGGTAAGGCGCTACCCGCTTTCTGCTTCTTTTGGTGGGCATCCCTTGCGATGGACAAGGACGAACCATCCCGGCCGTTCCGGAGAACGCCAGGACGGTCCGAACCTTACGCGATGTTGATCTGCTTCTTTCGGAGCCGATCCCCCGCTTCAGGGTCCGACACGAGATCGCCGGTCGAACTTGGCGCCTATTTGCGACGGTGCGTCCCGCCGACAACCCCGCTTGCGCCTTACGGACTGCGGTTTGGGCTCTGGCTGTATCCCACGGTAGCCCTTGCTGATCGCGCCCCCGCCGTTGGTTTACTCCGACAGACGCAATCTTCGCCCAGGGGTCGGGCGCTCACGTTCCCCTCTGATCTCCTCGCACGGTGGCCTCAGGCGGCCCCAGGCTGCGCGTGCGGCCCGGCTTGGCATGTCGGCTGGTCATAGCGCGCCGTCGGACTCGATGAGCCCCAGCGCCCTCGCCTGCGCTTCGGCGGCATCCAACGCATTCCGTAGGGCTGGGATCATGGCGACGTTCAGGGACAGGCCCTTGCGTGTCGGCGCCCATACGTCCGCGCCCGCTGTGAATTGCGTCGTCACGCGGAGGTCTAACAGGTGGTGGCCCTGCCATTGATCGAGGGCCACCCGGACTCGCTCGCGCGCATTCTTGCGCAGTTCGGCGATGATGACCGGGGCGCTCATTGTGTGGCTTCCCGCCTGGCCGCCTCGAACGCGCCGCGCTCAAGGGCGGTGGTCGCATGCCAGATCACCACCCACCGCCGAGGGGGCCGTCGCCTCGGCGGCCCGAGTCGGCGATCAGCCCGAGCGCCCGAAGCTCGGAACATCTGGCGGGCACGTCTAGGTCGCCTTTGTGGCCCGGCGCATTCGGATAAGAGCGCCGTTGCCGAAGACGCGGGCTGCGAGTATCTTCCGGTCGACCCAGCCAGCACAGCTGATCGAGTTCGGAAGACCCGCCGCTAGCCCCGGCGGGTTTTCCACATTCGGTCATGGAGGCGAGTCACGCGGCCTCGCGAATGAGGCGCTCGGCCTCGGCGTAGGGGATCAAGCGCCTGCCGCCGACCATGACAGCCTTCAGTTCGTGGGCGGCGATCATTTCATAAGCCTTGCTGCGGCTCACGCCGGTGACACGGGTGAAGTCGGCGAGCCGCAGGGCGAGCGGCGTCAGAGGTGGTGCGGTCATGCTGCAAACCTTAGGTTGGGGGCGAAACGCCCTGGACGCCTGAGGATGAGGCGGGACAGCGTTCCGTCCTAAGCGTGTCTCACGCCTCGTTTTCCAGCCCGGTTTTCCGCTTAGCCCGGCGCTCGATGGCCTGGCGAAGCTGGCTTTCTGCGCTGGCTTTAATGCCCAGGGCGGCGAACACTTCTCGCGCAAGATCGAGAGCCCGCCCTGATCCGGGTCCACCGAGGGGCGGCCGGGTGATCGAAGACTCGGCGCCGGTCAGGATGACGAACGCCTCTGCGACCGAGTCCGCAACCACGGCGGCCCGGACATGGCGGGGCCTTGCAGGCGGACCGCGCCAT
The DNA here is from genome assembly GCA_036491275.1 of Caulobacteraceae bacterium. Classification (GTDB taxonomy): domain Bacteria; phylum Pseudomonadota; class Alphaproteobacteria; order Caulobacterales; family Caulobacteraceae; genus Acaudatibacter. The sequence continues at coordinate 6,935 of DASXCH010000109.1, forward strand.
TGCTCCTTTTCCATGGCGCGTGTCGCGAGAATGGAAGCCAGCCGTGCATGAACGGCCTGGACTCGGCGACGATCCGTTTCGTCGGCCATAGCGAGCGCGTCCGGATTGATGGCTATGAGGGCCAGCCGGCATTCGTCTAACGCCTTCCTCAGGCGCCTGACCTGACGCTTCACCTCCGCCGCCGGCGTGACGTAGCTGGCGAAGTTGGCGAGCGCCAAAATGCGATTGGCTGAAGCCACGACTTGATCGTCACTCGCTTGGGGCGCGCACCGCCTGAGCGCCGCTTCTGTATGATAGCGCTCGGCCAGACGGTGAGCCTCTTCTAGGGTGAGCCCGCGCGGATCGCCGGCCATGTCTTCCATGGCCTCGCCTCTCAGTTTGAAATCCGTCGCGCCGGCCTTATGGCGACCACCGTTGCGCCTTTGCGCGGCTCGCAGAACCTCGCCCAGGCATCCATGAGTTTGCGCCGCTTTTCCAGCGCATCGCCGCGCCGATAAGCCCGCTCGGTTGCGTCGCCGACAGTATGGGCTAGGGCTTGCTCGGCGATCTCGCGTGGGAAGGCGGAAGCCTCGCCGGCCCAATCCCGGAAGGTCGAGCGGAAGCCATGCACGGTGAAATCCACCTTCATGCGCCGCAGCAACATCTCAAACGCCATCCCAGAGAGGGGACGATTGGTCTTTTGGCCGGGGAACACATAGCCGCCGCCGCCGAGCGGCTTCATGGTTTCGAGGATTTCGGCGGCTCGCGCCGACAGCGGAACGCGGTGTTCACGTCCGGCTTTCATGCGCTCAGCCGGCACGGTCCAGACTTTCGCCTCAAGGTCGATCTCCGCCCAAGTCGCGCCCAGCGCCTCGCCAGATCGCGCGGCCGTTAAGATCAGAAACTCAAGCCCGAGCGCAGCCGCCGCCTCGCGGCCCCTGAGGGCCGTCAGCAAAGCCGGAAGCTCGGCATAGGGCATGGCGGCATGGTGGCCGCGCGTGAGCCTCTGGCGCGCCGGGAGAAGGTGATCCAGGTGGCCGCGCCACCGGGCGGGATTCTCGCCTTGACGCTCGCCCTTGGCCTTGGCCGCGTCTAGGACGCGCTCGATCCGGCCGCGAAGGCGCGACGCGGTTTCGGGCTTGGTCTGCCAAATCGGCTTGAGCACCTTGAGAACCGCCTCGGTGTCGATCCGGTCCACCGGAAGCGAGCGAAGCGCCTTTGCATAGCACGTCAGGGTCATGGTCCACTGGTCGCGATGCTTGGCATTGCGCCACTTCGGCCGCTGGTCCTCTACGAACCGGTCCGCCGCCTCTCCGAACGTCGGAATGACCTTCTCAACGGGCAGGCCCTCGATGATCGGGTTGCGGCCGTCGCCGACCATCTTACGCGCAAAGGCGGCTTTCTCGCGGGCTTTGCCAAGCGGCACCGCCGGCTTGCCGCCGCGCGCCTTGAGGCCACCCAGGCCCATTTCCTTGAGCCTGCCGTCCCAGCGAAACAGGAACGCCCAACGCCGGCCGCCTGTGGCGTCAACAACGAGATAGAGACCCTCGCCGTCCGCGTAGCGCCCCGCCTTGGCGGTCTCGACCTTGCGAGCCGTCAGCCTTTGAATGTCTCTTGCCAACAATTCACCCCAACAAATTGCCCTAACGTTGGGGTGGATTGTAGTGGACAATCACGGACAGCGCTAGACGTTTTGGCGTTATCCTACCTGAATTGTGAAAGAAACTTCGACGTTGGTGGACTGCGAGAGACACTAGTTAGGCGGACACCCCGTCCGCCAACCCCGAAAGCCGTCACGCAACGCCGCTAGGGCACAAACAGAAACGCCCGCGGCGAGCGCGGGCGTCTCGGATTCCGGCCGAGGTGAGGCCGCTCAGGCCGCGGCGGTCGCCTTGCGACGGCGGGCGCGCAGCGCCCCGCCCACAGCGCCAACGCCGAAGACCATCAGCGCCCAGTCCGATGGCTCGGGCAGGACCTTGACGCCAAAGCCCGGCGCCATGCCCCAGAAGGCGGTGGCGTGCGTGTTGTTGGGCGACGTTTCAACGAGCGCGGTATAGTCGAAGGAGGAATTGAAGCTAACGAGACCAGTGTGCGAGCCGTTGGCGTATGAATTGGCGCCGCCATAAAGCGTGCCGCTCTCAAACATGAGCGCTCCGAATTCGGAAGCCGTTTCTGTACTTCCTGCCGCCTCGGTGATCCCACCTTGCGGGCTGGCTGCGCCACTGGTCGTATTGAGAGCGTACATATTCGTGCCGTCGGCGAAGAAGAGCGTCGACGAACCGGTCGACAGGCCGATCGTGGGAACATGCGACGCAAACGTGCCCAGACCCAGCGAACCATCGAGCGTGGCCGCGCCCGTCGAATCGTTGATCGTATAGAGATCGCCGGTGGTGCTGATTGCGTACAGGCCCCCGGTCGTCGATCCGAAATCAACGAAGGTGACGCCCGCGACCGCAGATCCGATCGCTGTTTCAACACCGGCAGAGCTGATCGAATAGAGCTGATCCGTGGATTCGCCGTAAACCGTGGACCCGAGCTGACCCAGGCCCTCCAAGACGGTGGTTTCGGTACCGACCGCTGTGATCGCGCCGGTAGCGCTGTCGAAGTCGTAGAGCTGGCCGGAGGAAGTCAGATTCAGGAATGTGAAGGCCTGAGCGGCCGAGGCCATGGCCAAGCCGCCCAGAAGCGCCGCTGCGGTCGCTGCAAGTTTCAATCGGCTCATTTTCAACCCCTGTGCCTGCGTCTCCCGCGTCCGGAAGCGCCCGTCAGCTCACAACCCACACCCGAACGCTATTCGGGCTCCCCCCCGATAGCGTCCGCACTCTCTAACGCCAGCCTAGGCCAACCGTTGCCGAGATTGCGCCAAATCGCCGATCCGCGCAAGCGGACATGCCACGACAAGCTCACCAAAGCCTTGCCTAGGCTTGGATTGCCGAACGCCTCCGCAGCCGCATCATGCCGCCCACCGCGCCGACGCCGGCGAGCATCAGCACCCAGTCGGCCGGTTCCGGTACGAGCGGCGCCGTGGAGGCCTCGCCCAAGGCCATGCCCGTGACGGCGTGCTTGTTGTTGGGATCGATATCGGCGTTGTAGGCCACGGCGCACGAGCCAGAGCAGCTTGTCGGGATCGTGTAGGACGATTGGTGTGAGCCGTTGCCGCCGTTGTTGGCGCCGCCCCACAACGTGCCGGCGATATCGGCCATGCCGCCGACCAGGAGGCCGCCGCTCTTGCCGTTCGTCGTCGACATCGATCCGACCAGGGTCAGGGCTCCGGTCGTGGTGTCGACGCTGTAGAGATCCTCCTCGGTCGAGGAGATCATGTTGCTGAAGAACAGCGTGGAC
>DASXCH010000110.1:0-9082 GCA_036491275.1 Caulobacteraceae bacterium
GGTCACCTGCACGCGCACGACCCGGCTCACCGGCACGACCATCGGCGCGTTGGTCTCCAGGAGGTAGGGCAGGCCCTTGGCCTTGGCGTCGACCTCGGTCATCGGCGTGGAGGTATAGGCGCTGATCTTCTGGTCGGGGTATTCGTAGTCCCAGTTCCACTGCCGGCCGGTAACCTTCACGGTCATGTACGGCGGAAGTGGCATGTCATGCTCTTCGAACAGCAGCCGGAACGAGAAGATTGCGATGAACATCAGGATCAGGACCGGCACCACGGTCCAGATGATCTCGATGGGGGTGTTGTGGCTGAAGGTGGCCGGTGTGGGATTGGCCCGCTTGTTGAAGCGAATGATGATGACGGCCAACATCACCAGGACAAAGCCGGCGATGGCGACGATGATCGGCGTCAGGATGTAGTTGTTGAAGACGATCTGCTCGGCGCGGATGTGCGAGGCGGCCGGCTGCATGTCGATGCCCCTGTCGACCGGCTGGCCGACGATGTCGGCGACCGCCGAGGTGGCGATGACGGTGAGGGCCGCCCCGGCCACGGCCAGCCGCCGCGAGATCCCCTTTGGTTCTGAACTCATGTCCCTCGCGGCCTGATCCGACTTGGCGCCTCGCAGGGGCGGCATACCCGGCAAGAGCCGCCTTGCCAAGCGCCGCCCCGGTCGTGGTTTTGCCTTGGCCGATGGACGGTTCCGTAATTGGCCGCGGACGACTATCTGTTGGGCGCCAGCCCCGCCAGCGAAAGTCTCCAGAAAGACCATGACCGCACCCGCCATCGCTCCTTCGATCCTAGAAGCCTCCGGCGTCGATCCCCACCGCGCCGCCGACATCCTGGGCGAGGCGCTGAAGGACGCCGATGACGGCGAGATCTTTCTCGAGCAGTCCCAGAGCGAGATGTTCGTCTTCGACGACAACCGCCTGAAATCGGCCGCCTATGATTCGACCGAAGGCTTTGGCCTGAGGGTCGTGGCCGGCGAGACCTGCGGCTACGGCCACTCGAGCGAGATCAGCGAGGCGTCCATCCGCCGGGCGGCGGATTCAGCGGCCCTGGCCAAACGCGGCTACGCCGGCGTCGCCGGCGAGGGCCCCCGGCCGACCAATGAGAAGCTCTATGGCGACGACGATCCGCTGGCCTCCCCCGGCTTCGCCGACAAGATCGCCTTGCTGCAGGAGGTCGACGCCTTCGCCCGCGCGCGCGATCCGCGGGTGGTCCAGGTCAGCGTTTCGCTGGCCGGCGAGCGGCGGGTGGTGGAGATCCTGCGCGCCGACGGCCGGCTCATCCGCGACATCCGGCCCCTTTGCCGGCTGAACGTCCAGGTCACGGTCGATCGCGACGGCCGCCGCGAGAACGGGACCAGCGGGGCCGGCGGCCGCGCCGGCTTCGAGGCCTGGATCACGCCCGAGCGCTGGCAGGGCCAGGTCGAGGAAGCGCTGCGCCAGGCCCTCGTCAATCTCGACGCCATCCCCTGCCCGGCGGGCGAAATGGACGTGGTCCTGGGACCCGGCTGGAACGGCGTCCTGCTGCATGAGGCCGTGGGCCATGGCCTTGAGGGCGATTTCAACCGCAAGGGGACGAGCGCCTTCTCGGGCCGGATCGGCGACCGCGTGGCCGCGCCCGGCGTCACCGTTTTCGACGACGGCTCGATCCATGGCCGGCGCGGCTCGCTCACGGTCGATGACGAAGGCACGCCCACCGAGCGCACGATCCTCATCGAGGAAGGTTTCCTCAAGGGTTACATGCACGATCGCCAGAGCGCCCGCCTTATGGGCATGGCGGCCACCGGCAACGGCCGGCGCCAGTCCTACGCCTATCTGCCGATGCCAAGGATGACCAACACCGGCATGCTGGTCGGGACGACGCCGCAGGCCGAGATGATCGCCGGCACGAAGCGCGGGCTCTACTGCGCCAACTTCGGCGGCGGCCAGGTCGACATCACCAACGGCAAGTTCGTCTTCCAGTGCACCGAGGCCTATCTCATCGACGACGGCAAGATCGGCGCGCCGGTGAAGGGCGCGACCCTGATCGGCGACGGGCCCTCGGCGCTCACCCGCGTCACCCTGATCGGCGACGACTTCGCCTTCGATCCCGGCATTGGCGTGTGCGGGAAAATGGGCCAGGGCGTCCCGGTCGGCGTCGGCCAGCCGTCGCTGAAGATCACCGGCCTGACGGTGGGCGGCACGAACGTCTGATACATTCGCGTTGCCAGATCCTCCCCGTTAACGGGCAATCCGGGGTAATCCGGGGGTAATCCGGAATCCGGGGACACAATACCTATTTCTAATCCGTGCCTAATCCGGGGACACAACACCTATCTGGCCGCGTCATTCGGCTTCGGGCCGGGCTTGCGGCGCGCGAGCGTGCGGCCGAGGCTCTGCTCCAGCGAGGCGATGAAGGCGGCGGATCCCAGCGGACGGCCGGTGCGCTCGCCGGCGCGCAGGGCCTCCCGCTCGTCCTCGCCCAGGCCGCCGGCGAGGAAGGCGGACCAGTCGGGCGCCTGGTCCAGCAGCGGCCGGACCCCGACCAGGCCGTCGTCGCGGCCCGCCAGGTGGGCGCGCGCGCTCGACCAGGGCCACGCCTCGGCGGCGCCGGCCAGTCTCGCGCGCACCGGATTGAGTTCGACATACCGCGCCGCCGCCAGGGTGTGAGCCCCGTCCATGGGAACCGAGGCGAAACGTCCTTGCCACAGATATCCCCGCCAGCCCTGGCGGACGTTGACCCGCCGCGAATAGCGCCGGTGCGCCTCGGCCAGCGCCGCGCGCAGCCCGGACGCGTCGGAGGGGACCAGGATCAGATGGACGTGGTCGGGCATCAGGCAATAGGCCCACACCGCCACGCCCGCCGCCCGGCATCCTTCGGCCAGCAACGCCCGGTAGGCGGCGTAGTCGTCATCGCCGAAGAAGACCTGTTGGCGACGGTTGCCGCGTTGGGTGACGTGGTGGGCGACCCCCGCCGCCACGACCCGAGCCAGTCTCGCCATGGCCGATGCGATAGCGGCCGGCCAGGCCACCGTCAATCAAGTATTGTGTCCCCGGAATTCTGTGTCCCCGGAATTCTCCCCGGAATTACATCGAAGTTGTCAAGGCCTGCCCATTGCCGCCGCATCGCGAGAAGGCATAATTCCGTAATTCGAACGGGAGTAGGGGCGATGCAGATCATCCTGGCCTTGCTGGCGCTGTCAACGGCTTCGCCGGGGGACGCCACCCATCACGTGATCAAGAACCCGGACTGGCTGAAACGCCCGTCAGAGAGCAGCTTCCTCTCAGTCTATCCGCAGGGGGCGCTCGCCAGGGGCGTCGGCGGAAGAGCCATGATCCATTGCACGGTCACCGTGGTCGGGTCTCTTCGCGACTGCGCGGTCAAGGATGAGAACCCCGAGGGATACGGCTTTGGCGCAGCGGCGATCGCCCTGTCTCCCCAGTTCGAGATGAGTCCCATGACCGTCGATGGAACCTCCGTCGAATCGGCGATCAATATTCCAATCGATTTCGTCAGGCCCAATCTGCCCCGGGAGGCTCTCGGGTCGCGGTTGCCCGCCAGGCGTGATCTCGGCCAGCTCAATCTCACCCAGGTTCCCTGGACCCGCGCGCCGACCCTGGCCCAGGTCTCGGCGGCCTATCCGGAAAAGGCGCGCGTCGCCCGTGTCGGCGGCCTGGTGACGCTGGACTGCACGTTCGAGCAGGGGGGAAGCGTCAGGGATTGCGAGGTCGCCGAGGAGACCCCCAAGGGATACGATTTCGGCCGCGCGGCCCGCTCGCTCGCGGGCGATTTTGTCGGACCGGACACCCTGCGGGACAGACGCTCGACCGCGGGTGACACCACCCAGTTTGTCGTCGCCTTCTCGCCGGAGATGATCGACGGCAAGTCGCCGGTCATCGGCAAGCCGACCTGGACCCACCTGCCCGAGGCGTTGGACATGGCCGCCGCCTTCCCCGCCGCGGCCCGGGCCGCCCATGTCGATGTCGGCCACGTGGTCCTCGGTTGCTTCGTCGCTGTGGGCGGCAAGCTGGTCAGCTGCGCGGTCCAGAGGGAATCGCCCGCGGGCCTCGGATTTGGCGCGGCGGCGATGTCGCTCTCGAGCCAGTTCCAGGTATCGGTGTGGACGGACGAGGGCCTGCCGACCGTCGGCGGAAGCATCACCGTGCCGATCCGCTACGAGTCCGGAACGCCGGTGAATTCGGCTTCGGCCAAGCCGTGAGGGCCATTGCGGCCGGCGCTCGTGGAAGGCATAGGATCGGCGTTCGAACGGGAAATGGGGCGATGAAGACTCTGCTCGCTTTGCTGGCGGTCCTGGCTCTCGCGCCGATCGCCCACGCCCAGAATGTCGACACGCAGTCGGACTCCTATGTCTGCTACCACGGCCCGGCGACCGATGCGCGGACCGACGCCGCCTGCCAACGCATCGAGGCGGCGGCCAATAAGCCGGTGGCCGCGGTCATGCCGCCCGCGGCGCCCAAGGCCGGCGCCAACTCAGCCCAGAACACCGCCGCCCTGGCGGTCACGCCCAACGGACCCTCGTCGGCCGACGTCAAGGCCCAGGCGTCCGCGGCCGCGCCCAATCCCACCGACGTCGGCGAATCGCCGCTCAACGGCGAGGCCAACGCCGACGAGACCAACGCCGAGGACAATGGCCGAACCGATATCTCCATCCACCCCGGGTGGCTGGCGGGCATGGGGGCCCTGGCGATCATCTTTATCGCCATCGCCGCCTTCATCGCCCTGGCGATCCACTTCATCCCGACGATCATCGCCATCGCCCGCCGCAAGCGGAACGCGGTGTGGATCTTCCTCGTCAACCTGTTCCTCAGCTGGACGGTGATCGGCTGGTTCTGGGCCCTGATCTGGAGCCTGATGACCGATCCGGTCTAGGGCGGCAGATCGATCAGCCCGGCTCACTCGATAGACCACTCGAGACGGCAAAACTGTCATCCCGGGCGAAATGCGCAGCACTGAGACCCGGGATCCAGGGGCGGCTTAGGCCGGCGTTCCTTCAGCTCCCGGCTCTGCGGCGCTGGCGCGCCTTGGCCGGGATGACGGATTATTCTCGAACCGCAGGTGTCTCGCCCCCCGTTGTCTGGCTCGGCCTAGGCACGCGCCCCGCCATCAAGCTGCTCGTCCAGCCAGGCGATCAGATCGGCGGTGACCTCGTCGCGGTTGGTCTCGTTGAAAAGCTCGTGGCGGGCGCCGGGATAGACCCGGTGCTCGACATCGAGGCCCGCCGTCCGATAGCGGTCGACGAGAGTGTTTGCGAAGGCCTGGCCGGGACCGGTCACCGGATCCCGCTCGCCCGAGATCACCAGCACCGGCAGGTTCTTTGGCGCCCTGGCCAGACGCGGATCGAGGGTGGCGCCGCCGGTCGCCTCGAACACAGACTGGACAGAGGCCGGGGTCAGTTCGAAGCCGCACAGAGGATCGGCGACATAGGCGTCGACCTCGGCCGGATCGCGTGACAGCCAGTCGAACGGGGTGCGGGCCGGCTCGAGGGCGGCATTGAAAGATTCCAGCCGCCCGCCGCCACCCGCCGAGGCGATCGCCTCAACCAGCTTGTCGCCCGCGGCCGTGCCGGACAGCACGAGCGCGGCGAGGTCATCGCCGTAGTCCAGCAGATAGATCTGGGCGGCGAAGGAGCCCATGCTGTGGCCGATGAGGACGAGGGGCGCGCCGGGATGCTCTCCCCGCGCGAGGTGGCTCAAAGCGGCCATATCCTTGACGACACCCGGGAAACCGCGCGGGCCGAAATCGCCCAAGCCATGGATGTCGGCCGAGGCGCCATGGCCGCGATGGTCGTTGGCATAGACGGCGTAGCCGGCGTCCGCGAGCGCCTGACCGAGCCGTTCGTAGCGGGCCATGTGCTCGGCCATGCCGTGGGCGATCTGGATGACGGCTTTGGGCCGGTCCTCCGGCGCCAGGCGCCAGGCGGCGATCTGCGCCCCGTCGTCGGCGGCGAAGCGGAAGTGATCGACGGCCCTGGTCATGCTGTTACGCTCCGCGCTTGCATTCGACGCCCGGGCGATGTTGGTCTCGCCGCTCCCCGTTTGGCTAGAGGGCGCGATGTTCTCCCTGGAAATTCAGACCCTGGCGCGGCTGATCATCGACGATGCGCGCGAGCGCTCGCTGCGCCTGGTCACCGCCGAGAGCTGCACCGGCGGCCTGGTGGCGGCGGCGATCTGCGCCATTCCCGGCGCCTCGGACGTTTTCGAGCGCGGCTTCGTCTCCTACTCCAACCGAGCCAAGCAGGAGATGCTGGGGATTTCCGGCGACCTGATCGCTGATCTCGGGGCCGTCTCCGAGCCGATCGCCCGGATGATGGCCGAGGGCGCGCTTGAGCATTCCCACGCCCACCTGGCGGTGGCCATCACCGGCGTGGCGGGGCCCGACGGCGGCACGCCGATGAAGCCGGTCGGCACGGTCCATTTCGCCACCGCCCGGGCCAACCAGTCGGTGCACCACCGGATGGAGCAGTTCGACCTCGACGATCGCTGGGACATCCAGATCACGTCTGTGCAGACGGCGCTGGAGATGATGCGGGAGAGGCTGAGGTGACCGGACGACGCGGAGTAGCCGTTCACCCACACCGAGGTGTTCTTGGCGCTTTCGCCGCTCCCACCGCCCGACGTCAAACGCATTAACTACTTGCCAAGCACGTATACCGACGAGGTTAAACAGAGATCGTCTGAATTGTTGAGGAAACAATCGCCCCGATTCTGCCTTCTTTTTCCCGCGACTTCTCTAGAAGGCTAAATATTTTCGCCATTTCGCTGCATTTTCGACCCTTTTGGCTTTCCCGCCAGCCGCTGGTCGGATAGCTCTGGCGACGCCAGCACCGCGCGTTCGGAGCGCGAGGCGTCCGAGGCGAATCGGGGGAGCTGCACGACATGCTGAAATCACGTTCGATCCGCGCGCTGCTGGCTGGCGCTTCGGTGGCGACGCTCACCTGCGCCGTGGCCCCGTCGGCCGGCGCTGCGCCCTTGCACTTGGGCCCCAGCGGCGGTCAGACTGGCGATTACGTCGTCTCCCCCGCTCAGTCTTACGGCTTTGTGTTGATCGACGACTACGACCTGCAGGGCTCCTTCATCAACGAGGGGACCCTCGGCAGTTCGGGCACGACAGCTGCCATCTTGGTGGTCGGCGCCGTCATCACCGGCACGCTGAGTAATGCGGCCACCGGAAAGATCGAAGGCACGGCAAACGGCATTTTCCTCATCAACTCGACCGTCCCGAACATCGTTAACAATGGTTCGATCTCTGTCGTTCATGCTGGCGGATTCGGTTCCTCGATTACCGGCATCGTCAATACAGAATCCTCGGCAGCCTCTATCACCTCGACCATCACCAACAACGGTTCTCTTTCAGTCATGGCCAGCGGTCACGCGGCTGGAACCGTTTTCGCGTTTACAACCGTCACAGCTCACGGCGCCCGCCAGCAGCTGTCGTCGTCAGGCGATGTGACCGCAATTCTCGACAACACCGGGACTCTGACCGTCGACGCAGAGGCCTCTGCCGAAGCTGCGTCTTACGCCCGCGCCCTCGCCCGGGCCGATGGGTTCGAACAGGTGGTGAACTCCAACGCTGGCGCGATCAACCTTATCGCCAGCAATTCGGGCGATTTCACTGTGAAGGCTCACGCCACGGCCTCAGGCGATTACGCCGAGGCGCAGGCCTACGGTTTTGGAATCCTTCAAAGTGGCTCCAGCTTTGAATTATCTGCCGCGGCGGAATTCGACAACAGTGGCACGCTTAACGTCGACGTCGGCCAGGGCGCTATCGGCCCATCAGCCTATGCAACAGGTGTTGCGCAAGGGCTGAATCAGGACATTGAATCCTTTGCCCCCTCTTCGGTAACGGCCACCAACAGCGGCGTTTTCACGGTCATTGACGAGGCGACGGTCAACTTCGGCGGCGGATACGGCCGCGCGGTCGCGCAAGCCTACGGCGCCACGCAGGAAGCTGGTTCGCAGACGTCGGAAACCGTGTCCATGACCAACTCGGGGACCTTCACCGTAGAAGCTTTGGCGACGGCGCACGGAAGCGGTTATGCCACAGCCACCGTCTTTGCGGATGGGCTGCACCAGACCGCCGGCAGTCCATTCATCGCAACATCAACGGGCGCCATCTCGTTCGAAAACACGGGCGTCTTTTCGGTTGATGCCACGGCGAACGCCAAATCGACGTTCCATTCGAATGCGGTTGACTACTTCGCCAGAGGCATCGTCCAGACCGTTACCGCCGGGGATGGCGGTGAGATCAGCCTCACCAATTCCGGCACGATCACTTTTGCGGCCAACGCGTCGGCCGGAGCTGCCGGCTCAGCGATCGCCTCGGGTGCGCGCGCTTCTCCGACAGTCTTCGAAGGGCTGGCTCAGTTCATAACGGCCACGGCCACCAACGCTTCGGGTATGGCGACAATCAGCAATTCCGGGACTGTCAATATCGGCTCTTTCGCCCTGGCGAGTGGTGCGGATTATGCGACGGCGGACGCCGCCATCGACGAGGCAGTCTGGCAAAGGGTCAACGCGGCCTCTCCCGTCGCGGCCTACTCCAACAACGGCGCACTGACGGTCCTCGCATCGGCCGAGGCCCTGTCTCCCGCGGGGTCCACCGCCGTGGAGATGAAGGCGCTCGCCCATGTCACGACCGGCATCGATCAGTACGTCGGAGCGGACGTTGGGAAGATCGCTGAAGCTTCGCTCGACAACAGCGGATCTATAAGCATCGAAGCCGAGGCCCTCGCTGACCCCGCCAACACGGCGGTGGCCCGGGCCATCATCGGGTCCATTGAGATTGATGACGTCTTGCCGGCCATCGCAACCGCAACCGCCGGAACGGTGACCGGCGGCTTCGGTGGCCGTCAGCAGGTTTATGGCGGCCTCACCGACACCGCGTTGGTGACAAACAGCGGGACGATGAACGTCGTCGCCCAGGCCACGGCCGACGGGCTGATCAACGCCGATGCCTTCGCCTATGTCGGCCACGGCGTCGCCCAGACGGTGACCGCGGCCGGAACCGGCAGCGCCGCGACCGCTTCGTTCACCAACAACGGCTCGTTGACGGTCGCCGCCATGGCCAAGGCCTCGGCGCCT
>DASXCH010000111.1:0-6480 GCA_036491275.1 Caulobacteraceae bacterium
GAAAGCGTGCGCAGCCAGATCAAGGACCTGCTGGCCAGCCCCTACGAGCGCGGCGATCGGGTCACCGTGGACGCCGGCGTGGCGGAAGACGCCAGGCCGTTCCTGGGCAGTAATTTCCAGGCGACCCTGCGTGATCTGGAATCCCGCATGCGGGGGGCGGCCGCCGACCTGGAGTTCGAGGAGGCCGCGCGCCTGCGCGACGAGATCAAGCGCCTCAAGCTCCTCGACCTCGAGTTCGCCAACGACGCTCTCGGGGCGTGAGATAGGGCGTCCGAACAGTAAAGACGTCTATTGGAATTCAAAGTGGGCTCGTTTGACGCGATATCGCCAAATATACGGCGAAAATTGAACAAGTCGGTGATTCCACGCGCCGTGCATCCGATCGGGCGGACGGACGTTTTTAATGGCGAGGGACAAGTTCCGGGATAGAATGGAGACTTGCCTGTGAAGATTCTGAACACGACATTGCTGCTGGGCGCCGCGGCGGCCGTGTTGGCCGTCGCGCCCGTCGCCACTCCGGCTTTGGCGCAGACCGATACGGCGGGCGCGAACGTCCATCGTGACTGGACTCTCGGCCAGCGGGAAGACTGGCTGCACCACCGGGTCGACGAATCGCGTGACAACGGCGCCTTGACCCACACGGAACGTGATCGCGCGATGGACGCCCTGCATGGGATCCGTGATCGCGAAAACGATTTGCGGGACCATCAGAATGGTCAGCTGACGCCAGCCCAGACGGAGACGCTCGAAGCGCGCCTCGACCGCGTTGCCGACAACATCCACTGGGCCAACTCAACCGCTCTCACCCTCCCCTGGTAGGGCCCTCTCAAGGCATGAAAGGACCGGGCGGAAAGTTCCGCCCGGTCCGGCCGTGATCGCTCGCCAGCCCCTAAGCACGATCAGCGATCAGGCCAAGACGCCTGATCACTGATTATGCCCGAGATTCAAGAACTTGAGCGCGCTCTCATCGCAAAATCAGGTCCCACTTTTGCGGACCGCGCTCAGTAGCCGCCGGCGATCTCGAGGATCTGGCCGCTGCCCAGGTCGATCAGCACGATCTGGTCGCGAAGGAAGATCCACTCGCAGCCGTAGGGCGCCGGAGGCAGGCCGTATTCGTACGGATCCGAGATAGCGTAGCTCTGCAACGCGTACGGCACGACCGAGCCGACCACCCAGTCGAAGTCCAACCAGCGCGGGTCGACGCTGTAGTAGCCCCATCCCGGCGCGAACCAGTAGCCTTCGCGGCGGCCAGAATAGCCGTTGAAACCGGACCGGCCACGCCACCAGTCGCCCCGCAGGCGGACATTGCCGCCGTTCCAGCTGCGGAAGTTCTGGTAGCCGCTGCGACTCTGATACTGGCCGCCACGGTAGGTCTGGGCTTGGCCGGTGTTTCCGTAACGCCGATACTGGCTGGGCCCGTTCGGCTGGGCTCGGATCGGAGCGCCATTGGGCCCGGCGCCGCGCCAAGCGGTGTGAGCGCTCGAGTTACCGGAGACGGGCCCCCGGTTCGGCGCGGGCTGAAGGCGCTGGACGTTATGTTGGGGCGCGTGGAAATTCTGCGGCGCGGGGCGGTTTTCCGGACGACTGGCCGGCATCTGGCGCGCATTCTGGTGATCCTGGTGGTTGCCCCGCCAGTCAGGCTGGGATTGGGCCGCGGCCGCCATAGGGCCAGCGATGACCGAAAGGCCGGCAGCGGCGAGCAGTAGGCGCTTCATGGCGCATCTCCTCGAAGGATTCGCGTCGGGATTGACGTCGATGCGCAACCTCTAGGCTCCGCGCCTTGAACGCCGTCTGAGGGGAAAATTGCGGCGCCGTTCATCGCGCCGCCCGGATTGCGCCACAATTGACCTACTGCCGACCCCGGAAATCTCTCGCGGCCGCGCTCGCGAGACCGCATCCGATCGGCCTTTCAGGCGTTTCCGCAGGTGACTGAACCGAAATCCGGAGTCGCCCGTGACGATCCTCAAAATGACCCTGATCGCCGGAGGCGTCGTGGCGCTCTTCGCCGCCGTCGCGCCTCTGGCGCGGCCGGCACATACCCAGGATTCCGTAGCGGCCGCCCACGTAACCGTTATCCAGCGTTGGTGATCTAACGGGCGGTCAGCACCACGCCCACGAGGACGGCGGCGTACTGCGTCGCCGCCGCGGCGACGACGAAGCCGTGCCAGATGGCCCGTCGGAATTTCAGACTGCGGCGCGCGTAAACAATGACGCCGAGCGAATAGATCAGCCCTCCCGCGGCCAGCAGCGTCAGGGCCAGCAGAGAGACGCCGGCCAGAAGCGGCTTGAGCGCGATCACCGCGATCCAGCCCAGACCGAGGTAAAGCGCCACCCAGAAGCCACGGCCAAGGCCCGGGAGGAACAGCTTCGCCGCCGCCCCGGCCAGCGCCAGGGTCCAGACGGCGGTGGTCATGCCGATCGCCCAGCCGCCGGTTAGGCTCTGGGTGGTGAACGGCGTGTAGGAGCCGGCGATCATGATGAAGATGGCGGCGTGATCGAAGCGCCGCAGAAGCGGCCGGCGCCGCTGTCCGGCCATGTTATAGGCCAGCGAGAAGCCGAACATGGCCATCAGGGAGGCGGCGTAGATCGCGACGGCCGCGGTCTGTCCCAAGCGGCCCACACCCAGCGAAAGACCCAGGAGAACGACGCCGCCGACGCCGCCGGCCGTCAATCCGGCGACATGGACCCACCGGTCGGCCGAGCGCGCGGCGGGCGTCGGATAGTGTTCGGCGGAGACTGTGGCGGGGTCGGATTTCAAATCTGCAACCAGATTTTTCAGCGAACGCGAGGAAGGGGATATAACCTCTGCATCGGTGACAATTCCAATCCGGAGTTCGATATGACGCGCGCAGTGAACATCGTCCTGCCGGCCCTGGTGGCGCTGGCGGCCGCGTCGAGCGCCCTGGCCGATCCGCCGGTCGCGGCGACCATGCCCGAGCCTCGGCCGGTGACGGCAACTATTCCCGAACCCGCCTCACGGCCTGCCACCACGGTTTCGCAGGCCACCGTCAACGGCGTGGCGCCGATCACGAACTATGGCGCGGCGGCGGACACCAAGATGATCTGCAAGACCGAAACGCCCGTCGGCAGCCGCCTGGGCGGCCATCGGGTGTGCATGACGAAGGCCGACTGGGAGAAGCAGGCTCGGGCCGCCCAGGACTACATGAACTCCCGGATCGGCGCCGCCACTGACGCGCACTGAACTGGCGGTTCAGCCGGGTGGCAGAGCGGCGTCCAAGTCATAGCCGGCAGCGATGGCATGTCTGACTATTTCGCCGCGGCTTAGTTCGCCGGAGGCCAGCTGGCCGAGCGCCCAGGTCAGGATCGAACGGGATCCGGAGCGGCAGAAGGCGAGCGCTGGGCCGCCCGCGGCTGCGATCGCCGCTTGCTCGGTTTCGATCTGCTCGCGCGTGGGCCGACCGACCACTGGCACATGGACGTAGGCCAGGCCCTGGCGCATCGCGGCTCGCTCGATCTCCGCTGAAGTCGGCTGGTCGGGCGCCTCCCCGTCCGGCCGATTGTTGACGATCAGCCTGAAGCCGTCGGCGCGGGCCAAGGCCACGTCATCGAGTTCGATCTGCGGACTGACGCTGAAGGCGGCGGTCACATCGCGGAAATGGGTCATGGTTCTGACAACGCTCCGCCGGATCAGCCGATCCGCTTGGCCTTGCCCGCGCCCTGCCCGTCGATGGTCATGAAGAAACTGCCAAGCATGCCCCTACTGATTTCAACCTTCGAGCCGGGACGGGGGGTCCGTCCGAGTTCCTGTGCTTCCGACTGCCGCCAGGTGGCTCCATCAGCCAGTTCCACGATCCATTCCCCCTCGGCGCCTCGATAGGCGTTTTTGACCGTAGCGGTGATGTGGTTGGCCTCGCCTTCCTTCTCGCCGCGATCCAGGAAGCCGAGCGAGGGCAGAGTGAAGCCGAAGGCCTGGCGGCGGGCAGCGCGTCGCTGCTCTCGGTCGATCGACACCAAGTCGCCGCTGGCGGTGGCGCTCTGCATCGCTGCGGCCGCCTTGTCGTAGCAGGCGAGGCGTTCGGCGTCGCTGGCCAGCTTGCGGCAATCGAGCAGGTGCTGGACGACCGCCGGCTCGCCGATAGGCTTGCTCCTGGGCGCCGCGAAGGCGACGGCGGACGCTGCCGCCAGGCTCAGCGCGATGGCGATCGTTCGATGTTTCGGCATGTTGGGACCCTCGACCGGAGACGGTGAATACAAGACCGCCGGCCGAGCTTTCGCAATCCCGTCCGCGCACGCCGATTTCACCCGGGCTTACCGGCCGACCCGGCGAAAAACTTGCGTCCTGTCCCCGCCTCGCCGGAATCTGTGACCGGAAAGTGACACGTCACGGGTGATTACCTTACGAGACCGTAATCCAAGTTGACCGATTCAAGGCGGCGATCCTAAGACCGCCGATATCCGGGGGGAGAATCTCATCCGGAACCTTTTGCGCTCGCGCCTATGCGAACGTCACAACGACGGCGCCTCTGGGCTGATTGGAGGATTCTCACTTGACCACACCGACCATGCGTACGCGCCTGCTGGCGTCGTCCATGATTTCCGGCGCCGCCCTCGCGGCCGTGTCGGCAACCGGCGCCAGCGCCCAGGCCGTCGAAGCGGCGCCCCCCGCGACGACCAGCGTTCAGGAGCTGGTGGTTACGGGTTCCCGCATCCCGCAGAAGAATCTCACCAGCGTCAGCCCGGTCACGACGGTCAACAACCAGACGGTCAAGCTGCAAGGCACGACCAACGTCGAAGACCTGATCAACAACCTGCCGCAGGCTTTCGCCGACTTCGGTCAGTTTGAATCCAATGGCGCCAGCGGCACCGCCACGATCGACCTCCGCGGCCTCGGCGACATTCGCACCCTGGTCCTGGTCGACGGCCGGCGCCTGCAGCCGGGCGACCCCTCCGAGGCGGTCCCCGACATCAACATGATCCCGCCCGCCCTCATCGACCGCGTGGAAGTCCTGACCGGCGGCGCCTCGGCCGTTTACGGGTCTGACGCCGTGGCCGGGGTCGTGAACTTCATCATGAAGCACAACTACGAAGGCTTGCAGCTCGACAGTGAATTCTCGATCGGCGAGCACGAAAACAACAACCAGCAGGTTCGAAGAGACAATGCGGCCGGTGCCGGCGTCTTTCCGATCTTAAACCTCCCCTCAGGCGCGAAGTGGGCCGGCGCCCGCTGGACCGCCACCGTGACCGGCGGCGCCAACACTCCAGACGACAAGGGCAATGTCGAATTCTACATGTCGTACACCCACATCGACGCTGTTCTCGAGTCGGCGTACGATTGGAGCACCTGCGGCACTCTCAGTACCTCGTCGGGCGGCCAATACTGCGCGGGGTCATCCAACGACGCACCGGGACGCCTCGATCCAAAGGGATTGATCGTCGGCGGTGTGACGATGGCCGCTCCGAATCCGCACAGCTATACGATCCTGCCAGGCGCCGCGGGCGCCGGCGGCCTTCTGCCGCTACGATCAGCGGGCGACGACTACAACTTTGCGCCGTTGAACTACATCCAGCGCCCAGACATCCGCTGGAACGCAGGGGAATTTTCGCACTATGAGATCGCCCCCTGGCTCGACATCTATTCGAGCTTCATGTTCCTGGATGACCATACCCCGGCGCAGGTCGCCCCGTCCGGTTCGTTCGTCGGCGACCGGCTGTTCACCCTCCCCTGCAACGATCCGCTGCTGACCAGCGCAGAGGCCAATACCCTCTGCGGAGCCGACGCCGGCAATGCCAACGTCCAGGCGACATTCGACCTCGGCAAGCGCAACGTTGAAGGCGGCAATCGTATCTCCGACATCGAGCACATGGACATGCGCTATCTGATCGGAGCAAAGGGCGATATCGGCCAGGGGTGGAGCTATGACGTTTCGGCCCAATACGGCCGAACGGTCCTGAGGGACATCGAGGAAGGCTATCTCCTCTATTCCAAGGAGCTCAATGGTCTCAATGTGGAGCCCAATCCAGCCGTTGGTGGCGTTGCTGGCGTCGCCGCGGGCACGCCGGTTTGCGTCGCCGCGGTCAGCGGCGCCGATACGAGCTGCGTGCCCTATAACCTTTGGACTCCTGGTGGCGTCACCCCGGCCGCGCTTCAGTATCTCACCGGTACAGCCGAAGAGGGCGGTTCGGTTGACCAACAGGTGGTCACCGGCAACATCACCGGCGACCTTGGCCAATACGGTCTGAAGTCGCCGATGGCCTCCGACGGGATCGGTATCTCGCTGGGCTCCGAATACACGCGTACCTTCCTTGAAACCGATTTCGACGCCACCGTTCAAAGCGGAGATTTGGCGGGCGCTGGCGGCAAATCCCTGCCCACCCGTGGTTCGCAGGCCTCGAAGTCGGTGTTTGGGGAGATCCGCATCCCGCTCATCCAGAACGTGGCCTTCTTCAAGGATCTGACGTTCGAGGGCGGCGCTCGTTGGTCCGACTACACGCATGGCGGCACCAACTGGACCTACAAGC